>NZ_JACYFG010000036.1:0-300166 GCF_014803405.1 Pelagicoccus enzymogenes
TGTTTAGCGCAAGGACATAGTTAACACATGTTAAGGTACATGGTTAACGCTTTTCAGGTGGGCTTCTTGCTCCCCCTGGACGCCTAGGCGTCCAGGGGGAGCAAGAAGCGCGTTGTAGTTGTTTCTAGGCTTGGTCGCGCGGCTCAGGTCGATCATCCCCAAGCTTTTCCAGCAGTAGAAAACTTCCCAGCGAAGATCGTCGAACTGGTTTATCGCCACGCTTTCCCCGATGAAGGCCCTTCCGATGAAGAAGCTGCGTCCCTTGAACATCAGGTCGCCTTTGCTCTTCACCTTGCGCACCTGCTCGGCCTCGCCGTAGAAGCTCAGGCAGTGGGGTATGGTCGCGGGCAAGGCTCGCTCCGAGGCGCGGTAGCGGTCGGCGGGGCAGTCGAGATCGAGCGAGCGGTGCGGGCGGACGTGGTTGTAGGTCTCGCGAAACCGGGCGAACTCCCGGTCGCAATGCTCGAGGTCGCGCCACAGCGTGGTCCTGCCCAGCAGCTCGTGCTTGAGGGTCTGGTGGAAGCGTTCCTCCTTGCCTTGCGTCTGGGGGTGCAGGGGGCGGCCGTGGATCGTCTCCACCCCCAGGCGCAGCAGCCAGGCCTCCAGCTCGCTGGCCGCCCCGAACCCCCGCCCCCAGGGCGAACCGTTGTCGCAGAGGATGGCCCAAGGCAGCCCGTACTTGCCGAAGCATGACAGCAGGCATTCCTGCACCGTGGAGGTCCTCTCGTCCTCGCAGGCCTTGAGGATGAGGTTGAAGCGGGAGTGGTCGTCGCAGGCGGTGAGCGGGTGGCAGCGCTTCGACCCGGCCATCTCGAAGTGCCCCTTGAAGTCCATCTGCCAAAGCTCGTTGGGCTGCGAACGCTCGAAGCTCCTGGGCGCCACGCACGGGCGAGAGCCTTGGCCGAGCAAGCCGGCGCGGCGGATGATGTTGTGCACGGTGGTCGCCGAGGGAAGCTCCTTTTCCCCGGCGTTTTGCAGCAGGCGGCGCAGCTTGCGCGCTCCCCAGCAGTCGTGCTTGCGGCGAAGCTCCAAGACCTTCCTCTCCACCTCGGGGCAGCTCTTGTTGGGCTGCCCCGCCGGCCGACGCGAGCGGTCCTCCAGACCAGGCAAGCCTTCCTTGCGGTAGCGCTCCAGCCACTTGTAGGCAGTCGGCGGGCTTATGCCGAAACGGCGGATCAGCTCGCGTTTGTTCGCTCCAGGCTTCGATGCCAGGAAGACGAAATCTCTTCTTTGGGTTATCTTATCGGTCTCCATCCACGGCATACAGAAGTGTTAACCATGTCTGTTAACACCTGTTAACCATGTATCTTGACCAGACACTCGCGGCACGCCGCATCGGCAGGATCAGTCCCTGCTGCACGCCTTTGACCCGCGTCCGCATTGCAAGAGCAACCCAACATTCCCATTAGACAAAACGCAGCCTCTAGCTACACTGGATCTCCATGCCCCACCACGACCTCCAGTGGATCCTCGAACACGGAAAGCTCAGGCTGACCACACCGCCCGTTCTCTACCACTGCGAGCCCATCTGGAGCTGGAACGTCGATTCCCTTCCCGAGCACGCCCTCCTTCTTATCCTAGAAGGCCGCGGACAGCTCATCGTCAACGGCGCCGCTTCCGATCTCCGCCAAGGCATTTGCTATTTCCTGAAACCAGGATCCAAAGTCGCGGCCCAGCAAAACCCTTCCTATCCGCTCTTCCTCTTTCTCGCTCGCTTTGACATTCTGGATACAAACGGAAAGCTCGCCGCCCTCCCTCCAGGCGAGCGGCCCTTCCACAGCGTATTCATCCGTAAAGTACGCAGCCTAGAAACCTTGGCGGAATTGGTCGTCAGCCATCGGACTAACGACCCGCTCTTCCAGGATGCCATCAACATGCTCATCCGCCTCTTGGTGGAAGAGGCCGCCCGTCACGCTGGCGACTTCGACTCGAACGCTTGCGAAGCGCTTCACGCCATCGAGAACGATCTCGCACGCAAATGGACCGTTGCCGCACTCGCCAAAGAAGCCCAAATGCCTCGAGGAGCCTTCGCTCGCTCCTTCCGCCGCATGATGAACGAGCCGCCCATTCACTACGTCATCCGCCGCCGCATGGAAGAGGCCAAACGGCAGATCCAGCAGTCCTCCCTCTCCATCGAAGAAATCGCCATCAACCTCGGCTACAGCGATCTGAGCTTTTTTAGGAAACTGTTCCTCGAGCGAATCGGTTATCCCGTTGAATCGATCCGCGAAAACCGTGAATTTTAAGCACATCGGGAATCCGATCGAAATTTTCTATAGCCTCTATTTATCGCTATTTCCGCACAATCGCCGCTGTTTTCTTGATGCTTTCCGCTTCAACCCCTTTAAAAACCTGAAACTATGAGCGAAAACGCAGTACTTCTCGTAAATCTTGGATCGCCAGACTCGACATCCACCGCGGATGTTCGCCGCTACCTCAAGGAATTCCTCTCCGACGACCGCGTTCTCGACACCTGGAAACCGCTTCAACAGTTCGTCTTGAACTGCTTCATCCTCCCGACCCGTCCCAAACGATCGGCTGAAGCCTACCAGAAAGTTTGGACCGAGGAAGGCTCGCCGCTGATCGTGACCAGCAAGAACTTACAAAAGCTTCTGCAAGAGAAGATCGAGCCCACCGTCGAGCTCGCCATGCGCTACGGAAGCCCCTCCATTCCCGAGGCCATCGATCGCATGAAAGCCAACGGAGTGAAAAACGTTTTCCTCGTTCCCCTGTATCCGCACTACGCCATGTCCAGCTACGAGACTGTCGTCGTCAAGGTCATGGAAGAGGTCGCCGCTAAGGCTCCGGAGATGAAAGTGACCACTCAGCAACCTTTCTACAACGACCCTGCCTATATCGAAGCCCTCTACAAAAGCGCGAAACCGTATCTAGAGGACGAATACGACCATTTGCTGTTCTCTTACCATGGCATTCCCGAGCGGCACCTCAACAAAGCCGACTCCTCAAAAGCGCATTGCAACGTCGTCAAGGACTGCTGTACCACCTGCAGCCCAGCGCACAGCACCTGCTACAAGCACCAGTGCGTCAAAACCACCGAGCTCTTCGTAAAGCGAGCCGGCATTCCTGAAGGGAAATGGTCCATATCCTTCCAGTCCCGTCTCGGCCGCGAGCCCTGGCTCACTCCCTATACCGACCACGTCTTGGAGGAACTTCCCGAGAAGGGCAAAAAGAAGCTTGTCGTCATGACTCCTGCCTTCGTCTCCGATTGCCTGGAAACGCTCGAAGAAATCGCCATGGAAGGAAAAGAGGAATTCCTCGAAGCCGGAGGCGAGAAATTTACCGCTGTTCCCTGCATGAACGAGCACCCCGCTTGGATACAGTTCATGGCCGACAAGTCCCTGGAATGGCTAAATCAGTAGGAGCGAGCTCGCTCGCGATCCCGCCACCCAAATACACCAACCGAATCGCGAGCAAGCTCGCTCCTACCCCAACACCTTCTCCACCGCTTCGATCACCGGTATCCTACCTTCGGATACACTACGTTCCAGCTCTGCAAAGGTTTCGTCAACCGCTTGTCTCCGGTAGAACGAGTCCAACACACGCTGCTCCAGCAAGGTGCGAAACCACTTCGCATTTTGCTTGGCCCGAATGGACTCAAAACGGTTCTCGACTTTCAGCTTTTCGCAAAAGGCCTGCACCATTTCCCAAACGTCCCAGACGCCGGTTCCTTCCAGTCCTGAACAGCAAACCGCCTTGGGCTCCCAGCCTTCGGTAAAGGGATGCAGGTGATGAAGCACCCGCGCATATTCGCCGCGAGCGACTTTGGTGCGGCCCACATTATCTCCGTCGGACTTGTTGACCACGATGGCGTCCGCCATCTCGATCACGCCCTTCTTGATCCCTTGCAGCTCGTCGCCCGCTCCTGCCAATTGCAGCAAGAGAAAGAAATCCACCATGGAACGCACCGCAATCTCGCTTTGGCCAACACCTACCGTCTCCACGAAGATCACCTTGTATCCAGCGGCTTCACACAAGATGATCGACTCGCGCGTTTTCGCTGCCACGCCACCTAGCGTTTTTCCGGCAGGTGACGGGCGAATGAACGCCCGTTCGTCCCGGCAAAGCTTTTCCATGCGCGTCTTGTCGCCCAGAATGCTACCACCCGTCACTGAACTGCTAGGGTCCACAGCAAGTACCGCAATTCGCTTGTCCGCTTCGCAGAGCAACTTGCCGATACATTCCAAAAACTGGCTTTTGCCTGCTCCCGGAATTCCGGTGATGCCGATCCGAATCGAATCTCCAGAGTGAGGCAAACAACGACGCAACAGCTCGCGAGCGATCTCTTGATGCCGCGGCGCCTCGCTCTCTACGCAAGTGATACCGCGGGCCAAAGCTGTTCGGTTGCCCGCCAGAATGCCTTCTGAGAGCTGCTCCACGTCGAGTGGAGCTCTCCGCGGCTTGCGCACGACCTTGATCGCGGGCGAGGATTCGACCTTACCGGCCATCACCTCACCCGCAAATTTGGTCTTGTCGGCGTCGCTTGGATGCCACTCTGGCGCACGGGTCTTGCCCTGCTCGCTCATACTGCCTCTTCGAAGGTCTCGACAAGAGCTTCGAGAATCTTCTTGGCCGACTCTGGGATAATCGTGCCAGGCCCAAAGATGGCGCTCGCGCCGTTCTCATAGAGGTAGTCGTAGTCCTGAGCAGGGATAACTCCGCCACAAACGACCAGAATGTCTTCGCGGCCATGAGCCTTGAGAGCTTTCACCAACATGGGCAACAAGGTCTTGTGCCCCGCGGCCAAGGAACTCATCGCGAGCACGTGAACGTCGTTCTCCACCGCTTGACGTGCAGCTTCTTCCGGAGTTTGGAAAAGCGGCCCAATGTCGACGTCGAATCCAAGATCTGCATACGCTGTCGATACAACCTTCGCGCCGCGGTCGTGTCCGTCTTGGCCGAGCTTTGCTACCATGATACGCGGACGCCGGCCTTCCAACTTCTCGAACTTTTCTACCAACTGTTTGACCTCATCCATAGAGTTGCCCTTTCCAAATTCCTTCGAGTAGACGCCTGAAATGGAGCGAATCTGGGCCTTGTAACGGCCAAAGGTCGCCTCCATCGCATCCGAGATTTCGCCGAGAGATGCACGAGCTTGCGCCGCTTCCACCGCGAGCCCAAGCAGGTTGCCTTCGCCTCCCGCCGCGCAGGCGGCCAAGGCATCGAGCGCTGCCTTGCACTTTGCCGCATCACGGTTCGCTCGCAGCGCCTCGAGACGCTTGATCTGCGAATCGCGTACCGCGGAGTTGTCGATATCGAGAATCTCTAGCGGATCTTCCTTTTCCAAGCGGAACTTGTTGAGTCCCACGATCGTCTCCGCGCCGCTGTCGATGCGCGCTTGGCGACGAGCTGCCGCCTCTTCGATACGAAGCTTGGGAATGCCCTCCTCGATCGCCTTCGTCATGCCGCCGAGCGACTCGATCTCCTCGATGTGAGCCCATGCTTTCTCCATCAAATCTTTGGTCAAGGACTCCACGTAGTAGCTGCCGCCCCAAGGGTCGATCACATTACAGATGCCGGTCTCCTCCTGCAGGAAAAGCTGGGTATTGCGAGCGATACGAGCGGAGAAATCCGTCGGCAGCGCAATGGCCTCGTCCAAGGCGTTTGTATGCAAACTTTGGGTATGTCCGCAAGCTGCTGCCAAAGCTTCGATCGCCGTGCGAGCAACGTTGTTGAAGGGGTCTTGCTCGGTCAGCGACCAACCGGAAGTCTGCGAGTGCGTACGCAAGGCAAGCGACTTCGGGTTCTTCGGGTTGAACTGCTTGACCAGCTTGGCCCAGAGCAGGCGAGCTGCTCGCATCTTGGCGACTTCCATGAAGAAGTTCTTACCGATCGCCCAGAAGAAGGAGAGCCGTGGAGCGAAGCTGTCGATGTCGAGCCCCGCGTCTACCCCCTTGCGCAAGTACTCAAGTCCGTCCGCCAGCGTATAGCCCATTTCCAAGTCTGCGGTGGCTCCCGCTTCTTGCATGTGGTAACCGGAGATAGAGATCGAATTGAAGCGTGGCATGTTCTTCGAAGTAAACTCGAAGATGTCGCCGATGATTTTCATGCTGGGAGCAGGCGGATAAATATAGGTGTTCCGTACCATGAACTCCTTCAAGATGTCGTTTTGGATCGTTCCGCTCAGTTGATCTAAGGTGCAACCTTGCTCCAACGCCGCTGCGATATAGAAGGCGAGAACCGGAATTACCGCCCCGTTCATCGTCATGGATACGGAAACTTGGTCCAATGGGATCTTGTCGAAAAGGATCTTCATGTCCTCTACCGAGTCGATCGCAACACCGGCCTTGCCCACGTCACCAGAAACTCGCGGGTGGTCGCTGTCGTAGCCGCGGTGCGTCGCCAGGTCGAACGCCACGGAGAGGCCTTGCTGCCCTGCAGCAATGTTGCGGCGGTAGAACGCATTCGACTCTTCCGCCGTTGAAAATCCCGCGTACTGACGCACCGTCCACGGACGGAAGACGTACATCGTCGCGTAGGGCCCACGTAAGAAAGGAGCCAAACCGGCCGTGAAGCCGAGATGCGTCATACCCTCGCAATCCACTTTCGTGTAGAGCGGCTTTACCGGAATCCGCTCCATGGTCTCGTGAGACGTTTCGTGTGGAGTCTTGCCGCTTTCCGCCTTGAAAGCCGCTTTCCAATTCGAGCCCTGCGCGTCGGTCTCGTTCGCCTCGTAAGCAAGCGTAGAGAAATCTACTGTTTTCATTGTATAAATTTTTTAATTACAGAACACCAAGCCATTCGAGATGGGCTTTATTCACTTCGTAGTTGTTCGACTTCACGAAAATGTAGTCGTCTAAACCTGCTTCCTTGAACGTCGCCAGATTGTCTCCGGGAAAGCCCGCTAAGAGCAGCGTCATATCGGGTGCCGCTTTCTTAAGAGCCGATGCTAGCTCAGGTACCTTTTCGACATAGTCCGGATCCGTACCGCACATGACGGCAATTCGGGCGCCTGACCTGATAAAGTCCTTAACTCCTGTATCGACGTCTTCGATACCAGATCCGTAGATACATTCGAATCCACCTGCCGCAAAAAAGGAGCGGGTGAAGTCGGCCCGTATCTTGTGTTTCTTCAACGGCCCTAGATTCGCGAGAAAAATTTGTGGAGCCGTACCTGTCTTTTCCTTGTACTTAGCCGCTGCTGCCCGCAACGCTTCGTAGCGCTGAGCAAGGCGCCAGCTCGGTAGCGGCGTATCCAAAATCTCTTCAACAGCATCGGAACGGAAGAGCTTGGTAACGCATCCAACGGTCGCTCCCTTAGCGATCGCATCGATCAAGAAGACAATCTTCTCACCTTCCGGCGTATCCTCATAAGCCTTACGAACTGCGGCGCAGTCGTTCTCCTGGCGACGCGACTTGGCCGCGTTGCGGGCCTTGTCCTTAAAAGCTGGATTCGTGACAACCCGAGCCTCCAGGGGCTTTTCTTCGAGATTTGGATACTGGTTGGTTCCGATCAGGCTAGCACGACGTTGTCCTAACATGCTTTCGCGGGAGGCTCGCGTGGCGGCGAGCGTCTCCTGCCATTTTCCTGACTTGAGGGAGGCCACTATTCCGCCCTCCTTTTCCAAGTTTTGGAATGCCGCCCAGGCTTTTTTGGCTAGCTCGTCGGTGAGAGAGTCGATGTACCAAGAGCCACCCGCAGGATCGATCACATGTGTGAGTTCGCACTCTTCCTGCAAAATCACCTGCAAGTTGCGCGCAAGGCGACGAGAGAAGTCGTCCGGCAAACGCACCGTCTCGTCGAAACAGCCCACGCATATGCTCGAAGCTCCACCTACCACTGCCGAAAAGGCCTCCGTCGTGGTTCGCAACATGTTCACGTAAGGATCGAGCTGGGTCTTGTTCGCCATGCCAGTGCGAGCATGGATCTTCATACGGCACGCTTCTGGCCCCCCTCCCAGTTCTTTGACGACTCGAGCCCACAGCATGCGAGCAACCTTGAACTTAGCGATCTCCATGAAGAAATTACCGCCAATCGACAAGGTGAAACGCAACTGACCCGCCGCCTCGTCTACAGAAATGCCACGCGCATCCATAGCCCTCAGATAAGCGACTCCTGTGGAGAGTACGCTGGCCAGTTCTTCCGTAGCGCTAGCTCCAGCGCCGTGATAAGGGATGCCGCTGATACCGGCTGCGGAGAAGTCGGGAGCATTTTGGGCATTATGCCTCACCAGCAAAGCCAACTCATCCAACAAGGCATCCAAGGAAGCAGGCAACTTTCCGCGAGCAGCCAAGACTCCGTAAGGGTCCATGTTGAGGCCCCCCTTCACCTGCGCCGTATCCAATCCCTGTTCCTTCAACCAAGCGTTGAAAAGGGCCTGCGTGCTAAGTCCCGCGCATCCAGATTGGAAATACACCGGAAGGTAGCCTGCCTTCACGCCATTGAGAGCCACCTTCAGATCGTCCAAGGTCGACAGGGAGAGACCACATTCGCCCACTTGCGCGTCCGTCGCCTGGTCAGGATCCAAGCCCAACTGCGAAGCAGAGTCCAGCAGCGCGTTCACCGCGCTCTGTCCCGCGTTCAAATCCTTCAAGAGCGCCTCGTTGAAAACCTGTGGATCCCCATAAGGCTGCTCCTGGGCGATCTCCCAAGGACTGCCGAGGTAACCGCTAGGATTCGCCCCACGAGCGAAATTGCCCTCCCCCGGCGCTTCCGTGGAAGTCACTCGCTCTGCGACATCCTCCTGGCGATAGATCGGCTGCAACACGATCCCCTCCGGAGTTTTCGTAAGCATACGCTTCTCGAAGGGAGCGCCCTTGAGCAACGCTTCCGCTGCCGCTCGCCACTCTTCGTAAGTTGCTTGTTTAAAATCTTTTAGAAGATCTTCGTTCGTTTCTGTGCTCATGTTGAAAAACCGATCAAGCGAGCCCTCCGGAGAAGCGACTTAGGACCTCCTCCACATACCTCAGGGCTCTCGCCTCAAAACTTTTAAATTAGTTAATGTGATACGTAAGAATGTTTGACTTTAGCATTTCTTATCGTCAAGTCTCAAATCATTACAAACCTATCATTAAATAATGATTCAGCAAATCGACCATATCGGAATCGCGGTGAAGGACCTGGAAAAGGCCTCCCGCTACTACGAAGAATCGCTCGGCCTCGAGCTCCACGGCACCGAAGTCGTCGCGTCCCAGAAGGTGAAAACCGCCTTTTTTGCGGCGGGGGACGTGCACATTGAGCTTCTGGAAGCAACCGATGCGGATAGTCCCATCGCCAAGTTCATAGAAAAGAAGGGTGAAGGGATCCACCACATCGCCTTCCGTACCGACAACATTGGCGGACAGCTCGACAAGGCCAAGGACAGCGGCTGCGCACTCATACACGAAGTGCCCATCGAGGGCGCGGGCGAAAAGCTAGTCGCCTTCCTCCACCCGAAATCGACTTTCGGCGTTCTCACCGAGTTTTGCATGAGCAAGCAGAGCTAAGCCCTCCCCACACCTATACCTGCTAAGTCATTTTAGAACCTTTTCTCTGAACATGAGTATCAACCCAAAATTGTTGGAAGACCTTTCCGCAAGGCGTAAGACCGCAGAGCTGGCGGGCGGAAAAGACAAATTGGAAAAGCGTAAAGCCAAGGGACAACTCTCGGCTCGCGAACGCCTCCAGGCTTTGTTTGACAACGGTGAGTTTCAGGAGTTCGGCCAACACGCGGCCCACACCTGCCACCGTTTCGGACTGAAGGACAAGAAGCTCCCAGGCGACGGTGTCGTCTGCGGGGCAGGCTTCGTCGACGGTCGCCCGGTTGCCGCCTTCAGCCAAGACTTCACGGTCGGCGGCGGCGCCCTCGGACGTATCCACTCCAAGAAGATCTGCGATCTGATGGACTATGCCCACGACACCGGCATTCCCGTCGTTTCCGTCAACGACTCCGGAGGAGCTCGTATCCAAGAAGGCGTGGATTCACTTTCTGGATACGGTCAGGTATTCTACAAGAACGTCTTCCTGTCGGGCGTGGTGCCCCAAGTCGCTATCATCGCCGGTCCCTGCGCTGGCGGAGCAGCCTATTCGCCCGCCCTCGCCGACTTCATCATCATGACGCAGAAGAACGCAAACATGTTCATCTGCGGGCCGGGAGTCATCAAGGCGGCAACCGGCGAGAACGCCTCGCTGGAGCAATTCGCAACCGCATCCGCCCACGCCTCCGTTGCAGGAAACATCCACATCGTAGCCGACGACGACAAGCATGCGATCGAGCTTTCCGCTGAGCTCCTCTCCTACCTGCCCAGCAACAACATCTCGGATCCCCCCCACCATTTGGACGCCGAGTGGGAAATCCCTCACGACCCACGCATGAACGAGGCCGTGCCCGACACCAACAAGATGCCACTCGATACCCACGAGGTCATCTCCTACTTGGTAGACGACGAGCACTTCTTTGAAATCATGCGCGATTTCGCTCCAAACCTCATTACCGGTTTCGCCCGCATCGGAGGCATCGTTGTCGGCATCATCGGAAACAACCCGAAGGTAAAGGCCGGCACCTTGGATATCGACTCCTCGGACAAGGGAGCCCGCTTCATCCGTACCTGTAATATCTACAATATCCCCATCGTTAACCTAGTCGATGTCCCCGGATTCATGCCAGGACTCGCTCAAGAGCGCGGCGGCATCATTCGCCACGGGGCCAAGATGCTGTTCGCCTACGCGTCAGCTACCGTGCCCAAGATCACCCTAATCATGCGCAAGGCTTATGGCGGAGCCTACCTCGCCATGTGCTCGTCTGACATGGGGGCTGACGTGGTCTACGCGTGGCCAACCGCAGAAATCGCCGTCATGGGGGCCGAAGGCGCAGTCGGAGTCCTCTTCAAGAAGGAAATCGCCGAAGCGGAGGATCCTGCCAAGCGCACGGCGGAACTGGTGGAAGAGTATCACGACGAATTCGCCTCTCCCTACCAAGCCGCTGCCAACGCCATGATCACGGATGTTATCGAGCCAGCTGAAACGCGATCAAAAATCGCTCAGGCCCTCCGCCTCACGCTCTCAAAGCGCGACACGCGGCCACCAAAGAAGCATGGCAACATCCCACTTTGATCGAGCCACTGGATAATTAAGCAGAAATGCACACCTTAAGGCTATGATGATTCCTACAATAGCAGCATTCGGGGCCAAGCCGACCGTAATGGAGAACGTCTCTTTCATAGTGATTGGCTTTCTCTTCGTACTGGTCGTCCTTGCGACCCTATCGATCGTAACCTCGCTAATCGGCGTTCTCTGTACCCGACTCATAAAAGAGCCGGAAACAAAGAAGTCGCCCCCCCCTGCCCCGGCTGCTCCCGTCGCGCCGAAGGCGCAAAGCGAGGGTATCGAAACCGAGGGAGACATACCCGAGCACATCATCGCGCTCATCGCTACCGCAACCCATGTCATCCTAAAAGGGCGCCCGCAACGAATCGTGAGCATCAAGGGAAGCGGGCAAGGCTGGGCCCAGGAAGGTCGACGCGAGATCTTCTCTTCCCACCGCGTTCGCTAGGAACGCGATTCGTATCCATAATTCAATACACACTTTAGACTATTTTCACAATGAAACACTTACGTATCACCATCGAAGGCAAAACCTACGACGTCGATGTCGAGATTCTCGGCGAAGAAAACGAGCCCGTTAAGCGCTCCTCAACTCAGGGTCGCTCCCGCCCGGCGGCTGTCGCCGCTCCCGTAGCAGCAGCGCCCGCCGCTCCCGCGCCTGCGGCCGGCTCGGCTCCCGCAGCCGCTGGAGACGTTCCCAGCCCGCTCTCCGGAAAGGTCGTTTCCGTAGACGTAAAGGTGGGAGACAGCGTCGCAGCTGGCGATCAGGTCGTCACCCTCGAGGCCATGAAGATGAATACCATCGTGAGCGCCCCCACGAGCGGCACCGTAACTGCGATCCACGTGAGCGACGGTCAATCGGTCGACGAAGGCGGAGCGCTTCTCACCCTCTCATAGCCGGGCCGACCCGAGAACCTTTCACCCTAATGCTATGAAGCAAATCGAAGAGCTATTCTACCAAACAGGATTCTTCGCTCTCGAGTGGCGCATGATCGTCATGTGGCTCGTAGCGGCAGTGCTGCTCTACCTCGCGGTCTTCAAGAAGTTCGAGCCCTTGCTGCTCGTGCCGATCGCGTTCGGAGCCCTGCTCGCTAACTTGCCCACCCAAAACATGGTCAACCCGCCCGCCGGGCCCATCCTCAGTCCCGTAAACGGCACCGTGGTCATCTCCACCGTGGAACTCGGACAGAAGATAACCATGCCAGCGGTGGCGCACGAGATGCCGAACCTAGTCGGCAAATTGAAGGAGAAGACGGAGGCCCAAGCTCTCCTGCTCGACCAATTCGCAAAAGCGGAAACCGACGGGCAAACCCTTCTCTTCGTCATTCGTCCCGAACGCGAGCAGGCATTCGCCGTCCTGCCCGAGTACGCCGAAATCGAAGTCGTGATCAATGAAGTTCCCGTCGCCATTCGCTCGACCGACCACCTGGTCTGGGCCAATGCCTCGGGCAGCATCGCTGAGCTCAAGGCGACGGAAGGGGATACCGTAGTACAAGGCGCCCAACTGACGCAGGTGCACAGCGCCCATACAGGCGGCTTCTTCCACTACATCTCCTTGGGCATTATCCTAGAGCTCTTCCCTCCCTTGATCTTCCTGGGAGTTGGGGCCCTCACCGACTTCGGTCCACTCATCGCCAACCCTCGCACCCTCTTGCTCGGAGCAGCCGCCCAATTCGGAGTGTTCGCGACCTATGCGGGAGCGATGGCGATGGGAATCTTCAATTCCAGCCAAGCGGCGGCGATCGGTATCATCGGCGGGGCCGACGGACCCACGTCCATTTTTCTAGCGAACAGCTTGGCGCCTGAATTATTGGCGCCTATCGCAGTCGCCGCCTACAGCTACATGGCCTTGGTGCCCGTGATCCAGCCGCCAATAATGCGGGCGTTGACAACGAAAAATGAGCGTAAGATCCGCATGAAGAGCCTTCGCAAAGTGTCCCGCTTGGAGAAGCTTATCTTCGCCTTGGTTGTAGTTATATTCTGCATACTTCTCGTGCCAGCGGCTTCACCGCTTATAGGATTGCTCCTGCTCGGAAACTTCCTCCGCGAATGCGGAGTGACCGAGCGACTCTCCAAGGCCGCCCAAAACGAACTGATCAACGTGATCACGATCTTTTTGGGAACCAGCGTTGGTATAACCATGACAGGCGACCGATTCCTGAGAACGGAAACCCTCGCCATTCTGGCACTCGGCATCGTGGCTTTCGGCATCGCGACTTCCTCCGGCGTGCTGATGGCGAAGCTCATGAACCTGTTCTCCAAGAACAAGATCAACCCGCTCATCGGTTCCGCTGGAGTTTCCGCGGTGCCCATGGCTGCTCGCGTAAGTCAGGTAGAGGGCCAGAAGGCCGACTCCGGAAACTTCCTCCTCATGCACGCCATGGGACCCAACGTGGCCGGCGTCATCGGTACAGCACTAGTTGCTGGCTATTTTATGACCGTCATGGGCGGCGCGCACTAGGCCCCTCCCACTTGCTGGTTCAACTCCCTTAAAAGTCCGCGCGGCTCGACCGCGCGGCATCCATTACCAGAGATAGAAATGAAGAAGCTCAAAGAACTCACCCCAGAGGAAGCAGCTAGTTATATTACAAATGGTATGACGGTTGGCTTCAGCGGATTCACGCCGGCAGGCGCCGCTAAAGTCGTCCCCAAAGCCATCGCAAAATTCGCCAACGACGAGCACAACTCCGGACGCCCCTTCAAGATCGGCGTCATCACGGGAGCCTCCACAGGAGATTCCCTCGACGGCGAGCTCGCTCGAGCCGACGCAGTCGCCTGGCGTACACCTTACCAATCGGACAAGTTCCTCCGAAAGAACATCAATATCGGCAAGACCAAGTTCTTCGACATGCACCTTTCCCAGCTACCGCAGAACCTGCGCTACGGTTTTCTGGGAAAAGTTGACGTGGCCGTAATCGAAGCCAGCGAAGTTCAAGCCGACGGCAAGATCATCCTGACGACCTCCGTAGGAGCTTCGCCAACGCTCGCCCGCGTCGCTGAAAAGGTTATCATAGAGCTCAATACCTCACATCAGGAATCGCTCTACGGCTTGCACGACATCTACGAGCCGCTCGATCCGCCACACCGCCGCCCTATCAACCTTTGCCGCTGCGACGGACGTATCGGCACTGAATACGTCCAACTCGATCCCAACAAAATCGTAGGCGTGGTGGCGTCCCGACAACCGGACGAGATCGGAGGCTTCCGCGATTCGGACGAGACAACCATGAAGATCGGCGAAAACGTCGCTACCTTCCTCGCCAGCGAAATGCGTTCCGGCCGCATTCCCTCTGAGTTCCTTCCCATCCAGTCGGGCGTGGGAAACATCGCCAACGCGGTCCTGGGAGCCCTCGGAGACAACGACGAGATTCCGAGTTTCGAGATGTACTCAGAAGTCATCCAAGACTCCGTCATCTCTCTGATGAAAGAGGACAAGATCAAGTTCGCCAGCGCGACCTCCCTCACCCTAAGCCCCGAGGTCCTCAAGCAAACCTACGACAATTACGAGTACTTCAAGCGTCGGCTTCTGCTGCGTCCGCAAGAAATTTCCAACAATCCGGAAATCATTCGCCGGCTCGGTATCATCTCTATCAATACAGCGATAGAAGTAGACCTTTTCGGCAACGTGAACAGCACCCACGTGATGGGTAAGGAGATGATGAACGGTATCGGCGGTTCGGGCGACTTCACCCGCAATGCCTACATCTCGATCTTCACCTGCCCTTCGATCGCCAAGGGAGGAGCCATCAGCACCATCGTTCCCTTCGTGAGTCACCTCGACCACAGCGAACACAGCGTTCAGGTCCTTATCACCGAGCAAGGCATCGCCGACCTCCGTTCAAAGGACCCGCAAGATCGCGCCACGGCAATCATCAACAATTGCGTCCACCCTGAATATCGCCCGCAGCTGCTGGACTACTTCCAAAGCTTCAAAGGCGGACACACCCCGCAGACCTTGAAGACCGCCTTCCAGATGCACGAGCGTTTCTTGGAGTTCAAGGACATGCGCGGACCGCAGGTCCCCGCCTGATACAGGTTCCTCGGGCCCCCAAAAGGCCCTTTCCGCCATTGGGCAGCATTTCGCAAGGGATGCTGCCCCTTTTTGGTCTCGTAGCGCTGAGCTTTAGCCAGCGTACAGCCTTGCAGGAGCCATTCCTCGGGGACGCTGGCTAAAGCTCAGCGCTACTAAAAAAAAGCCGCCCAAACTTGGGCGGCTTCAGTAAAGTATTAGCTTATCAACTACGCTGCGTCTTGCTTGGACTCAGACTTCTTGAAAACAGGCTTCTTCTTTCCGAGAACCACGTCGCGGCTGATAACAACCTCGTCAATATCGTCGCGATCTGGGATTTCGTACATGATTTCCAAGGTCAAGTTCTCCATGATGGATCGCAACGCGCGCGCTCCGGTGCGCAGCTCGATTGCCTTTTCCGCAACCGCTTTCACAGCGCCCGCAGTCAGGTTCAACTTGACCCCGTCGATTGCGAAGAGCTTGGAGTACTGCTTCACGATCGAGTTCTTCGTGTTGAGAAGGATGTTCTCCAAGTCTTCCACGCTGAGCTGCTCAAGAACGGAGACCACAGGAAGACGACCGATAAATTCCGGAATCATGCCAAACTTTACCAAGTCCTCCGGCTCGATTTTCTTCATGACGTCTTCCCCCGTAAGGGCTTCCTTCTTGCCAGCCCCGAAACCAAGGGTAGAGCCGCCGGAGCGCTTCTGGATCACCTCGTCGAGGCCAACAAAAGCGCCTCCGCAGATGAAAAGGATCTTCGACGTGTCTACCTGTATGTACTCCTGATTCGGGTGCTTGCGTCCGCCTTGCGGTGGAACGTTGCAGGTAGTCCCCTCTAAAATCTTGAGTAGCGCCTGCTGTACCCCTTCACCGGATACGTCACGCGTAATTGAAACGTTCTCGGTCTTGCGGCCGATCTTGTCGATTTCGTCGACGTAGATAATCCCGCACTCGGCGCGCTTCACGTCATAGTTGGCAGATTGAAGGAGACGTAATACGATGTTTTCCACGTCATCGCCCACATAACCCGCTTCCGTCAGCGTAGTCGCGTCAGCGATCGCAAACGGCACATCCAAGATGCGAGCCAGGTTACGAGCGAGGAAGGTCTTGCCGGAACCGGTGGGCCCCACCAGAAGGATATTGCTCTTATCCACTTCGATGTCCGCGTATTCGGACGGAGGCGCCGCGATAACCGCTTCTTCGTCGCCTTCTCCCTTGCCAGCCTTGCCCACCTCGAAGCCAAGGCGCTTGTAATGGTTGTAGACCGCGACAGAGAGGACCTTCTTGGCATGGTCTTGTCCGATGACATGCTGATCGAGAACCGCCTTGATCTCGGTTGGCTTGATCAGCTTGAAGGCTGGCTTTTCTTCGTCCGTCTTCTCGTCACCGCCGAGCTCGCGCTCGATGATCGTCTTGCATACCGACACGCAAGCGTCGCAGATATAAACGCCGGGACCGGCGATCATTTTGCGTACCTCCGACTGCGATTTTCCGCAGAAGGAGCAGAGTGTCATGCGTGAGGATTTTGCCATCTATAAGGTGCTACTTGTCAGCCTTGGGATTGTTTCCAGTGTAAACGTGGTCGATCACACCGTAGTCGAGAGCCTCTTGGGAGGTCATCCAGTAGTCTCGGTCCGAATCCTTCTGGATACGTTCGACAGACTGGCCAGTTTTCTCAGCCAGCACCCCATTCAACGTTTCGCGCCAACGAATGATTTCCTTGGCCTGGATGGAGATGTCGGAGGCTTGGCCTCCCGCTCCGCCCGATGGCTGGTGGATCATCACTCGGCTGTTCGGCAAGGCATAACGCTTACCCTTAGTACCGCCTGCCAGCAGGATCGTCCCCATGCTGGCCGCCATTCCAATACACCACGTCGAGATTTCACAGGACAGGAAGTTCATCGTGTCGTAAATCGCCATTCCTGCCGTGACGCTGCCGCCCGGGGAGTTGATGTACACGTTGATGTCCTTCTTGGGATCCTCCATCTGGAGGAAAAGCAGCTGAGCGATAATGGCGTTCGCAATCTCGTCATTGATGGGCGTACCGATAAAAACGATACGGTCCTTCAGAAGACGGGAGTAAATGTCCATGCTGCGCTCGCCGCGGCCGGTGTTCTCAATAACGTTTGGTAAGTAGTAAGACACGTTGGGTAATATAATTGTAAGCGTATTGACACCTAGCTATCTAGGCGTCGGCTCGTCACTAAGCCTCTGAAACCTTAGCCTGGTCGACCAAGAATTCAAGAGTCTTATCGTATAAGAGCGACGACTGAATGCGACGAACTTGCTCTTGGTCCTTGCGCAAGTCCTTCACGATGGCGTCCGGCTTCTGGCCGGACTGGTAAGCGCGTTGCATGATGAAGCGGCTCATGTCCTCGTCCGTAACCTGGATTTCTTCCTTGTTGGCGATCTGAGTGAGGATGAGTTGGAGCTTAACCGCCTCTGCCGCAGCAGCGCGTGACTCGGCGTGGATCTGCTCCTTGTTTTCTTCGAGCTTTTCTTGAGGAACGCCTTGGCGAACGTTGTTTTGCACCACTTGGCGCATCGCCATCTCCGTCTCGTAGTCGACGAGGCTTTCCGGGAGTGGAATCTCTACCTTGGCCGCAATTGCTTCGGTCACTTGACGGCGAATGTCGGCGCGACGCTCCTGGGACTTGCGACCCTTCACCATTTCGGTAACGCGTTCCTTGAACTCCTCGACGCTTTCCACGCCTTGGGCCTTGCAAAATTCTTCGTCCAAGGCAGGCAGCTTGCGCTCGCGAACCTCTTGTACTTCCACGGAGTAAACCGCTTTCTTGCCCTGCAGCGGCTCAACGTTGAAGTCCTCAGGAAACTCGACTTCGATTTCCTTCTTGTCGCCCTTCTTGAGGCCTTCCAAACCGTCGCCAAGCCCCGGAATCAGGCCGTGCTCGGAACCGATTTCCTCCCACGTTTGCGGCATCTTGGCATAAACCGGCTTCTCAGGAGCAATCTCGCTGATCGGCGTTCCGTCGATGGTGCCCTCGTGGGAGAACTTGACGTAGTCGCCCTTGGCTGCTTCGCGCTCCACCGGAGCGAACTCCGCCCGCTCGGCGCGGATGCGGTCGATGGCTTCTTCCACGTCCGCATCGGAAACTTCCTCGGACTTGCCGGTTACGGGCAGTTCCTTGTAGTCTGAAATCTCGAATTCCGGACGAACGTCGACCGTGAACTTGAGCTCGGCGTCTTGGTCGGTGGCGATCTCGACGTCGGCAAGGTCAACGACGTTGATGAGGTTGAGCTTCGATTCCTTGGTACCGTCTTGGTAAGCCTTGGAAACAACGCGCTGGCGGAGCTCGTCCTTGATCTGCTTGCCAAAACGCTGGCGGATCATGTTGACCGGAGCCTTGCCTGGACGGAAACCAGGGATTTTCGCCTGCTTGGAGAACTGCTTGAGCAGCTCGGCCTCTTCGGCAGCGATCTCGCTCGCTTCGAAAGAAACAGCGAGGGTTTTACGGGTATCGGTGACGTCTTGTATGTCGATTTTCACAGCGTGTTGCGGGTGTCCAGTTTTCAGTTAGCCGGAGAAAATCGCGCAAACTAGAAGACATTTTTCCAGTCGGTCAATGGAATTAGGCACAGGTCCCAGCAAAAGCCGGAGCAGGAGCCTACCGTTCCAATTAGCAGAGGGAGGTCGCTTTCGCTAATTCGCGCTTGTGCGGCGCCCAATTCGCTGCTGACTCTGCTTGCTCCAAAATGTCTGACTACTCACCGGAATACCCGCTCCTTATCCTCGATACCTCGTCGCGCAAGACCTGGGTGGGGCTCAAGCTATGCCCCGATACACTCCTTTCGAAATCCGAAGAGCAAGACCCCAGCAAAACCCTCTTCAAACTGGTAGAGGCCGTTCTGGACGGAGCGGGCAAAACGCTGGCAGACCTCGCATCCATCGCCTACTGCGCCGGTCCCGGCTCCATGCTGGGAGCGCGTACCGCGTCCATGGCAATTCGCTCTTGGCAGGGCATAGGAATCAAAGCCGCCCAAACCGTCTTCTATTATACTAGCCTGCACGCCGGGTCTCGCATCGCCTTCCAAAGCTTGGGCGGCAACGGAATCGTCGTCACCGACGCGCGGCGATTCTCTTGGAACGCTCTCCCCTTTCCCTGCTCTCCGGCCACCGCGCTAAGTCTGCTGACAAACGAAGAGCTAGAGAATCGAGAGGGGGTCATCGCAAGCTTCGCCGAGTTTCCCAGCTGGACCAAAACCAAAGCCGAACTTACCGAGCTTTCCTACGACCCTGGCCCCTTATTCGAAGGCCAAGCGTTCATGCCGCTCCTCATCCCAACCGAGAATGCCAGCCCTCTCACTATCCGTTCCAACGACTACAAGAAATGGGATGCCCGCATCCACTCCGCTCCAGCTGACTGATGACCGGTATCGACCAGTTCCCACGGCGCTGCTGGGCCGAGATCGACTTGGCCGCTCTCGAGCGCAACCTTATCGCGATCAAGGCAGCGCTGCCTCCTCACATTCGCTACATCGCCGTAGTTAAAGCGGACGCTTACGGCCACGGCATGAACCAAACCGTTGCCCGCCTCATGCAAGCGGGAATCGACATGTACGGCGTTGCCAATGTGGCCGAGGCCGCGACCATCAGAGAAATCGGCGGCTCGGGCTGGTCCATCCTCGTACTCGGAGCCACTCTGCAAGATGAAGCTCCGTTCCTTTTCGAATACGACCTGACCCCCACCCTTTCCACGGTCGAGGAAGTGGCCTTTCTCGATCGCATGGCAGCCGAACGCGGGGCAACCTTGAAGGTTCACCTCAAGATCGACACCGGCATGGGGCGGCTGGGCATCTGGCACGAGAACGCAAATACCCTTTTCGAGGCCCTCAAAGCAGCTTCCCACCTCCAGCTCGACGGCATCTACACTCACTTCGCCCACGCCGAGACGGATGTGGAATTCACCGAACGCCAAAGGCGACGTTTCATGACCGCCATCGCCGCGGTCGACTGGATACAGCCCGAGAAGCTGCTCATCCACGCAGACAACAGCGCCGGCCTCACGAGCTTCTCGCGGGAGAGCGCCTACAACGCGGTGCGCATCGGCCTGCTGCAATTCGGCATCACCCCCTACGCCCAATCCCTTTTCGCCAAGGTACCCACCACTCCCATCTTCAGCTTCAAAACGCGTATCGCGATCGTGAAAGACCTTCCAGCCGGCACCGAGATCAGCTACGGGCGCACCTGCCGCCTCAAGCGCCCCAGCAAAATCGCGATTCTCTGCGCCGGCTATGGCGACGGCATCCCTCGCGCCCTCAGCAACAAAGGCTTCGCCCTCATCCAAGGCCAACGCTGCCCCTACCTCGGCAGAGTCACAATGGACCAAACCATCATCGACGTAACCGACCTCGACCCGTTGCCCAGAGCAGGAGACGAAGTCTGCCTCATCGGCACCCAAAACGACGGCGAAATAAAGATCGAGCAGTTCGCCCGCTGGGCAGGGACGATTTCTTGGGAAATCCTTTGCTCCATCACCAAACGCGTGCCTCGCATCTACAAAACGTCCATTGCGACCGGCTAAGCCGGAAAACAAAAAAAGCAAGCGGGACCCAGCCTAGCAATTCCTGCAATCCATCGTCCCCCTCGTTTTCGAGGTTTCGTAAACGATTGCACTTCAGCGGATTGTGACAGCGTAAAAAAAAGGTGGAACTAACTACGCGCTTTCTGAATCCATCGATTTGGGTTGTCCGTAAATGCAGCTGTCTTACTAAAGTAAGAAAATGGTTGATCTCTCAACCATTTACGTATTTCTACCAAACACATAGCACACGAGACCCAATCACAACATACTACAATCATGCTACGCTCTTCCTTCCAGAAGATAATCCTTACTGCCATCGCCGCCGCAATGCCACTGCTCGCCGGGGCAAAGCCCTCGAAAAACGCCGATGAGAGTTCCTTGGTGCTGTACAGCGGAAACAAGCAACTCAACCAGGCGATACAGGAAATAATCGCGACTCGACCTCCGGTCGACGACTTCGGCGTAGTGCTCGCCAACATCCACGACTTCCCCCAGGAACTCGTTCGTTCCGCCAAGTCGGAGCTGAAGTTTTCCGATCGCTTGCAGGTCATAAGCATCGAGAAGGACTCGCTCGCAGACCAACTCGGCCTGAAGCCTGGAGACCAGTTACTCCAGATTAACAGTTTCTATGTTTCCCGCGGGCAAGCCGCCCTCCAACAATTCGTGGAACGCGTAGAGCCGGCAGTCGAATGGGACGGCGAAATCAACACCACCATCATTCGCAACGGCTTCGGCCAAAACCACTCGACCGCTTCGTTCCGCAACAACGGCTAGGCCGTTGACCCGCTTTTTCTCTTGAGAACGCCTCCCATCAACGGGAGGCGTTTTTCGTTTCCCGCTCCCAATCGTGCCGCATCCCAAATTCAGCTGTTTACAGACGGCCACCTTAAGCTAGCGTCGTGCGAGCATGCCTGACACTCCCGACGAAATCGTATTCATATGTACCGCGAACACCTGCCGCAGTCCGATGGCTGCCGCCTTGTTCCGCCATGCCCTCGCCGCGCAAGACCGCCCTTTGCGCTCGCTGAAAGTGTCGTCAGCGGGCGTATCCGCCTTTCCGGGACAAGCCGCGAGCTCCAATTCCGTCGAAGCCCTCAAAAAAGTCGGGATCGACCTGAAAGACCACCGCAGCCAAGGCCTCAGCCAAGAGCTCGTGGACAACGCGCTCGCATTTTTTTGCATGACCGATTCCCACTTGGCCATGCTCAACTACCAAATCGATCCGCCTCCAGCCAATGCCTTCCTCATGCGGCAATTCATGGGAGATGGGGTCGACGACCAGATACCGGACCCCTTTGGCGGGAACCTCCACCTGTACGAGTCTTGTCGCGACAGCATGGTAGAAGCGATCCCGTCGCTCATAGAAGTCGTGCAAAAACTGCACGCTACCGCAAAACAAGAGAAATAAGTCCGCTACGCGACATCCGCTCATAGGCCAATCTTGTCATGGGATCTTACCTTATTCTTTTTCTCAAGGGCATCGCTATGGGTGCCGCCAACGTCATCCCCGGCGTCAGCGGAGGCACCATCGCTTTCGTCACCGGCATCTACGAAGAATTCATAGATAGCCTCAAAGCCTTCGACCTGAAGGCGCTGCAGCTCGCGCAAAAGCTGCGCTTCAAAGAGCTCTTTGCTCACCTAAACCTCGCGTTTCTCATCCCCCTAGGACTGGGCGTTTTCATCAGCTTGATTTCCTTGGGCAAAGCGCTCGATTGGCTCTTCAACCATCAACCTGTCTTGGTCTGGAGCTTCTTCTTCGGACTCATCCTCGCATCGGTTTATTTCGTATCCAAAAATATACGACAGCGAACACCTTCCGTCTACGTCACGTTCGCCATAGGAACGGTTGCCGCCTTGGCACTCGCCTTCCTAAAGCCCGCAGAAGAAAATCCAGCGTTCTACTACATCGCGATCTGCGGAGTGGTCGCAGTCTGCAGTATGATTCTTCCCGGACTTTCCGGTTCTTTCGTGCTGATCCTCATGGGCAACTACCAGTTGATCATGCTCAAGGCCGTGCCCAATACCGCCGAGTCTCTCCTGAAATTCAACATCGAGGACGTCCTGAGCAACGTTGGCATCATCGCTCCCTTCGCTATCGGCGCCGCGGTGGGCTTCATACTCCTTTCAAGGGCCATCTCCTTTCTCCTGCATCACCACCACGACTCAACCCTCAGTACCTTAACCGGATTCATCCTAGGGTCGCTCGTAGTCATATGGCCCTGGAAAAACGAGGTCTACCTGACAGACGAATTTGGCGCGCTCGTCCTAAAGGATGGTGAATCGATTGTGCAAGGCTACCAATGGTTTCTCCCCTCGCTTGCGGATACCAACACCCTTCTGGGAATCGTCTCCATGGTCGCCGGAGTTATCGCCGTCGCCCTGCTGGAAAAAAGCGCCCGAAAGGCCTAGTTCGAAATGGGCAGGAAGTCAGCCATAGGATCGGCAATTCTCGTCGGGCTCCTGGCGGCGTGCTACTTTCTGTACTCCTACATCGTCGGCTTTGAAAAGGAGTCGCTCGCCCGCAAGCTTCCCTCCGACAGCTACGCTAGCTTGTCCGTACGCCACCTACGCAAGCTAGGGCTCGCCTTCGCCACAGACGACCAGCTCCAATCCTCCGTACAAGTCATACAAGCGATCGGCAAGATCCTGGAAAAGTCGATCCCTTCCTTCGACCTTCCAGGCGAGGATCCTGAAATCGACGAGGCGCTGCTGCTTGAGCTGGGCAAACACTTCAAAACGCAGCTTACCCTCGCCGCCTTGCCGGGAGAAAGCTACAGCCCAATCGGCTACGCGCTTCTCAGCGACTTCTACGGATTGGAGAGCGACTTCAAAAGCACGCTCGAAGAAATAACCCGGCAAGCATCCACCTCATCCGGCATCGAGCTAAGATGGATATCGGACCAGTGGCACGAGATTCCCATCCAACGGCTCAACTCCTCGCTTTCCCAAATCGATCCCGACCTTCCTGACCTCGACCTTTGCTGGGCGGTTTTCCAGGATACCCTCTACTTTTGCAGCCAAAAAGAAACCCTCGAGAAACTCCTGCTCCACGCCAAGGAAGCAGGAAACGAAAGCCTCGAGGATGCGATGGCGAAACATGACATTCACTTCCACCTTCAAGGCTCACCAGACCTGACCCTTTTTATCAACGCCCACCCCTCTTTGCGCCGATTGGCCGATAGTGCGCAAAGCGACCTGATTCAAGCAGGCGGCATGGCTGCCGGTTTTTCACCCCATACGTTCATTGAAGCGCTCCAGCTCAACGAGCTGGATTCGTTTGCCATCGCGATGACCTTCACGGGAGAAAGACATTCGTATTCAGGTTTTACATACAACCCCCCAATACCTATCCTCGAATCGCTCCACCCCTTGGAGAGCCAGCGCCTCCCCCCGCCGCAAAAGACTCCTATCTATGCCTACGAAGCAGCCGGACTGGACGCCGGCAAGGCTCTCCTACACCTAAAGGAGGCCTTTCTCAAGGCGGCCCCCGTCGCAACGTTCCCCTACATTGGCTTGCGATCCAAAATCAAGTTCGACACGGGAATCGACCTTGAATCTTCAATCGGAAACGCCTTCGAACCGGAAGCCGTTTTCCTTCAAACTATCGACTTCGGAACCGGCAGAAACCTGTACGGAGATGTCCAAGAGCAAGTCGTGCTCGACTACGCATACAGATTCTCCCTCAAACATGGCCAGACCCTCACTAAGCTAATCGACAGTCAACTACCCAAGCTACAACAATTCATCGCTCTAGACTTCTATCGCGAAGATGGAATTCTCTACCTTAATGGAGATTCCGATTACACGCTAACAAGCGATCGCTTCGCACTGTATTACGAAAACGAATACATTATCTTTGGTCGCGGCACCCTAAAGAGCTTTCACTATTTGCTGAATTCGAGCATGCCTTCGAAGATCGAAACGCTTGCCCCCAAGCAAAATCCAGATGTCGTCGTCGGACATGGCGGGCTTAGCGCACAGAACCTGCCGGCTAGCCTTTTCCAATTGAGCGCCGTGCTCTACCAACAGGTCAACAACACGCCAAACATACCCACGGCTTTCATGGATTTCGACTGGGCAAGCCTCACCGCCTTGGAGCAACGAAGAGCGTCGAGCACCTACCATCTCGATGGCCACCTCTTCCGCGTTTCCCAGCAGCTTGACTAGCCCCTCAAGCTATTTCCCGAGAAAGAAGCGGCGATAGTTTTCTTCAACCTGCCCTTCCAACTCGTCCAATGGCATATCGAAGAGGCGCGCCACAAAACGATAGACCGCTACGATGTTGGCTGGATGATTAAGAGAATCGTCGCTCGAACACCGATACAAATGCTCCGAATCCGGACCTCGCATATCCGGCGCATCCGTCTCGATAAGAAGCCTCTGTAAAGGAATTTCCCGCAAGGCCATCCGCTGCTTCTCCTTGCGCTCGAGCTCGAAGTACCCGGAGATGGAAAAGTAAGCGCCCAACTCCGCAAACGGCTTTACCATTTCCACGGATCCGCCGTAGGAGTGCAGCAAAAAACCTCGCGCCGGCAGACTCGCATCCCTCAACAGTTCCTGCATTCTTCCCCAAGCTTGTAAGCAATGTATGGATACAGGAAGGTCACGCTCTACAGCCTGCCCCAGTTGCCATAAAAACGCAGGTTCCTGCTTGGCAAGATCATGTCCCTGGATCCATCGATCCAGTCCGATCTCTCCGACGCTTGCCTCCGGATAGAAGTCCCAAAGCTGCGAGAGCAACAGCTTCCAGTGCGTCACCACGCTGCTTACCTTCCAAGGATGTAGGCCAAAAGAAGGTTTTACCACGGGATTGGCGCGGGCCAGCTCTGCCACTTCATCCCAATCCTGCGGACTCGTGCCATTAACAACTACCTCCGCAACGCCAAGTTCCTCGTAAAGGGCAGGAAGCCCTTCGATCTCTCCGGCGATCCGCTCGTCCTGCAAATGGCAATGCGCGTCGTAAAAGGCCATCGGATTCAATAAAATCCAATTTTGCCCAATACGCGAGCAATCCTAGAGATCTGCCAGAAATTCTTCGAGACCGTTCAGGCCTTCTTCGAAAAAGGCTTCCATCTGCTCGTCCTCGTCTTCCGGAGCATTGGTCATCAAACGGCCTTGCCAGGAAACGCGACTCCCCCCCTCGCAAGCCTCCACGCTAATCTTGGAACGGTAGCGAAAATCGGACCAAAGCCCCTGAACCACTTGGAAATGGAACTCGTCCTGATCCTTGTCTTCCCAGTACTTCTCG
Organism: Pelagicoccus enzymogenes; assembly: GCF_014803405.1. Lineage (NCBI taxonomy): Bacteria > Pseudomonadati > Verrucomicrobiota > Opitutia > Puniceicoccales > Pelagicoccaceae > Pelagicoccus > Pelagicoccus enzymogenes. Next base: position 25,845 of record NZ_JACYFG010000036.1, read on the forward strand.
ATCAGCTCCGATTCGCCGCCGGCTATTTCCGAACGGCGGAATTGCAGGCCTTGCTCTTCGAAGATCGACACCTTCTCGATCCATGGATGCCAGTTCACGATCATCGCCGGCGCCGAAATAAAACGAAGCACCGTCTCCTTCTCGTAAGGAAACTCACGTTCGACCGATGCACCTAGAATTTTCATTTTATGTGGGATTTTATGGCTGGATACGCCGAGGGGATCCTCCAAATGAGAGGCTCCTAAGTCCTTATCGGCAGATTCACGCCGCTCCTTCACCCTGCTTGCGAAAATAATTCGCAAAGCACGGTAGCTCCACCTAGCCGCGGAATAGAAGACGGACCTAGCGGGATTGCAGGCGAATTTTGCTCAAGCCATTGAGGCGGCAGGCGTCCATGACGTCCGTGACCGTTTCCAAAGGGGTCAACTTATGCGCCCGAATCAGCACTGGAATGTCGTTGCTCAGGTCGGAAAGCTGGGAAATCACCGCTTTCAACTCCTCCACATCGACCGGCTGGGTTTCCAGGTAGATCACCCCTTCCTCGTCGATACTGATTTGAATCTTGTCCGGGAATTCGTTTTTGCCCGCCGATTCGATGCTCGGCAGCGTCAAGTTCAAGGTCGTCATCTCCTTGAATTGCATGCTGACCAAAAAGAAGAAGATCAGGATGGTCAGCACGTCCATCAAGGGCACCACGTTGATCGTGGGCTTGGGGCGCTTTCGTGTCAGCAGGCTGCTCATCAGTCCTTGAGCCCCAGCTGCTCGAGCAAGGATTCGATCTGCACCGCAAACGTTTCCACGCGACGCTGAAAGTAGCTGTTGGCGATCAAGCAAGGAATCGCAACCGTGAGGCCGAGCACCGTAGTGGTCATCGCCATGGAAATCCCCTTCGTGAACAACGCCGGCTCCGGCAGGCCAGTATCCAAGGAAACGTTACCAAAAACCGTCACCAATCCCGTCACCGTGCCCAACAAGCCCAGCAACGGAGCCGCTCCCACTACGATATCCAGGAAAACCAGCCCGCGCTCCATGCGGTTCACCTCCAAGCGGGCGTAGGCTCGTACCGCGCCCATGTCGGCCTCATGCTTGTGCCAGTAGCGAAGGATCCGCCCAAAAGCCGAACTGTGCTCCCCCGTGCCGCGGCGGCCCTCGGTCGCCTCGTTGAGAAGCTCGTCCGGCAGGACCGCGCTCCGGCGAAGCGAAAAAAGGCGTTCGCAAATCACAAAAACTCCCACCAGCGAGCAAGCGAGGAGAGGATAAACAAAAATCCCGGCGTCTTTGAGGATATCTGGCATAAGCGACAAAACGAATAAGGGTCTGCGACTGTCTCAGCCGCGCAACAAAAGACTCCGATGCGCAGCGCTTGTTCAACAGAAAAAGAGCCCGGGACAGATGCTCCCCTGCTCAAGGCCCGTTGCGAGCGCGCAAATAAAAGACAACGTTATCTAAAAATTGCGCACGCCGCCCCTGCAGCCATTTCGAACACAAAAAGGCCCGAGGGCACCAGCCCTCGGACCGAGATCAAATATTGGAACTAGAAAGCGCCCTACTTGGCCATGTAAGGGAGCTTCCCTGCAACGGCGGCGATGTCCGCCTCGGCTTCCTTGAGCTCGCCGATCATGTCCCACTTGCCGGCGACCAGCGCCTTCTTAGCGGTCTCGCGGATCACAGCCGTCACGCTTTGGCCGCCAAAAACGATCTTTTCGTTTTCGACGTCCAACTCGATTTCGATGCTTGGGTCGGCATCAACCGCAGCGGATATCTTAGCGATGTCCTCCTTGGCCGCGATGAAGCATGGAATCCCGAGGGTCGTGCAGTTGCCGAAGAAGATCTCCGCGTAGCTCTCGGCGATGATGCCGCGAAAGCCGTAGCGGTAAATCGCCTGGGGAGCGTGCTCGCGAGAGCTGCCGCAACCAAAGTTCGCGCCGGAGAGCAAGATGCTCGCCCCCTGGAAACGCTCTTCGTTGAGCGGATGCTTCTTGTCGCTCCCATCCTCGTTCTTGCGCACGTCATAGAAGAGAAACTCTCCCATGCTATCAAAAGTGACGCACTTCATGAAACGCGCCGGGATGATGCGGTCCGTATCGATTTCGTCGCCTGCAACCGTTACGCCGCGACCCGTTACCTTGGTGATTTTTTCTAAAGCCATCTTAATGTAGTTCCTTTTCGCTTACGCGTTTGCAGTTTCCTTGATACCGAACACCTCGCGGGAGTCGCTGATAACGCCACGTACCGCCGCTGCAGCAACCATGACAGGGCTCATCAGTACCGTGCGGCCGGTGGGGCTGCCCTGACGTCCCTTAAAGTTACGGTTCGACGAGCTCGCGCTGAGCTGGTCGCCGATCAGCTTGTCCGGGTTCATCGCCAAGCACATGGAGCAACCGGCTTCGCGCCACTCGAATCCAGCCTCGCGGTAGATCGCGTCGATGCCCTTTTCCTTGCAGATCGCGTCGACGATCTGGGAGCCAGGAACCGCGATTGCCTTTACGCCGGGAGCCACCTTGTGCCCCTTGAGGTACTTGGCGACCTCCTCGAAGTCAGACAAACGACCGTTCGTGCAGGAGCCGACGAAGCACACGTCTACCTTGGTGCCCTTGATCGCGCTGCCACCTTCGAGCTTCATATACTCGAGGGCCTCGGCGGTGATCGCCTTCTCGGACTCCTTCACGCTGTCGACGCTGGGGATGTTCTCCTCGATGGTGATCGCTTGGGCCGGGTTGATTCCCCAAGTTACGGTGGGAGCAATGTCCGCGGCGTCGATAACGACTACGTCGTCGTATTCGCAATCAGGATCCGAGGCAAAAGATTTCCAATTCTCGACCGCCGCGTCCCACTCCTCGCCCTTGGGCGAATAAGGGCGACCCTTGAGGTACTCGAAGGTCTTCTCGTCCGGATTGATGTAACCCACGCGGGCGCCGCCCTCGATGGACATGTTACAAACGGTCATGCGCTCTTCCATAGAGAAGTTTTCGAAAACCTCGCCAGCGTACTCGTAAGCGTAGCCAGTGCCGCCGTTCACGCCCAGTTTGCGGATGATGTGAAGGATAACGTCCTTGGCGTAAACGCCCGGACGCAACTTTCCGTTAACCTCAATCTTGCGAACCTTGAGCTGAGTCAAAGCCATGGTCTGCGTGGCCAGCAAGTCGCGAATCTGCGTGGTGCCGATACCGAACGCGATCGCGCCAAAAGCGCCGTGCGTCGAGGTATGGGAGTCGCCACAAGCGATAGTGGTACCTGGCTGGGTAATGCCTTGCTCGGGCCCCACCACGTGCACGATCCCTTGCTTGCCGGTGCTCATGTCGAAGAAAGTCACGCCCGTCTCCGCGCAATTCTTGCGGAGCTCGTTGATCATGGCGTCCGCCAACGGATCGGCGAAAGGCTCGACGCGCGAGTCGGTCGGTACGATGTGGTCCACGGTAGCGAAGGTGCGGTGCGGGTAGGCAACCTTGAGACCGAGGTCGCGCAGCATGCCAAAGGCCTGTGGGCTGGTCACCTCATGCAAGAGGTGCGTTCCGATCAAGAGCTGAGTCTGACCGTTAGACAAGGTTCGCACCGTGTGCGCGTCCCAAACTTTTTCGAATAATGATTTTCCCATAGAATGTGAGAGTTAACTTTGAAATTAGAGGGCGAACAAAATCGAAACCAACGCCGGTTTCGGCAACCACAAAGCGACATTTCCGCTACGGAGCCAAAAACTCGGAATTCGCCGCCTTGCGGTAGGAATCCGGAGTCGTTCCCAAGCGTTTCTTGAACTGGCGATGCAATGAGGGAAGGCTGCCAAAACCGCTGCGCTCCGCCACTTCCTGCAGCGACAAATCACGGCGGCTTCCCAACAGTCCGGCCGCATGCCTTACCCGCAAACTGGCGAGATAATCCACAAAGGTCGTGCCCATCGCTCTCCGGAAAAAACGGGAGAACGCCGCCTCCTCCAAGCCAACCTCAGCCGCCACTTGGCCCCTTGTGATCGCATCGGCAAAACGAGCCTGCATGAAGGCCTTCAGAACCTCTACCCGAGCCAGTTCGCGAGCCGGTACATATCCCACTTCACGTTGTTCTTCAATAACTTGCGAATTCCTAAAACTCGCTACCAGCTCCAATGCCACGTAGAAGCGAGCCAACTTGAGGGCCCCCTGCGCTCGATCAACGGAACGCAAGCGCGCCCGCAAGCGTTCTCGGTCTGACACCTCAAATCGAAGCGCTCGATCCATGCGCGAGCGCAGCTCCTTCACCCCCTTCATTTCCGGCAGTTTCAACAGTGTCCGCGGCAAGGCTTCCTCCCGAAATCGCAGCACGACTCCCGAACAAGGCGAGGGCTCTCCGGCGCTCCCCCCGCTCCTCCAAGCATGCAAGCTTCGAGGTGGACAAAGCAGTAAGGCGCCCGCCGAAAAAGCGCCCGTAGCCGCGCCCAACTGCCATCGCCCTGCTCCTCGCAATATGAAGCAGAGCTCGAAGCTGTCGTGCTGGTGTAAGGAGTCCGCAAACTCCTTACCTTCAAACTCTTGAATAAAAACGGAAGCGGCAGCCTCCCTATCTCTAGGCCACGTTTCAAACATCTTCAGAATTAATGTGTCAATTTATGACCTCACTCAACCCTGAATCTTATTTACGCAACTTTTTGAGATTTAGCTATAAAAAACCTTTTCCAGGTAGAGGCCTCGGGCCGGGGCGGCCTGCACCAAGGGAGCGCGTTGGGCGGAGGACAGCAGCGCCACCATTTCGGAGAGCGGCAGACGTCCTAGCCCCACGTTGACGACTGTACCTGCCAAGCTTCTCACCATCTTGTACATAAATCCGTCCGCCCTGAAGAAAAGGTCCACGAAATCGCCATCTTGGCTCACCTTCGCCTCCGTCAGTTGCCGCACCGTGGTTTCGTACTCGAGGCCGCTTCCTCGATTCGCAGCGAAAGCAGCGAAATCGTGCTTTCCGACCAAGGCCTGCATTGCGGCATGGAGCAGGTTCAAATCGAGCTGAGCGGGCACCGGCCAGCAATAGGGCCATTGAAACGGATCCGCCTCTCCGAGCTTCAAGCGGTAGCGATACCGCTTCGACACCGCGGAGAAGCGCGAGTGAAAAGCGGCGTCCACCTCCACCGCCGACTCCACGCGAATCGTCTTTGGCAGCAGGGCATGCAGCGCTTTGACCAAACTTTTCCCGCCATGCCTCCAGTCCCAATCGAAATGGAACACTTGCTCGAGGGCGTGTACCCCAGCATCGGTGCGACCGCTGCCTTGGATGGCGACAGGCTCCTTCAGCAGCTTCGCTAAAACGCCTTCAATTACCTGCTGTACCGAAAGTTGCTCCGGCTGCTTTTGCCAGCCGGCGTAATCGCTCCCGTCGTAGGAGCAGGTACACTTCCACCTCACCGAAAACCGCCTCCGTCATCAAACTCTGAATACGGATCATATTCCGGAAGCTCGATATTTTGGTTCAAGTAATCCTGGAGTATGAGACTGGCCGCCACGGAATCGATCTTTCCGGAGCGACGCAAATCGTCGTCGCGCCCTTTCGGGAAAGCCTTGGAGGCTTCGACGGAAGTGAGGCGCTCGTCGAGCCGATGAACCGGCAGCTCGATCTTCTCGAGGAGCTTGCCGATGAAGGCATCAACCTCCTTGGCCTTGAAGCCGACCGACCCATCCATGTTGTAGGGGTAGCCGAATACAAAATCAGTGGCTCGGCGCTCTTTCGCCAAGGCAACGAGGGCGTCTATTCGCTCACCCTCAGTTCCCTTCACGATAGCAGGCAAAGGAGTAGCCACGCCAATCTCGTCGCCGTACGCTACCCCTACCCTCCGCTCGCCGTAATCAACGCCGATACACCGCATTCGGATCTGCCTCTCGCGATATTAAAGCAAGCGCTTGAGAGCTTCTTCCTCTCCCAGCTTGCGCACCATTGCCTTGATTTTCTCTGCCTTGTCCTTGGCGCAAATCAGCGTAGCGTCGCCAGTCGTCACCACGATCAGGTCCTCGACTCCGACCATCGCCACCAGATGCTTGTCGCCTGCGACCACGATGTTGTTCGAACACTCGAGAAAGCGAGCTTCGCCCTTGTTGACATTGCCAGCTCGATCGGCAGGGAAATGGCGCTCGATCGCCGGCCAGGCGCCAACGTCGTCCCAATCGAAGGTAGCCGCCAAAGTCATCACGTTCTTCGCCTTTTCCATGATAGCGAAATCTACCGAGATCTTTTCCAGGTTCGGGTAAAGCTCGCTCAACAGGGGAACCAACTCCTTGCCCGCCTTCATGCCTGCCTCGATCTCGTCAAGTCCTTGCTTCAGGACAGGGGTGAACTCGGCAAGCGCCGCGGAGATCGTCTCCACGCTCCACACGAACATGCCCGCATTCCAAAAGTACTCGCCGCTCTGCAGATACAGCTTTGCGGTTTCCAAATCCGGCTTCTCCTTGAACTGGCGAACCGTGAAGATATCGCGGTTGTCGATCACGTCCTTGACCGGGCCGCATTGAATGTACCCGTAGCCAGTAGCCGGCTCAGTCGGCTGAACGCCAAGCGTTACGAGGCTCGGGCTGGACTCCGCAACCTTGAACGCAGTGTCCAAGGCCGACTGGTAGGAATCCGCATCGTTGATCAAGGCGTCAGCCGGCAGCATCGCCATCGCCGCCGCCGGATTCCGCTCCTTCACCAACAACATCGCCAGCCCTACTGCAGCCGCCGTGTCTCGACCGACCGGCTCGGCCACAATATTGGCCTCCGGAAGCATCGGGCATACTTCGCGCACGCCTTCAAGCTGTTCACTGTTAGTGATAACGATAATATTCTCCGCCGGAAGAAGTCCAACCAAGCGGTCGATCGTTTGAGTCAACATCGGCTTCTCGCCAACGATCGGAAGCAAATGCTTCGGGCGCGCCAAACGGCTCGCGGGCCAGAAGCGTTCACCTTTTCCTCCTGCCATGATTACAGCGTATCGGTCTGCCATGCCTTCCGAGAAAGCCAAAGACCGCCGCGCCGTCAACGTTCAAGACCACACAACTCGATTCGACCCCGCATCAATTACCATTGATTCCCAAGCCCTCATCTACAAAAAACGCCCCATGTCTCCGACTGACACTCATCCTCTCAGCTCCCTAGAACTCGCTCGCTACAGTCGACATATATTGCTCGAAGAAATCGGCGTCGCCGGACAACAAAAGCTGAAAAACGCCAAAGTTCTGGTCATCGGAGCCGGCGGTCTGGGAAGCCCAGCGGCACTTTACCTTGCGGCGGCGGGCGTGGGAACAATCGGGCTGGCCGACTTCGACAAGGTGGAGCTCCACAACTTGCAGAGACAAATCATACACGGCCAATCCGACGTTGACCGACCCAAAATCGAATCCGCCAAAGACACCCTGACGGAGATCAACCCGCACGTGAAGCTCCAGTTTCACGACGAAGGCTTGCAGCCGCACAACGCCATAGCCCTCTTCTCCCAATACGATATTATCGTGGACGGGACCGACAACTTCGCGACGCGTTATCTCAACAATGACGCTGCCTACCTAGCCGGGAAACCATTGGTCTACGGAAGCATCTTCAAATTCGAAGGCCAGGCTTCCTTCTTCCACCCAAAGGCAAGCGGGCCCTGCTACCGCTGCCTCTTTCCCGAACCTCCGCCTCCCGGCAGCGTTCCCAATTGCGGCGAAGCCGGGGTTATGGGAGCTCTCTGCGGAATCGTCGGCAGTATCCAGTCCATGGAGACTATCAAATATATTACTGGCATCGGCGAAAACCTATCGGGCAAATTACTCTTTATCGACACGCTCAACATGGGCTTCAAAACCTTGAAGCTAAAAAAAGACCCCCACTGTCCGCTCTGCGGAGAGAAACCGACCTACACTTCCATCGAAGCCGAAAACTACCAAGAAACCTGCGAAACGAAACTGGAATCCCCCAACAACACTTCCATAAAAAACGATATGAACGAATCACCGATCGAAATCGACGTTACGACGACGAAAGCCAAACTTGCTGAAGGCGAAAGCATCCTAATAGACGTTCGCGAACAATACGAACGCGAAATCTGCTCGATCGATGGAAGCGTACACATTCCGATGGGCGAGATTCCCGCGCGCCTGAACGAGCTCCCGAAGAACAAGGAGATTCTCGTGCATTGCCACCATGGAGGACGCAGCTTGCGAGTCGTCCAGTTCCTACGCCAAAACGGCTTCACCCGCTCCACCAACGTGGCAGGCGGTATCGACTCTTGGGCTACCCAAATAGACAGCAGCCTGCAGCGTTACTAGGCGGCAGTATTTTTGAAGTTGCTCCACTGCAACTCCGATTGCGAGAGGCCACCTGAGGCCAGCCGTTTCGCTCTTGTTCAAGCGCCGCTGCCTTAACTTTGCCATCCCCACCGGGAACCAGAGACAAAATACAAACGGCGTTAACCGCGGCTAGCATTCCAAGGGACACAAAAAAAGTTCGTTACCCAAAGCAGTGGAATTGCTGCTTACCTGTAGGGCCGCCGCTTGTCATTGATCTTGAGCGAAGACGAAAGGCGACGTGCCGCAGATCCCTACTCGAATGTCCTGCATTGCGGCGTGGCGCGAGCGCCAGCCCTAGGCTCGCGAGCGTCTTCTCGCAAAATAGTGATGACCCAAAAAAAGCCTGCTCCCTTTAGGGAACAGGCTCTGAAATATTATCTACTGATGCCTAGGAACTACTTCTTGCCGCGCGGCTTGGTGAGCCCGGCAGCTTTCTTGATGTTCTGCAAAGACGGGATGGAAATACCAAATTCCTTGGCAATATCCGCACCCTTGCCGCCATTGTTGACAGCTTCGATTACCTTGGCCTTGAGCTCTTCAGTGATCTTAGCCCGCTTGGCGCGCTTGCCAGCCTTAGCAGGTTTAGCAGCCTTCTTAGTTGCGGCCTTTGGCTTGCGTCCGCGCTTGGCTCCACCAGATTCAAGGCTCGAGAGTGCGGCGATCAGATCGGCACGAGTCGCGAAACCAAGGTTCTCGTGAAGGTTAGTCAACTTCTTGGCAGCCTCTGCAGCAGCCTTCTTTTCGAGGGCTTCGAGCTTGGCTTTTGTAGCAGCGATTTGCTTTTGCGTATTTGTGATCATCGGTCCGTAACAAAGGTCACTATTTTAATAAATCAACTAAATTTGCATAATAATAGCCAAAATAGGCATTAATATTCATTCAAACATAACTACAACTGGTAGTTCTACGGTAACTATTAACACAAGGCTTAATACCTTCGACAGCCTCTAAACATAAAAAGCGAATTTCCCAGTATCCACTTTTCAATAGCGACCTTTCCTACCTTCGATGGCAAACGATCCCAAAATCCATTCCCTAAAACGCCCCGCAATCGAGCGAATGCTCCGCATACACCAAGAGCTCAAAAGAGGCCTTTATCCCAATTGCTCAACGCTCGCCCGAGAGCTCGAAGTAAGCACTAAGACGATAGCGAGAGACATGGATTTCATCCGCGACCGCATGCTACTACCGGTCGAATACCACCCCTCCAAACACGGTTACTACTACACCCGAGAAGTGGAGAGCCTCCCGACAATAGACATTTCAGAAGGCGAACTGCTCGCTTTGTCTATCGCGCAAAAAGCGATGGACCACTATCGCGGCACCCCCTTCGAAAAACCCCTTTCCAATGCTTTAAACAAGCTCGCAGCCAGTCTCCCGGATACAATAACCGCCAACCTGACCGCCCTGAGCGATACGATATCCTTTCGCCACGGCAGCACTTCCCAAATTGAAGATAGCCTGCTCAATACCTTTACACGCTCCGCCCTCGACAAAATCGAAGTCAGCTTTGACTACCGAAAACTGGGAGCCAAGTCGCCCGAACGTCGTACGCTACAAGCTTACCACATCACCAACTTCCTCGGAAAATGGTACGCAATCGGTTTGGACACCAGCCGTAACGCGATCCGCACCTTCCTGCTCAGCCGAGCCAACGATGCAAAGCTGAACGGGAATGCATTCAGTGTTCCGGAAAGCTTTTCAGCAGAAGACTACTTGGGAAGCAGCTTTGGAATATACTCCCCGGAAGGAAAGCACCGGGTTAAAATAAAGTTTTTGAATCCCATTTCTGAATATATCTCCGAAAACATCTGGCACCCGTCCCAAACCGTGGAATACCACCAAGACGGATCGATTACCGTGAGTTTCAACCTCGGTAGCCTCGTCGAAGTTTCCTCCTGGATATTGAGCTGGGGAGAGAACGCGATCGCTCTGTCGCCCAAAGCCCTACGCAGTCAACTCAGGGACACCGTCTCCAAAATAGCGTCCCACTACAGAGAATGAATATGCGACAAGGAGGCGTTGTCACGCGATTAGCTTCAGCTTTCCGATCGCCAGCCTTACCCGGAGACGTCGGATAAGATGCCAACGGAGCCCCCCCCAGAGGTTTCTCTTTATAATCCAAACATGGAAGCAGCTAAGCTACAAACGTCATACCAGCGCCAGCATCTAGAATAGCCGTATCTACGGAACTGGTACGACTGCCAAATCCAAGAGAGCGGCGACTATGCGTTCCCACCGTTATGATCCGCCAAAGGCAATTGTATAGAAACAAGGCTGCCGGCTTGCCACTTGTGATGAACCGCAGGTCCAAACCGACGAGGGCGGCAGTCCGCCAAACGTATCAATCGCCCACTCGCGATATAGCTGACCTCAGTCTAGCAACTGCCGGAGCGGCACCATGGGAGATAGCTTGAACCCATGTTTTTGATAGAATTTCTCCGCTGCCAGATCGTCGAAATCCGTTAGCAGGGTGATTCGCTTACAATGACGTTCCCGAGCGAGGTTCATAGCAGCTTCAACGAGCGAGGACCCGCAACCGCGTCCTCTTTCGTCAGGCCGAACCACCATATCTTCCAGCAATGCTACCCTTCCGCCGATTGCGGTGCTCACCGTATAGAGCAAGCTAACCATACCCACCACTCCCTTGTCTGGCCGCTCCGCCACCAGCAATTCTCCTACCGCCGGGTCGGATACAATCATCTCCAGTCCGATCTTCTGTCGCACGAAGTCCGCGGAGAACTCTTTCTCCTGCTCAAAAAGAAGCCCTAGCAAATAGGCGAGGGATGGGATGTCAGCTCGTTCAGCTTTCCGTATCGTTATCATACCCTTGCTATCTAGCCAGAATCGCGCCTCGACAGTCCAGAAAACCCGCTACCTAAATTCTAACGAAAATTTTCAAACGGTCAGAAATGCGCAATGGGGACGCCGGCAAAGGCGATAGCCCATCGAACGAGCCACAGGTCAGCGACCTACAAAGTGTCGAAAAGCGATACCGGCACTCTCTCCCAAGCCATCGAAGCGGACCGCCGGTGAGCGTACATTCGTTCCCCACAGTGGAAACGGAGTGCGACGTAGTACCGAAACTTGGAGGCGTGGGCCGGTTACCGAGCGAAGCGACAGCGGAGGCGTAGCCGGAGCCATCGAACTGGATCGCCGGTGAGCGTGCAATCGTTCCCCACAGTGGAAACGGAGTGCGACATAGCACCGAAACTTGGAGGCGTGGGCCGGAATCGAACCGGCGATAGAGCTTTTGCAGAGCTCGGCCTTACCACTTGGCTACCACGCCCTCCGTTATGAGGCCGTCACGATTGCGTTTTGGATTCGAGTTTCAAGTAGAAACTTTCGTTAATTTCGATTCTCCCAGCTTGAGCTAGGGAGATTTGAAAAAGAGATGGTCCCCGATCACCGTCGTAGCGCGCATTCCGTGGCTCCAACTGGGAAGCTCGTCCTTGCGGGAGTAGTGGTCCGCCCCGAAAGTGTTATCGCTCAATTCTCCCGAGTAGAGCGCGTCCACGATTGAGAGCGCCTTCGACCAGTTAATGTCCTTGGAGGCCCGCGAGACTAGCGGAGCAAAGCTTTGCTTATCCTTGCCCTTTACCGTGGACGCATTGAGAGCGCTGAACGCATACGGCTTCTTCACCACCGCGATAAATTTCGAGGCATCACCGCCACTCCGGTTGCGTATCACCGCCGCGACCGCCTGCATCCCCGCTTCCCCCTGGTCCGCCGCCTCCAAGATCAGGCACGCAGCCAGGACCTGGCGTTCCCAAGCATCCGGCAGGGCCTCCGCCCGCAGAAAAACGGGAAAGAGGCAGAGAGACAGCACTGTTAAGAGAAAAGTCGGTTTCATGAGTTCGCAGCTCTGAAACGATACGGAAATCAAAGTTCCTGCCTTTCGCGAGAAGGAAACCAGCAGGACCACAGACACGCTCGCTCCTTCGCAGATTCGGAACGGCTCCAAGCGGATCTAAAATCCGCGCCGCTAAACCCAAGATTCGCAGAGATCAGATCATAAATATCCAATCTTTGGTCATAAGCTACTATTCCCAGGCGAAGACAATTGCCCTAGAATCGCGTCACCCCAGCAGCGAGCTTCCCCCGAAGCGTCCTAAAGCACTGGACGAATCGAAAATCAAATATACTCAACATGCCCACAATCGAGAGAATCGACCCGCAAAAAATTCCTAGCCGCCCACTGAACAGCGGCTATCGAATGCCCGCCATCGGGCTTGGAACCTTCGGTTCCGACCACGTAAGCAACGAAACCGTCGCGGAAGCTGTGAAATCAGCCATCGACATCGGTTACCGGCACATCGACTGCGCTTCGGTCTATGGAAACGAAGCAGAGATCGGAGCCGCCCTGCGCGACGTCATGGATTCGGGAAAGGTGGACCGCAAGGAACTCTGGATCACCTCCAAACTCTGGAACGACAAACACGTAGAAGAGGACGTGGTCGCTTCCTGCAAGCAAACCCTCGCTGACCTGCAACTCGACTACCTCGACCTATACCTCGTGCATTGGCCCTTCCCCAATTTCCACGCCAAGGGATGCGACGTTAGCTCGCGCTCGCCGGACGCACGGCCCTACATCCACGAAAACTTCATGAGGACGTGGCGCCAGATGGAGAAGCTCGTGGAGCTCGGCCTCGCCCGCAGCATCGGCACTTCCAACATGACGCAGGCCAAACTCGAGCTGGTGCTGCGGGATGCCGCAATCAAACCAGCCGTCAACGAGATGGAATTGCATCCCCACTTCCAGCAACCGGAACTGTTCGATTATGTAGTCTCCCAGGGCATACAGCCAGTCGGCTTCTGCCCAATCGGATCCCCCGCAAGACCCGAGCGCGACAAGACCAGCGAGGACACCGTCGACACCGAAGACCCCGTTCTCTGCGAAATCGCCGAAAAGCATGGGATTCATCCCGCAACCCTCTGTGTGAAATGGGCGGAGCAACGCGGTCAGATTCCGATCCCCTTCTCCACCAATCCCCGCAACATGCGGGCGAACCTCGAGTCACTCACCACTCCGAAGCTGAGCGACTCAGAAATGGAAGCCTTGTCTAAAATCGACAAGAACTGCCGCCTTATCAAAGGGCAGGTCTTTCTCTGGAAAGATGGCCAAACCTGGGAGGACCTCTGGGACCTTGACGGCAAAATCGCTCAATAAGCACTCTCCCCAATCTATACAACCCACACCAAAAATGTGCTCTTCTAACACCTGCACTCACACCGCCATGACAGGAGCCGTTCTCCCGGGAGACAGCTCCACCCAACTTAAAGAATTCGCCATTCCCGAACCCGGCCACGGGGAAGTGCTTATTCGCGTCAAAGCTTCTACCATCTGCGGCTCCGACATCCGCTGCATCTACCACGAGCACCTCGGCAAGGGGCCCGAAGGCTACCAAGGCGTCATAGCCGGACACGAACCAAGCGGCCAAATCGAGAAGGTCGGCCCCGGTTGCCGCCAGTTCAAGAACGGCGATCGCGTAGTCGTGTATCATATTTCTGGATGCGGCGTCTGCAACGACTGCCGCCGCGGCTACATGATCTCCTGCACAAACGAAAAGTACCGCCGAGCTTACGGATGGCAGCGCGACGGCGGAATGGCGCCATACATGATCGCCGAGGAAAAGGATCTGCTCGCCCTCCCCGACGAATTGAGCTACGTCGACGGAGCCCAAGTCGCCTGCGGCTTCGGCACGGTCTACGAAGGGCTCGAAAAGATCGGCATCAGCGGCAACGACGCCGTGCTCGTCACGGGCCTTGGCCCTGTCGGACTGGCGGCCGCCGTTCTCTCCCGCGCCCTTGGAGCCAAGCTTATCATCGGAACCGACGCCATCGACGAGCGCCTGCAGATCGCCAAGGATCTCGGCCTATGCGACCATGTCCTCAAGGCAGGTCCTGACAACGTCGAAGAAATCAGAGCCCTCACCGGCGGACACGGCGTGGAACGTGCCGTCGATTGCTCCGCCCACCACGCCGCCCGCAAGACCGCGGTGCAAGCGACTCGCAAATGGGGCAAGATCGTCCTCATCGGCGAAGGCGGCACCATGGATCTCAATCCCTCGCCAGACCTCATCCACGACCAAAAGACAATCTACGGCTCCTGGGTGACCTCTACCTGGCGCATGGAAGAGCTCCTCGAGCGTCTCGTGCGCTGGGGCGTCAAGCCGTCGGAGCTCGTCACGCACCGCTTCGCCCTCGAAAACGTCAGCGACGCCTACTCGCTGATGGCCTCAGGCAAGTGCGGCAAAGTCGCGGTCTGCTTCGACGAAGAACTAGACGTGTAGCCTCTCAACGAGAACATTCGCCCATCGCTCGCCTTCACGAGCGATGGGTTCCCCGCATTTTCCCGCCCTGCATTCAACAATGCCTCACCCCTCCCAAGATATCACTCGCGCCCGACATCCATGAGTACCCAAGAAAAGATTCCCGTCGTTCCCAAGCAATTCCTGCTCCCCTTCATCCTCACCACTTGCTGCTTCTCGCTCTGGGGTTTCGCCAACGATTTCACCAACCCGCTGGTCAAGGTTTTCGAACAAGTTTTTATCATCGGAACCTCCCAGGCCTCCTGGCTGCAATTCGCCTTCTACACCGGCTACTTTTGCATGGCCATCCCAGCCGCCCTTTTCATCCGCCGCTACAGCTACAAAGCTGCCATTATCCTCGGCCTTACCCTTTACGGCACCGGAGCCCTCATCACCATTCCCGCCAGCCTCAGCGCTACCTTTTGGATCTTCTGCCTCGCGTCCTACGTCATCACTTACGGCCTCGCGTTCCTGGAAACCTCTTGCAATCCCTACATTCTCGCCATGGGCCCACCGGAGACCGCGACCCAGCGCCTGAACCTCGCCCAAGCCTTCAATCCCATCGGCTCGCTCACCGGAATGGCAGTCGCCACCTTCCTGCTCGCTCCCTCCCTGCAAGTCGGCGAATTCCGAGCCGAGCTCCGCGAAAACAACCCCGCCTACACGCAATACCTGCTGGCAGACGCGCAAAACATACCAGCCGGAGCGACCCTCGAGGGCGACAAGGTCACCTTGAAAGATGGCAACACAGTCGCTTTCTACGGCAACGGTGTACCCGTATTCAAAAACGAACTTCCCGGTGTCTTGGACGGAGCCGTCCCCAACGCCCTGAAAACGCTTCGCTCTGAGGAGCCTGAAAAGTTTCGCGCCTTGCAGCACGCAGACCTCGGCTTCGTACGAACGCCCTACATGGTTATAGCCGGAGTCGTATTCACTTTCCTGATAATTTTCAGCGTATCCAAACTCCCGATATTCAAAAGAGACGAAAAGGATGCGCCCTTTTTCACCGTCACAGCCCAGCTGCTCAAAAAGGCCCACTTCCGAGAAGGAGTGCTCGCCCAAGGCTTCTATGTCGGCGCCCAAATCATGTGCTGGACCTTCATCATCCACTACGGCATGGAGCAAGTGGGGCTCGATCTCGCCGCCGCCCAGAAGTGGAACATCGCTGCCATGGTTATCTTCCTCTGCAGCCGCTTCATCTGCACCTTCCTGCTCCGCTTCATCCGCCCGAGCAAGCTGCTCTTCCTCTTCGCCTTAGGGGGCTTTAGCTGCACCGTCGGCGCCATCTACCTCCCTGGGTACGTGGGCCTCGCCAGCCTAGTGCTGGTCTCGGGCTGCATGTCCCTGATGTTTCCCACCATCTACGGCATCGCCTTGAAAGACCTCAAGGAGGAGGAAGCGAAACTGGGCTCCGCCTACCTCATCATGGCAATCGTTGGTGGAGCCGTATTGACGAAACTGCAGGGCGGGCTCATCGACGCCTACAGCGTGAGGGCCTCCTTCTGGCTGCCCGCCGCCTGCTTCATTCTCATCGCGCTCTTCGCCTACCGCACTTACCAGTATCACCACCGAGCTGCCTAGACATATCACCGCCAAAAACCTGAAACTCTTCTCAAAATGCTCATCGGAATTTCACCAATCCTCAGCCCCGAACTGCTCAACGCCCTCTACCGCATGGGCCACGGCGACGAAATCGTCCTCGCCGACGCGCACTTCCCGGGCGAATCCTTCAACGAAAACGTCATCCGCGCCGACGGCCTGAAGATCGCCGCCCTGCTCGAAGGCATCTGCCCCCTGTTCGCCCTGGACGAGTACGTGGACAATCCCCTCGCCATGATGGCAGCCGTCCCGGGAGACGAACTAGATCCGAGCGTCGAAAACGGCTACCTCGCCGCCATCCGCCAGACATGGCCAGAAACGAGGCCATCCGAACGCATCGAGCGATTCGCTTTCTACGAGCGAGCTAAGAAGGCCTACGCCGTAGTGATGACCGGCGAAACCGCCAAGTACGGAAACATCATCCTGAAAAAAGGCGTCACCCCTGTAAGCCAATAGCTGGAGGGACCGCTCCCACCCGCCCCGCCCTGCGGGAGCCTCTTCATTCGAAAGCAACTTGCCAATACCATTGCCAATCGGGATTTTTGCCTCATACACAGGCAACAAATCCTATGGCCTCCACTACCGTATTCACCATCGCCAACCAAAAAGGCGGCGTTGGCAAAACCACCACCGCAGTCAACCTCGCCGCAGCTCTCGCTGACCAAAAGGTTCCCACCCTGCTCATCGACCTCGATCCGCAGGCCAACGCTACCAGCGGCCTCGGCATCGACAAGCTAGAGGGGCGCAGCGTCTATCCCGTGCTCCTCGGCGAAGGGCAAATCGAGGACATGGTCGTCGAAACCGGCCGCAAGAACCTCTCGCTTCTCACTTCCGAGATGGACCTCGCCGCCGCCGAAATCGAAGTCGCCCAACGCGAGGACTATCTGCTCCAGCTCAAGCAAGCCCTCGCTCCCCTTTTCGACTCCGGAGAGTACCGAGCCGTCGTTATCGACTGCCCGCCCGCTCTGGGCATGCTTTCCATGAACAGCCTGGCAGCGGCGGACTATCTTCTCGTCGCCCTACAGTGCGAATACCTCGCCCTCGAGGGACTCGGCCAAATCCTTTCCGTCGTCGACCGCCTCAAGGATGCGGGAGTCAACGACCACCTGCAAGTCGGCGGCATCATCATGACCATGTTCGACATGCGCACCAACCTCTCACGAGAAGTCGTGGAAGAAGTGCGCACCAACCTGCCGGAGCAGATTTTCGACACCGTCATCCCCCGTACCGTGCGCCTCAGCGAGGCACCTTCCTTCGGACAAACGATCTTCGAGTACGATAAGTCCAACCCCGGAGCCACCGCATACCGAAACTTGGCCAAGGAGATCATCAAGCGTTTCGATCTAAAGAAAAAGTAGGCACGCCAACGAGGAGCGAACAGTCGCTCCTCAATTCCCTCTCTTCACTCTTTCCTATGGTAGCCTCCAAGCTTAAGCGCCTTATCAAGTCCGTATCCAAAGATTCTGACAAGAAAGCAGCCCGCAAGAGCAAGCACGCCACCGAGCTCTCCGAGGCGAAAGTTCGCAAGCTCGAGAGCGCACTGGGCTACACCTTCAAGACCAAGGGACTGCTCTACCAGTCTCTCACGCATCCCTCCTTCCTCCTCAACACCAAGGACCAGCTGAAGAACAACCAGCGCCTCGAGTTCCTTGGCGACTCCGTCATCCAACTGGTGCTTACCGAGAAGCTCTACGAAAAGTTTCCCAAGCACCGCGAAGGAAAGCTCACCGCCCTCCGCTCCGGCTACGCGCGCGGCGACTTTATGGCAAACATCGCCCGCGAGCTGGATCTAGGCAACTACCTCATCCTCAAGCCCAAGGACAGACAAGCTGGCGTGGCGGACGGCGACTCTGCCCTCGGCGACGCCTTCGAAGCTCTCATTGGAGCCATCTACCTCGACTCCGACTTCGAAACTTCGCGCAAGATCGTATTGGGTCTCTACAATTATTTGGATACAGCGCCTACTGCCAAGGGCGTTATTTCCAACCCCAAGGGAAAGCTGCAGGAGCTCATCCAACCCGTGCACGGAAACAATGCCCTCCGCTATGAAACGACTGGGCAAAAAGGCGTGGCCCACGAGCGGATCTTCGAAATCGCCGTCTACTGCAACGACGAGAAGCTCGGCAGCGGCAAAGGGCGCACCAAAAAAGAGGCCGCCGAGAAAGCCGCCATCGAAGCCATCGCCAAGCTCGAAAGCCCCCAAAACAGGTAATTTCTGCGGGCATCCGCTGCACGCAATCCATCCGCCGCCCACATCGTCATCTACCCCGTGCACGATACTTCCAGCAGCCAAAGCTCAGTTCTCCTGCCTTCCAGCCTCGATCGTTGGGAGCAAAAGATCGGCGTGAGCGAGGAAGCGGTCGCCCCCATCATCGAAGATTGGATACAAGCGAACCAATCCGAACTTTCAATCGTCGTCGTCAAAAACGCCCGTCTCGCCGAGCAGCTCAACGCCGACCTCGCCTATTTCCACCAGCAAGTTCGAGGCGAAAAAGCGACCGCCCGCTTCCTCTATTTTCCAGAGGAATCCGAGCTCAACGAAGACGAGGACAGCCCGATCGAACGTTTCGAAACCGGCAGCGAACGCATCGCAACCCTCGCCGCCATAAGACAAAACTCAGGCTCGCTTGTCCTCACCACCACGCCTAGGGCTCTCGCCCAAGCCGTGCCTGCTGCCCGAGAATTGGCGGCCTCCCAGATCGTTCTCAAAACCGGCGAAACCCACAACTTCGAAAAGCTGGTCGATACCTTGCAGTCACTCGACTACGACAGCGAAGGGCTCTGCGAGGCCCCCGGCCAATTCGCCAGACGTGGCGGACTTATCGACGTGTATCCAATTTCCGCCGACAAACCTTACCGTATCGACTTTTTCGGCGACGAGATCGACGCCATAAAAGAACTAGACCCAGTCACCCAGCGGTCCGGCGCTAGCGTTAAAAGCGTCGCCATAGACGCCTCCCCCACCCTCGAACTTTCCATTGCCCAAAACGGAATAGCCGATCACCTGCCAAAACAAACCGCTTGGGCCATCGTCGAACCAGACCAATTGCTCGAGTCCTTCGACTCCGTCCTCGAACAAGCCCACGACCACAACATTGGCAAAGCATGGATCCGCTTGAGGGACCTTCGCTCTTCCCATCCCGACAAGTGGGCCACTTTTTCCGACCTCGACCTCGATACGGGCGAGGACCCCACTGCTGAAACCGACCTCTTCGAAGCGGAATCCCTGTCCTTCTACCGCCCGCTTCCCGACAACGCAAAACTGGCCGACGAACGCCTCGCCGACGAGCAATCCGCACGTATCCAGTTTTTGGATCAGGTACAAAAATGGAGTAATGGAGGAGAAGAGATCATCGTGGTGCTTCCGAACGATAGCGACAAGAACCGCCTCCAGGAGATCATCGAAGAGTCCGCCCAGCTAAAGAAAATCAAATTCACCTTTTGGAAAGGCGACCTCAATCAAGGGTTCCGCATCCACCACCGCCCCAAGCTCGGCAAACTCGCTTGGCCGCAACTGAAAGGCAGAAAAGGCTGCGTCCTCATCACCGAGACAGAACTCTTCGGCCGACGCCGTGGCCGCAAGCCGCCCACTCGAAGCAAAGCTCTTGTCACCCAATCGCAAGTCGACCAGCTGCTCGACTTCGCGGAACTGGTAGACGGGGAATTCGTCGTCCACCTCCAGCATGGCATCGCCCTCTATCGCGGCATCACCACGGTGGACATGCAGGGCCAACAACGCGAGGTCCTCTCCCTCGAATTCGACGAAGGCGTAGTCCTGCACATCCCCCTACAGGAATCCCACTTGATCAGCCGCTACGTCGGCATCTCCAAGACACGACCCAAGCTGGGACGCATCGGAACCAACCGTTGGGGCAAGACCCGCGAAGCCGCCGAACGCGCCACCCTCGACCTCGCCGCAAAACTTCTGGAACTGCAAGCCAAGCGGGACAGCGGCGGCGGACATGCCTTCGCCGCCGATTCCGAATGGCAAAAGGAATTCGAGGGCTCCTTTCCTTTCAAGGAAACGCCCGACCAGCTCAAAGCCATCGTCGAGTCGAAAGCCGACATGGAAAAGCCCGTCCCCATGGACCGCCTCATCTGCGGAGACGTAGGATTCGGCAAAACCGAGGTTGCGATTCGCACCGCCTTCAAGGCCGTCATGGACGGCAAGCAAGTGGTAATCCTAGTCCCCACCACCGTGCTCGCCCAGCAGCACTTCCTCAATTTCCGCGACCGCATGGCGGGCTACCCGATCGTCGTAGAACTCGTCAGCCGATTCCGCAAGCCGGCCGAGATAAAGAAGATTCTGCAATCCACTGCCGCCGGAAAAGTCGACATCCTCATCGGCACCCATCGCGTCTTGCAAAAGGACGTTTCCTTCAAGGAGCTGGGGCTCGTCATCATCGACGAAGAGCAACGCTTCGGACTAAAGCACAAAGAGGTTTTCAAGGAATGGCGCTCCACCGTGGACATCCTCACCATGTCCGCCACCCCCATTCCGCGCACCCTCTACATGGCCCTCACCGGCGCCCGCGAACTGAGCGTCATCGAAACCGCGCCCGTAGAGCGCAAACCCATCCAAACCATTGTCAAAAGCTACGACGACGACCTCGTGGCCGAAGTCGTGCGTCGCGAAATAGCCCGCGGCGGACAGGTTTTCTACCTGCACAACCAAGTCCAATCCATCGAAAGCACGGCCGCTAAGCTGCGAGCGCTGCTGCCGGAAGTATCCATTGGAGTGGGACACGGGCAAATGGACGAGAAGAAGCTCGAACGCGTGATGCTCGATTTCGTCAACCAAAAGTACCAGCTCCTAGTCTGCACCACTATCATCGAGTCCGGCCTCGATATCCCGAACTGCAATACCATCATTATAGAAGGGGCCGACCGCTTCGGCCTTTCCCAGCTCTACCAACTGCGCGGACGCGTCGGCCGCTTCAAACGCCAGGCCTACGCCTACCTATTGCTGCACAAGCACAAGCGGCTCATGGACGTAGCCCGCAAGCGCCTCGCCGCCATTCGCCAGCACAACCAGCTCGGCGCCGGTTTCCGCCTCGCCATGCGCGACCTCGAGCTACGCGGCGCCGGCAATCTGCTCGGCAGCGAGCAATCCGGGCACATCGTCGGCGTGGGCTTCGAGCTCTACTGCCAGTTGCTCAAGCAAAGCGTGGCCCGACTCAAAGGCGACGCCTCCGCCACCCAGATCCGAGCAAACGTGAAACTCGACTTCGTCTACCAGGGCGAAGGCAACATGCAGGAGGCAAATCGCCACGAGGACGGGTACACCGTCTTGAAGCGCCTCGACCTCAAGGAAGGCATGTGCGAGCCTGTCCAAGCCCGCATTCCCGCCACTTTCATCAGCGAAACGCGCCTCCGCATCGACCTCTACCGCCAACTCGCCCTCGCCGGCAGTCCCAGACAGGTTAGGGAAATCCGCGAAGCCATCACCGATCGCTTCGGAAAATTCCCCACAGAAGTGGAAGCCCTGCTGAGACTGACGGAAGTGCGTTGCCTCGCGGAACAAAAGCATATTCACTCGGTCGAGACTCAAGGAAATCGCCTGAAATGCCGCATCTATCGCGGTCGAGAATCGGACTATATCAAACGCGGCAGCCGATTCCCCCGCTTGAACTCTAATAATGCCTTGAAGCGGTTGAACGAAATCCTTGTCTTCTTAAACAATTTGCCTAGAGACCCCCGATAGGCCCACGCCGATCCCAAGTCATATGATCAAAAAAGCGACTCTCATTTTCACCCTACTCATTCCGCTCGCCTTCACCACAGCCCAGAAGCTGCCCAAGGGGGCGCGCCTCGCCAACAGCATCGCGGCCATCGCCGAGGACAAGATCATCACCGTCGAGGAAGTGCGACGCGAACTCGAACCCTACCTGCCCTCCATCCAAAAGGACTCCGGCGGCGACCCCATGAAATTCCGTCAGGCCATCGAGAAGATGGAGGCTGAGATTATCCAAAACCTCACCGACAACGTCCTCATCGTGAAGCAGTTCTACGAGGACAAGGGCCAAATCCCAGCCAGCTTCGTAGACAACGAAATCGAGGAAACCATCATCACCAAGTTCGAGGGCAAACGCTCCCTCTACTTGGACTACCTCAAGTCGATCGGCAAGACGCCGGAGGAGCACCGCACCATGATCAAGGAAGAGATCATTGTGAACTACATGCGCAGCAAGATGCGCAAGTCCGCTTCCATCGTCAGTCCGGTGCGCATCGAGGAATTCTACAAGGAGTACAAGCAGGAGTTCTTTCAAGAGGAAGCTCTCCACTTGCGACTCATCCGCCTAACGAAGCTTGCCGACGAGAGCGACGAGGTGCTCAAGCAAACCGCTGACGAAATTTACGAAAAGCTGGAAATGGGCTTCGCCTTCGACGAGCTCGCCGCAAAATACAGCAACGACGCCAAGGCGAAGAAAGGCGGCGACTGGGGCTGGGTCACGCGCGGCTCCTTGATCGAAGAACTCAGCGGTCCGGCCTTTGCCCTCAAGGAAGGCGAATTCAGCGAGCCGATCTTCATCAAGAACAACCTCTTCATCCTCTATTCCGAGGAACACCGCCCAGAAGGCTACCTTCCGCTCCCAGAGGTGCGCGCCGACATCGAGGACATCCTCATCACCCAAATGGCCAGCGAGGCCGAAGCCAAATTCCTCGAACGCCTACGCCGCGACGGCTACGTGCGCCGCTTCAACTAAGCGACAAAAGCGAACCACTTTCCCAGAACGCGAGTCTTCACCGGCTCGCGTTTTTTGTGGAGGGACGGGTTTCACCCCGTCCGCACATCCCGATTTGCGGGAAGCGGCCTTGTCGAAGCCCCTGTTTATCGAAGGAGCGCCGCGATCAAGGCCCCGAGACTTGTCTCCTGCCCCCTCAACCGTTCTACTCCTCCACAGCGAAGCCTGTTACCCTTCGCTTCACTTCACAAATCCACCTCTCCATGCCCTCTTCAACTTACCTCACCCCGAGGCTGGCCGACTTGTCGGTCAGCGAACGCCCACAAGAACGCCTCGAAAGCCAAGGCCCCCAAAGTCTCAGCGACTCCGAGCTACTCGCCATGATCCTGCGCAGCGGCAGCAAAGGAAGAAACGTACTCAGCGTGGCCTCAGAAATCCTGCAGGAATCCGGCTCACTCAATGGGTTGCTGAAATGGAGCGACGCGGAATTTCGCGCCATCAAAGGCATCGGCAAAGTCAAAGCCCTCCAACTTATCACCATCGTTGAAATATGCCGGCGCGTACGGGAACGTTCCCCCGTAACCGCTCCCATACTGGATAGCCCGGACCTCGTATTCGATTTCATGAGACAAGACACCCAAAACCTGGAAATCGAAAAGTTCTGGACCCTATGCCTGAACCGCAAGAACCGGCTTATCAAGAAAGTCGAAGTCACTTCCGGCACCGCCAGCAACAGTCTCGTGCACCCGCGCGAAGTATTCCGCGAAGCCATTCGCCAAGGAGCTTCCGCCGTGATCTGCGCCCACAATCATCCCAGCGGCGACCCCTCTCCCAGCGCCGCGGACATCAAGGTCACTCGACAACTGCGCGAGTCCGCAAAGATCGTCGGCATCGACCTTCTCGACCATCTTGTAGTTGGAAACCCAGAACACGACCCGCTTTCCCGTGGATATTACAGCTTTCAAGAATCTGGTCTGCTCTGACAATTCCGACGCTCGGAAAGCGCGAAAAACGGGAAGAGGAAATTTTCTCAAATTTACACTTGATCTTTAATTCAAAACGGGGACTCTAGGCGGCCTTTCACCGGTCGGTGGGATACTCAAGCGGCCAACGAGGGCAGACTGTAAATCTGCTGGGGAAACCCTACACAGGTTCGAATCCTGTTCCCACCACCATTTTTCTTTTCAAAAAAAGCGACCAAGGCCCTGGTCGTTTTTTTGTGTCCGGACAGCTTCCGGCACCTTCGCCCGATCTATGGACAGCTCTCTCTTCGACTACCACCTTCCCGAGGACCGCATCGCCCAAGAGCCAGCGGCCCAACGCGACGCGTCCCGCCTGCTCGTAGTCCATCGCGAGGAGCGCCGCATCGAACATCGACACTTCTCCGACCTGCCCGATTACCTCGGAGACGGAGACTCGCTTTTCCGCAACAACGCTCGCGTCCTGCCAGCACGGCTTTTCGCCCAGCGACCTACCGGTGGAGCGGCCGAGTGCTTGCTGCTCCGGCCAGCCTCCAACGACGGCCTCGAGTGGTGGACCCTCCTTCGCCCCGGGAAGAAGCTTCCCGTCGGCTCCTCTTTCGCTCGCGACGGCTACTTCCAGGCCTTCGTCGAGGAAAAGAACGACAACGCAGAATACCGCGTCCGCTTCGAGCTCGCCAACCACAGCTCCGTTGCAGCTCTCGCCGACGAGCTCGGAAAAATGCCGCTCCCTCCCTACATCGCCCGCGAAAGGTCCGACCAACGCGACGAAGCCGACAAGGAGCGATACCAAACCATCTACGCCTCTGCCGAAAAATCCGTAGCCGCCGCAGCCCCTACTGCTGGCCTGCACTTTACCCCCAAGATCGTCGCCCAACTCGAAGCGCAAGGGGCCACCTTTCACGACCTGGCCCTGCACGTGGGCATGGGCACCTTCAAGCCGCTGCAGACCGAGCGCATCGAGGACCACCAAATCCATCGCGAAATCTACGAAATCTCGGAATCCACCCAGTCCGCCCTGCGCGACGACAGCGGACGCCGCAAGGTCTGCATAGGCACCACCAGCGTGCGCAGCGTCGAAGACTACCTCGCCAAAAGCGACCGCATCGTTCCCGGCAACTTCGTAAGCGAAGCCGCCATCTTCATCTACCCGCCAAGACAGTTTCTCGGAGTCGACGCCCTCATCACCAATTTCCACCAGCCAAACTCCACCTTGCTCTGCCTCGTATCCGCCTTTCTCGATCCCCACGGCACGAGCGGAATCGATTGGCTGAAAGCCATTTACGCGGAAGCGATCGAACGAAAATACCGTTTCCTCAGCTACGGAGACGCCATGCTCATCCTTTGACAAGCGATTCCGCATCGTGTACTCTGCAGACGATTTTCAATTCCTGAATAAACATTCCCCATGGGCGAATTCCAAAAAGCACCGATCTCAAACATCGTCGAGGACGCGACCTTCGACTTCACTATGGGAGACGCAGAAACCGGCATCGCCAAGCTGCAAGCCGCCCTTGCCGAGTCCCCCGACGCCTTCGAAGCATGGCACGCCCTCTGCGAAATCTTCTACTCGGAGAAACGCTACGACGAGGCCCTCGAAGCGGCAGAGAAAGCCCATGGGCTTCGCCCGGACGACCTCTACGTAAACACCAGCCTTTCAAGAATTTGGCTCGAAAAAGGATCCAAGGAGAAAGCCGAGCACTTCGGAGCCCAAGCCCGCATGGCCAGCTGGAAGGACCAAATCCAAAATCCCGACGCCCACGCGGACCAAGCAGACCTCTCCTAGGCTCTCGGACCCACGCATTTTCACACTCCCAGACGACCTTCGTTAAAGCCTCGACATTATCGAGATAACACCCACATTCCACCCCTTTTCACGGGATAGGCCTATGGACAACAACTACGCACTAGACTTCGAACAGCCGCTTCGCGGACTAATCGAGCAGATGGAGCACTTGCACCAGCTGTCCGCTGAAAACAATATCGACCTGTCTAAGGAGATCCGGGCAATCGAGAAGAAGATAGCCGAGACCAAGAAGTCCATCTACAGCAACCTGACTCCTTGGCAGCGCGTCCAGCTGGCTCGCCACCCGCAGCGCCCCTACGCCTACGACTACATCGAGCGCATCTTCACCGGATTCCAAGAGCTGCACGGCGACCGCGCCTTCCGCGACGACCGCGCCATCATCGGCGGCACCGCCTTCCTCAACGGCGAATCCGTCATGGTCATCGCCCAACACAAGGGCCGCACCACCCGCGAAAAGCTCAAGCACAACTTTGGCAGCCCCTACCCAGAAGGCTACCGCAAGGCCCTGCGCCTCATGAAGATGGCCGACAAGTTCGACATGCCCATCATCACTTTCGTTGACACTCAAGGCGCCTACCCCGGCGTCGCCTCCGAGGAACGCCACGTATCCGAGGCCATCGCCGTCAACCTCCGCGAGATGAGCCTCATGGGCTCTCCCATCATTTCCACCGTCATCGGCGAGGGCGGATCCGGCGGAGCCCTCGGCATCGCCGTCGCCAACAAGATCCTCATCCTCGAGAACGCCTACTACTCCGTCATCTCCCCTGAAGGCTGCGCCGCTATCCTGTGGAAGGATCGGGCCAAGGCCCCCGAAGCCGCCAAGGCCCTCAAGTTCGGCGCCACCGAAATCGAAAAGCTCGGTATCGTGGACGGCGTGGTCAAGGAGCCCGTCGGAGGCGCCCACAACGACCCCGACGGAGCTGCCGCAACGCTTAAGGAAGCCATTGAAGCCCAGCTTGCAGAGCTCAAGAAACTCACCCCCGAGGAGCGCATCGAACAACGTTACGCTCGCTTCCGCAAAATCGGAGTGACCGACGAAGATATCGCCGACGGCAAGATCGTGCCCATCAAAGAAGCCGCCTCCTGAGTCGCATCCATTTTCCAAATACAGCCGGAACTAAACACAATGAGCGCAAATCAAGATCTCAAACCTTCCCCTGACAAGACCGCTGCTACGCAACAAATGAACGGTGCCGACGTCGTCGTCGAGGCGCTGATCCGCGAAGGCGTCGACGTCATCTTCGCCTACCCAGGCGGAGCTTCGCTCGAGATGCACCAATCCCTCGCCAAGCGCAAGGACGACATCCGCACCATCCTTCCTCGCCACGAGCAAGGCGGTTCCTTCGCAGCGGAGGGGTACGCTCGCGTCACCGGCAAAGCGGGCGTCTGCATGGCCACTTCAGGCCCCGGAGCCACCAACCTCATGACCGCCATCGCCGATGCGTTCATGGACAGCACGCCGCTCGTTTGCATAACCGGCCAAGTCTATTCAAAGTTCATCGGCAAGGCAGCCTTCCAAGAGACCGACTTCTTCGGCATGACGCTCCCCGTCGTCAAGCACAGCTACCTCGTGCTCGACCCGAATGACCTGCCGAAGATCATGAAGGAAGCCTTCAAGATCGCCACCACCGGACGCCCCGGCCCAGTCGTGGTGGACATCCCCAAGGACGTCCAGCAAGCCAAGGTCAATCCCGTTTGGCTCAGCGACGAAGAGGTTCCCTACCGCGAAGCGAAGCTCCCCCAAAAGGCTAGCGACCGCGAGCTTGAGAACGTGCTCAATCTCATCGAAGACGCCAAGCGTCCGGTCATCTACTTCGGTGGCGGCGTAGTAGCGGCAGAAGCGCACAAGGAACTCACCGAATTCGCGGAGCGCACCGGCATTCCCGTAGCGTCGACCCTGATGGGCGCCGGTTCCTTCCCCGAAACCCATCCGCTTTCCCTCAAGTGGTTCGGCATGCACGGTTCCGCCTACGGAAACTGGGCCGTCCATCAAAGCGACCTGCTCCTCACTTTCGGAGCTCGCTTCGACGACCGCATCACCGGCGAAGTATCCAAATTCGCGCCACAAGCAGAGATCGTCCACATCGACGTCGATCCCTCCGAGCACAACAAGAACAAGATCGTCCACCACCCCATCGTCTCGGACATCAAGCACGCCCTCGGCCGCATGAACGAGTTGATGGACCAAAAGGGTTTCAAGAAACCAAACCTCGAAGCTTGGCAAAACCAGTGCGCGGAATGGAAGCGCGACTACCCGTTTTCCTACAACGAGAGCGAACACATCGTACCGCAGCACGCCGTCGAGGTGCTCATGGAGCTCACGAAGGGCGAAGCCATCATCACCACAGGCGTCGGCCAACACCAGATGTTCGCCGCCCAATTCTACGATTTCAACCACCCACGTAGCCTCATCTCCTCCCTCGGACTCGGTTCCATGGGATACGGTTACCCCTCCGCCCTCGGAGCCAAGGTCGCTCGCCCGGAACGCCACGTCATCGACATCGACGGCGACGGCTCCTTCGCGATGAACGTGCAAGAACTCGCCACCGCCAAGATCGAGAAGATCGCCGCTAAGGCCATGATCCTCAACAACCAGCACCTGGGCATGGTGGTACAGTGGGAAGACCGTTTCTACAACAGCGTTCGCGGCAACACCATACTCGGCGACGAGAACAATATCGGCACTCCCGAAAATCTCGGCGGACTCTATCCAGACTACGTCAAGATCGCTGAAGGCTTCGGTCTTCCCGGTCGCCGCGTGCACAAGAAGAGCGAGCTGCGGGATGCGATCCAGGAGATGCTCGACAGCGAGGAAGCCTTCGTACTCGACATCATCACCCCTTACGACGAGCACGTGCTCCCAATGATCCCCGCCGGCGGTACCGTCGACCAGATGATCGTCCGCTAAACGAGCCAAACGTATCCAGATTTCAAAGCCGCTTCCCCAACGAGGAGCGGCTTTTTTACTTCGTCACCATTAAGCGGAGAGCCCCCTCTCGAGCGTAGGGCTGGCGCTCGCGCCACGCCGCAATGCAGGATATTCGATTAGGGATCTCCAGCCCCTCTCGAGCGAATGAGAAACAAAGCACATCCACCGTTTCTGCTTAGAATTTCTCTAACTTGCCTCTCTCAAGGCGACTAGCTCTCCTCCTCCCCCTTGACTGACTTTTCTACAGCTTCCCTCGCCTCCCTGATCCTTCGCTCGATAAATGCGTCGATATCCTCGGCAGATCCTGTATTCAAATTCTCAAGACTCTTCAATTCCTCCACCGTCTCCTTGCTGATCTGATCCGAGAGTTCCAGTACCTCCCTGCTGAATCCTTCGCACTCCTCTGCCTCCATTCGAACCATCTGCATCTGGTTCAGATAGTTCAACAAGATGTGGTCCGAAGCGCTCACGGTGCTGCGGAATAGCTCCCGCTTCGTATCCTCGGAAGCCTTCATATCGTTGTACGACCTACGAGTTAAAAAATAGATGAGAGCGCTCGACACCAAAACGAAAGCCCACCCTTTGATCGTCTGCAAGAAGCTCAGCGTGGCCGCGTTCGGAGCAAGCGCCTCCACAACGAAGTCCGATGCCGCAATCCAAACAACTCCCAGCAACAAGTAACTCAACGGGACAAGCCAGTAGGGCTTAGATTTGAATCGCTTCCACGCGCTTAGAGAATCCGACGCCATGCCAACTGAAATACCTCACTTTTCCTCGAAGGCAAGGTTTCGTCGGCTCTATGCCGCCTCCGAACTGGGCGGGGCAGGCCAAACCCGCCGATCACGGCTTGGACCTCTATCCGAATGAAACCTCCGCAGACATCTCAAAAATCTTGAGCTACCGCTTCACGGGTTCCAAAGGCGACGGCCCTGCCTACCGGAAGACTGTATCCAACCTGCCGCTACGTTCGTCCGCGAAAAGCGTATCTTCGTCTCCGTAATGCTTCCCGTCTACGAAAATTTGCGGCACAGTCGTCTGTCCGCTGGAGCGACGTTTCATCTCCTTGAAGTTGCTGGTAGGCAATTTCACGCCAGCTACCATCGCGACTTCCTTCCACTTGAAAGGGATCTTGTGCTTTTTCAGGAAGGCCTTGGCCTTGTGGCAATAAGGGCAAAGCTGGCTGCCATAAACTTCTACCTGCTTCATTGGGCTACTGAACCTCCACTACGACTGCCGTGATATTGTCGCGCCCCGATTCCTCGAGCGCGTCTTGCACCAGGCGATTCGCTGGTTGCAAGTCAGCAAAACGCGGCGGCGGGTTGCGAATAAGTTCCTCCACGCGACGATCCCAGATTCCGTCCGTGACGCCATCCGAGCAAAAAACGAAACGGTCGCCCGACTCGATGCCTACCGAGCCAACTTGCGGATCGATCTTGAGGCACTTTCCGCCCAAAACCTGCTGCAGCAAATTGCGTTCGCCATGCGTGCGAGCTTCGCGTTCGTTGATCTTGCCCGACCGAAACAGCCAGCCCACATGCGTGTGGTCCTCGGTGAGCTGACGACTACCGCCGTCCTTTGGGAAATAGTAGATGCGACTGTCGCCAATGTGGCAGAAATGCATCCAGCCTGGCGACATCCATCCGAGGCTCAAGGTCGCGCCCATGCCGCGACATTCCTCGTAGTAGACCGACATTTGCGTCATTTCCTTGTGGATACGTTGAAAAAGCTCGGTCAAGATGTCCGTAAAGCCTCGCTGCAAGCCATAGGCTCCCAGCTTAAAGGTCTTGGGCAGAAGCTCTGCTATTTTCTGTACCGCAACGCGACTCGCGAACTCGCCGGCGTTCGCACCTCCCATCCCGTCGCTGACCGCAAAAACGAAGTCACCGCGATCCATGTCCGCCGTGCCGCTCTTGCCCAGATACTGCATGCCTTCGGAATTGAAGGTAACTGCCAAGAAGGCATCTTCATTGTTCTTCCGGTAACGCCCCGGATGGGTCAATCCCGTCCAAGAAAGCGATAGCGCTTCTTCCTTTTCGTCCTCGTTTTCAGTCTTCGACTTTTCGCTCATAATCGCCGCCTCTGGCCTCTTCGGCCTCCTTGATGGTCAGGCCTTCGCCTGTCTCCAAAATCACTGCAAACTCGAAGTCGATCACGCAAAACTTTCCTAAGTGAGGACTGTAGGTAATGTTTCTCATGAACGCGTCGTCGTGCCGCACTCCGAAGGCCTCCAAAGCGGCGAAAACCGACTTCTCCTTCTCCTTGCTGATCTTGTGCACGATGTTTCCGCAGTTCGTGGTCACGATGTAGAGCTGATCCGGATGAGCCTCCAGCAGCTTGGGCACGAAATCGCAGCCTTTCTCCTCCAAGTACTTAAGAACCCGCACCTCGTTCTCGTAACGCTCCTTGGCCAACTGCCCTTTGTACTTCTTGTGGACGCGACCGTCGAAGCCGATGTGGACTTCCGCCCTTTGCGTATCTTTGATCTCTTGCATGATCGAATTTGAGCTTTGCTTCTAAAAGTGTGAACGGTATCGATTATTTGAAAGGTAAAAGTAAAATTTGTTGAAACTAGGCATACCTTTTGCTGATTTCGGAACCCGTCCCATGGCGGCGCCACTCCTACGGAATTGCCACTCCTAACCGGGACTTCCAAACCCTATACGATAATCAAAAATCTATGGCTAAATATAAATTCGAATACATCTGGCTCGACGGCTACACGCCCGTGCCAAATCTTCGTGGAAAAACCCGCCTCGGCAACGAAGCGCCCAAGACCATCGAGGATCTCCCTCTCTGGGGCTTTGACGGCAGCTCGACCCAACAGGCGGAAGGCAGCAGCTCTGACTGCGTGCTCAAGCCAGTAAAGTTTTACCCAGACGCAGCTCGCGGAGACAATGCCTACATCGTTCTCTGTGAAGTTATGATGCCAGATGGCGAAACGCCACACCCAAGCAACCACCGCGCGACCATCATCGACGACGAGGACACCTGGTTCGGTCTCGAGCAAGAGTACTTCCTCTACGAAGACGGACGTCCACTCGGTTGGCCAAAGGACGGCTACCCATCCCCACAAGGTGAATACTACTGTGGCGTTGGAAACCAAAACGTTGGCAGCATCGCTCGCGAAATCGTTGAAGAGCACCTCGACCTTTGCTTGGCAGCTGGCATCAACCACGAAGGCATCAACGGCGAAGTCGCCAAGGGCCAGTGGGAATTCCAGGTTTTCTCCAAGGGTTCCAAGAACTGCGCGGACGACATCTGGGCAGCTCGCTACCTCCTCATGCGCCTCTGCGAAAAGTACGAGATCGACGTAGAGTGGCACTGTAAGCCTTTCCAAGGCGACTGGAACGGTTCCGGCATGCACTGCAACTTCTCCACCAAGTTCATGCGCGAAGTTGGCGGCAAGGAGTACTTCCTCAAGCTCATGGATGCCTTCGAAAAGAACAAGGACGAGCACATCGCAGCTTACGGTCCAGACAACCACCTCCGTCTCACCGGTCTCCACGAAACACAGTCCATCGACAAGTTCTCTTGGGGTGTTGCTGACCGTGGAGCTTCCATCCGCGTGCCACACAGCTTCGTCAAGAACGACGCTTACAAGGGCTACCTCGAAGACCGCCGTCCAAACTCGCAAGGCGACCCATACCAAATCTGCTCTCGCGTCCTCAAGACGATCGCAGAGGTTCCAACTTCGTAAAGCCCTCTCGGCTCAGGACACACTCTTGCAACTTTCAGCGGCTCCCGAACAAGGGAGCCGCTTTTCGTTTCTCGACTCCCGACAAGCATCCTTCGCCTTCCACCTCAATAGCTTCCCCTGGATCCTCTTTTTCTCGTTGTCCCCCGCAAAAGAGTTGCGCTCAATCCCCCGCATGCCACGAGCCATAGGATGGAACAAACGCGACCCGGAGCTGGGCAAGCTCAAGATCGAAGCCCGAATCTTCGGAAACAAGCTGACCTTTCATCGCCAGGCAGGCCGCTTCGAGCAGTGGGAGGAATTCACGCCGGACGAGGAAGACTGGGACACCGTTAACGAGCTTGCCGAAAACAAGTTCCAACGCGGCAAGGTGCAAGCCCAGCACCTCAAGATCATCCAAGCCCGCGGCCGCAAGTTCTAGAGCTTCGCTAGGACCGCTGCGCGACCGCCCTCAGAGCGACTCGCTCGCTGCGCCAAACCGATCCCCCTATCTCCGCGCCGCCTTCAGGTACATTAAGGCCATCCCCAAGCAGCCCAGCAGCACGAGCAAGCCCGCAATGCCGTAAGCGCCGGCGAGCAGCTTCGGAAAGTCCCGGTTTAACATATCCGCAACCTCGGGCGGCATCTGCTGCAGCAAGCTCCGCAGCGGATCTCTCGCAAACATGGCATCTAATTCCGCCCGATCGATGGCGAGCGCTTGCCAAGCAAGGTAGAGCAGCACGCTAGCGGACAGGGCCATTTGATTCCACGCCAAGCCTTTCCCCGTCTCGCGCTGCCCATTTTGCAAAAATCGTCCGCGAAGCCGGGCTTCCACAATGCCGTGTCCCAGCAGAGCGATGCCGATCAAAGCCCCTGCCCAATTCCAGGAGAAACAGACCAACAGCAAGCTCAATCCCCCAAAGACCACTAAGCTCCAAGCGCTTAGTTGCGAAAGCGTACTCACCGCGCCCGAAACCTGAGGCCTTTCCTCCATTTCAAGCAGGACGCTGGTTGCGAGCCGACTTCATCAGCTCGGCCGGCGCTTCCTCCAGCTTTCCGAGCAGGTCCTGCTCGAGATCCAAGGCAGCCATGGACTGGCTCGGCACGTCGAAGCCCGCGTAGACCGAGGTCATTTCCGCTCTCGCTACCGCGATGTAGCTGCCGTCCGCCTCACGTTTACGAATTCGAAAAAAGTAGACCACCGACTTCTGCTTGATCTCCTTCACGAACAAATGCACCTCGAAGCAATCGCCATAACGCAGGGGCGAATGGTACTCGCAGCTCGCCCTCACGCGCGGCCAGCCCCAGAACTTGTCCCGATCCTGCACCACGGGATCAACTCCGAGGGATTTCAAGAAACCATGCTCCGCGACTTCCATCCAACGGAAGAAATTTGAGAAGTGGGCGATACCCGCCATATCCGTCTCATTGAAAGCAAGTTCCCGCTCTAGAACGTAGTCGAAAGCCATAGCCGGGAAGCATCCCCGCTCGCCGCTAAAACTCAAGGCCATCCTCCCGGGCTCCCCCAACAATTTACCCAATTCGTAAATGTCCCCACAAATTGCGATTTTTGAGAGCAATCCCTCTCCTCTTCACCTACAGATAAAGCGCTCTTCGCCGATTAATCAGCCCTAGTGCCACCGATGAACACAATCTCTCCCGCCGAGCTCAAGGAAGCCGCTAAACTGCTGCCCTCCTCTCCACGCATCTTCGGCAAATTGAGCAAGCTGCTGCGTGATCCGATGACGGACCTTTGCGACATCACGGATCTGGTGAATGCCGACTCCGCCCTCACCGCCAGCGTGCTGCGCCTCAGCAACAGCGCGCTCTACTCCCTCGGCACCTCCGTAGACACCCTCGACGAAGCCATCAACCGCATCGGTTTCCGTGAGCTCTTCAAGCTCGTCGGCTTCGCCGCCTCCCAGCAACTTTTCGCCGAGCACAACCGCGTGTACAACATCTCCGGCTCCCAGCTGTGGGAAAACTCGCTCGCTTGCGGCATCGGCATGGAAGTAATGGCCCGCAAGGTCGGACTCGACGACCAAGAAGCCTACACCATCGGGCTACTGCGCAACATGGGCAAGATGGTCCTGGATTACTGCGTCAAAGACGACCCTCAGTATCCGGGCTACAATACGGAATCTAACCTGCCGCTCATCGACTGGGAGCAAAACAACTTCGGAATCACGAACCCGAACGTGGCCGGATTCATCCTGCTCTCCTGGAACTTCACCGAGGAGACCTGCCAAACCATCCAACACCAATACACCCCCAAGGAGGCTCAAAGGCATTTCCCGCTCATCCACTTGCTGAACCTATCGAACTGCATCGCGGAACGCATCGGCAAAGGACTGCACGGCGAGTCTTCCTACTGGAAGAACTGGCAAGATCACCTGCCGCGCACTGGCTTGTCGGTCGACGAATTCAAAGAAAGCGTCGCCGAGATCAAGTCGTCCCTCGATCGCGTCGTCGCCAGCTTCTGAACGCTGCCAACTGGGCATGACCCGGGCTGCGGCTACTTGTCCTCTTCCTCGTCCGACTCTTCGTTCATCTGCTGGATCAAGGAACTCGGATCGTCAACGTCGTCACCATCGCTTCCCTCGCCCTCAGCGTTCATCTGGGCAATCAAGTCGCTCGGGTCGACGTCATCCTCGCTACCTGAATTCGCCTGAGCGATCACGTCCTCCGGATTGAAATCCATGCTGGCTCCGCCACCGTCTCCAGCGAGAATGCCCGCGGTATCGAGGTCGTCGTAGTCCTCATCGTCGTCGCTCGAAGTGCCTTCTCCTAATTCGCCCTTGGAACCGGAACCCAAGTTGCCCGCTCCGCCCCCCTCAGGCAGCGAATCCCCGCCTTCCGCAACTTTTGCGAGCATGTCGTTCTTGGCGAAAGTCAAAACTCGGTCCGCCAAAGCCGGCAACTTCCAGACCTCCGGCGAAACCAAAGTCTCCTCATGAGCGGTCGGCTTGCCCGCTACGTTCACAAAGACCTGAATACACTCCCCCTGGTCCGACTTCATCACGCACTTGATGCGTACGATCATCCAAGGCGACGCTCCCGGTTCAGCGGTATAGACATAGAGATCCGTTTGCCGCCCGCCCGTATCGATGAAGCGCGTGAACTTCATCGGATAGCCGCCGCCCCAATCCTTCAAAAAGCTCTTCAGCTCTTGCTCGATCGCGCTGGCTATCTCAATGGTGTGAACCTTCATAAATCGACTCTCTGAAAATAGAAAACCCTCCGACTCAAAGACAGCCCTCGGTCGATTGCAAACAACTTAGCCGCCACTGGCTACTCCTTGCTCTTCGGATCCATCTTGGAAACAAATCGCTGCACGATCTCCGCGGTCAGGTCCATCAGGTTCAAGTCGCCCTCCATCTCCCGCACTTTGCGTGGGCGGCCATGCAAGGCGAAGGCTACGTTTCCAACACCAAACAATACCGGCAAGATTGATTGAATCATGCTTCGCGTTTCGATTTGAACCCAAATTCCGAATACAGCAAAAGCCAATCCCACCACGATGTAAAAGCCCTGCAACACTGGCGAAAAGGTCTTCACTTCGATGTCCTTGAGATCGTCTGCTGTAATCGGCGTACCCTTCATATCGATACGACGCTCGCACAGCGCGATGCCTGCCTTGATAACTCGCTTTTCGATGTAGTTACGCCCCATAGCCCCAATCAATAGGCAGGCCCACACAAGTCAACCCGTCCCTCGGGCCATTTCTCCTGGGCGCTCAACACCATCACATGCGGGTCCCACCACGGGTTCGCTTGCGTGTCTTCCGCATCCGAATTGAAGAACGCGTTGTCAACCCGCACCGCTCCCAACTTCTCGTAGAACTCCGGAACTCCCGTCTGGAACAAGCACCAAGGAAGTTTGGGTCCGAGCCGGGAAAACGCATCTTCCACCACCAAGCGGCCAAATCCGCGGCCTCGCTTGTCCGGACTGGAACAGACGCCAGCCAGAGCCAACACTGGCCATTGCCCATCGTCCGCGTCAAACTTGACGTACCTGACAAAGCTCCGAGCCACAGCCAAAATTTCCGCGTCCCCTTCGATCAAGTGAAACCGTTCGCTCCCCGCTTGCCCTCGCTCGTCCGCAGATCGGTCGAGAAAGAAATGCTCAAGGCTTTCCTCCAACGGGCCCTCGACCGCTTCCGGCCAAACGTCACCCCATAGCCGGAAAAGCTGTCCCGCCCTCTCACGAGAAAATCCAAGTCGCGTTTTCTGAACCACCACCATTCCCTAAACTCCTAACAATTTTTCCAAGCCCTCGCGTCGACTTACCCCTTCGAGGTCGACCGGTGGCAGCGCCATCACTTCGTCCAACTTTTCAACGACCCGCTTGCCGAGCGTCACGAAGGCCTTGTCCGCCGCAAGGACACCTCCGCACTGTTCGTGCCCACTTTCCACATACAAGTGCATTGCATCCGCTACCAGCGATACCGTACGCGGATAAAAACTACACATCAGATTCCAAGGCTCTTCGTTACGATCGCCGCCTCGACGAAAGTCGGTTCGTAGCAGCAAACTCGGAATATCCGCAAACTTCGCCGCCATAAACTCTACCACCGTACCAGAGTCCAACTCAGTGCCGTCATATTGAAATATCGCCGCATCACAATCGAGCAACCCCTTGAAGTCGCTGTCGCGAATCGCCTTCGCGCCCAGAGACTCGGGTTCGTAGTCCTGCGGCAAATACGCTTCGTAACGCCCGCCTGACTGAACTCCGACTTGCTCGCCGAGCTTCGCATTGCCCGCAAGGTGACGCAGGTCAAACAGGCCGCCCGCTAGGTATACTTTTTTCCTATTCATATAACTCGATCAAACTTCAAACCTCCATATGCCGCGGTGCTTGCGCTTTCCATATAATATCGAACTCAGATACTGCCCTGAATCGATGACGCGACAATGGCAGTCAGATAACACGCGACCATACCGCCAAGCAATGAGCGAAATCCGTAACGCAAGAGATTCGGCCGTTGGCTTCTTTCCAAGGCAGAAATCCCGCCCACTTGTATCCCGATGGAAGCGATATTCGCAAAACCGCACAAGGCGTAAGTCAGGACCAAGATGGAGTGGCCGTCTGTGAGCACCCCAGCGTCCTTCAGTTGAGACATGTGCAGGTAGGCGAAAAACTCGTTGAAAACCAACCTCTCGCCTAGCAGCTGCCCGACAATCAACAAATCCTCGCTTTGCACCCCCAGCAACCAGGCAAAAGGAGCGCTCACCACGCCAATCAGAAAACTAAAGTTGAACGCTTCGAAACGCCCTTCGGTGACAGAAGCCACCCAAGCGTTCAAACCCGTCCATTCTCCTAGCCAGGCTCCGATAATGTAGTTGAGCAAAGCCACTAAGCCGGTGAACGCCACCAGCATCGCCCCCACGTTGAGCGCCAGCTTCAAGCCATCCGAAGTTCCCTTGGTCGCCGCATCCAGCAAGCCCTCGTACTCCTTTTCCTTGGGAAAGGCGACTTGGCCGTCCACATCTTGAGTCTGCGGAGCGATGATCTTAGCCACCACCATCGCCGCCGGGGCGCTCAAGATGGAAGCCGTCAGGAGATGCTTGCCAAAAGCGATCCGCGCCGCCTCGTCGTCGCCACCGAGTTGCCGCATGTAGATCGCCAGCACCCCGCCTGCGATCGTGGCCATCCCACCCGTCATCAAAGAATTGATTTCCGAGCGCGTCATCCTCGCCAAGTAGGGCTTCACCACCAAGGGCGCCTCCGTTTGTCCGATAAATACGTTCGCCGCCGCCGCCAAGCACTCCGCACCGGAGAGCTTCAAAGCCTTGCTCAAGAGCCAGGCAAAACCAAACACGATCGCCTGCAGAATCCGGAGTTGATAGAGGATTGCCGAAAAGGCCGAGAAAAAGACGATGGCTGTCAGCACCGTCCAAGCGATGCCAAACACCGGCACATCCGTCGGCATGGAGCCAAACACCATGGCCGCTCCTTCGTCACTGAAACCGACCAAGCGGTTGAAGAACCCCGAAACGCCCTCCATAGCGGCATGGAACAGCGGTACCTTGAGGATCATCAGTCCCAAAACCAACTGCAGCGCGATACCGATGCACACCAGCTTCCAGTTCACCCGTTTCCGGTCTTCGCTCAACCACCAGCACAAAGCCAACAAGCCGACCACACCCACTACAGCCCGAAGAAGCGTCAAAAGCGTATCCATCGGGGCCCCTTTCTGCGTTCAATGCCACCTGCCCGCAATGCTAAAGCCTCCCTATTCCACAACGTAACAATCCAGCCCTCCTCTCCAAAGGTGGGACGGCCGCTCCGCGGGCGTCAGCTACGCCCACACGCATTGCCGTGCCTCCTTGTTAAGCCTCGCTCAAACTCTGCTGGAAAAACAGAACCTGCAATACGGACCGGGTGGCACCGGTCCCTCCCGTTCGAGCAAAAATGGAGGGACGACCTCCGCGTCGTCAGCGCTGCAGGATCAGCATACCACCACTCCCGCTCACATCGCGGCTAGGGCGAAACCAATGCATTCCTGTCAGCCCTCAATCAATCCTTGCCGCGAGCCAACGCCCGTTGCGTCAGAATGAAGCCGAGCAGCAAGGCTGCGATGGCAATACGCAAGAAGGCCGGCTTGAAGCGACCGTCGAAGTTCAAGATGGTCTGGATTACCGCGAAGGTCAGTACCCCAAGCAAAGTACCCGTCGCTCCGCCGATGCCGCCTGTCAGCAACGTTCCGCCGATCACCACCGCCGCGATGGCGTCGAGCTCCATGCCTACGCCTGTCAACGGATTGCCGCTACCCATGTAGAGCGTCGTCAAGATCCCTGCAAACGCCGAACAGAAGCCGTTGAACGCATAAACGCCGATCTTCACCCGATCTACTGGCAAGCCCATCAGACGAGCCGAATCCTCATTGCCGCCAACTGCGTAAACGTAGCGCCCGAATCGAGTCCACTTCAGCAAGTAGAGACAAAACACGAAAAACAGGATAAAGGCCAAT
This sequence comes from Pelagicoccus enzymogenes, assembly GCF_014803405.1. Lineage (NCBI taxonomy): Bacteria > Pseudomonadati > Verrucomicrobiota > Opitutia > Puniceicoccales > Pelagicoccaceae > Pelagicoccus > Pelagicoccus enzymogenes. Next base: position 65,058 of record NZ_JACYFG010000036.1, read on the forward strand.
GCTCCCGCTCCCAAGTAAGCGCCTGGGCCTACCTGTATCTGAAAATTGAGTACAGCATCGTAGAAACCGTTTTGGATGCCGATCGAGCTGCTGCTGATCACGAAGCCCATCCCCTTGGCGAAGAACAAGCCGCCCAAAGTCACAAGAAAGGAAGGCAAATCGTAGAGCACGATCAAGGCTCCCATACCCGCTCCAAAGAGGACACCCACGACCAAGGCGATACCCCAAGCGACCGGCACCGAAACCCCAGCATCCTGCACGAGGTAGGCTACCAAAATTGTTGTGAAGCCGATGACCGAACCGACCGAGAGGTCGATGCCTTTCGACAGAATTACCACCGTCATTCCCAGAGCCGTAACTCCAAGGAACGAACTGTCCGTAAACAGATTCGCGATGACGCGAAGCGAGAAGAAGCCGTCGTAGCTGAACGACGCGATTGCGAAGAGCGACGCCAGTACGCCGATCGTTGCATATAGCGGATTGGATCGTAGCGAAATCTTCATGACGCCTTTCCTCCGATCTTGATAATGTTGGAAATCTGTTTGCGGAAACGATCCGACTGCAGCAGGCAAACGCCCACGATCACGATCGCCTTGGGCACCGGAGCAACGGCCGCTGGCACTCCCGCGTTATACAATGTCAAAGTAAGGGCCTGCAGCAAAATCGCGCCTAAGATGGATCCGAAGAGCAAGAAACGCCCCCCCGTCAAAGCCGTACCGCCAATCACAACCGCAAAAATCGCGTCCAGCTCCTTAAGCTCGCCGACCCGCATGGGGTCCGCCGCGCTCACCGAAGCCGCGTCCAGCACTCCAGCCATGCCCGCAAGAACACCGCAAACCGCGTAAACGATCAATTTGAGCCGACCCGCTTCGATACCGCTGAATCGACTCGCGTGTTCGTTGTCGCCCACCGCTTCGATCAGCAGACCTAGCGCCGTCTTCCGAATCAAAATGGCCATGACAACGAACACCGCCGCTACCAACCAAAGCGAAAAAGGCACTCCAAGGATGTAACCTTTTCCCAAATACAAGAAGGCCTCGTTCTGAATCTTCACCACATCGCTATCGGTGATGAGCAAGGCAACACCCCGTCCCGCGACCATGAGAATCAAAGTTGCAATGATGGGCTGAATCTTGCCCACCACCACCATGGCTCCGTTGAAGAATCCCAAGGCTCCCACCACCAGCAAGGTGATAGGCAAAGCCGCATAAAGTCCGTAGCCCATGTTGGTCACTAACGTCGCGCACAAGGCTCCGCCTATAGCCATCACGGCACCGACCGAGAGATCAACTCCTCCCGTGGCAATCACAAGGGTCATGCCCAAAGCCAAAAGCATGACGCGAGCCCCTTGGCTAAAGATGTCCACCAAGTTTCCGTAAAGATGCCCGTCGCGCACGCTTACCGAGAAAAACTCGGGGCCCGTCACCAAGTTGAAGGCGATGACCAACGCCAAGCCCGCCAAGGGCCACACTAGCGGATTGTCCCGTAGCGACTTTTTCGATACCGTCGGTTCTGCTGCCTCACTCATGGTCTGCGATCTTCCTCACGATTTCACTTTCAGAGATCGCAGAACCCTGCAACTCCCCGATCACTTTCCGGTCACGCAGCACCAACACACGGTGACAGCAACGAACCTCTTCGTCCATTTCTGATGAAATCATAATCATGCTGAGCCCATCTTCGCTTAGCGTTTCGATGAGCTTCTCAATTTCCGCCCGAGCGCCGATGTCGATGCCACGCGTCGGCTCGTCCAAAATCAACACCTTCGGCTCCGCCGCCAACCAGCGCGCCAGCAGCACCTTTTGCTGATTGCCGCCGGACAGCTCCTTGATCTTCGCCTCCGGCCCGGAAGTCTTGATACGCATCGCCTTGATGTACTTTTCCGCAATGGCGTCCTGTTCTTCGCGCGGCACCGGATTCAAGGCCCCTCGACGCGACTGTAGAGCGATCATCATATTTTCGCGAACCGTAAGGTTAGGAAAGATTCCTTCTGCCTTGCGATCCTCGGACGCTAACATAATTCCCTCGCGTATCGATTCGCTGGGTACACCTTGCTTTATGCTGCGCCCTTTCAGGTCCACCGTCCCAGTAGTCGCCTTGTCGACTCCGAAGATCAAGCGGGCGCATTCCGTGCGGCCTGAACCAAGCAAGCCAGCAAGTCCGACGACCTCGCCTTGCCGCAGCTCGAGATCCACCGAATCGATCATCCCCGGGGCCCCGAGACCACGCACTTCGAGTTGAGTTTCCCGCTGGGCCCGATCCGCGGCAATCGCATCCAAGGCGTCTCCGCGGCTTTGCATCTCCTCGAACGCTTTGCCGAGCATGTCTTGTAGCAAGTCCTGCTTGCTCAATCCCTTGGCTTCCCGCGTAGCGATGAAACGTCCGTTACGCAACACCGTCATGCGATCGCTCATGCGGAAAACCTGATCCAGGAAGTGCGTAATAAAAATGATCCCTATCCCCTTGTCGCGCAGCAGATTCATCACGCGAAACAGGTTTTCGACTTCTGCCTCGTCCAAACTCGCCGTCGGCTCGTCCAAAATCAACACCTTGGAATCCACCTCCAAAGCCCGGGCCAAAGCCACCAGTTGCTGCATGGCAACCGGCAGAGTGGAAAGCGTCGCGTCCAAATCGATATCCATCTCCAGCTTGCTCAAGGCCGACTTGGCCCGCTTGCGAGCATCCTTCCAGTCGATCTTGCCCCAAGCGCTGGTCTTCACGCGGCCGAGCACGATGTTCTCCAGCACCGTAAGATTCGGCAGCAGATTAACTTCCTGATAAACCGTACCGATTCCCATCAGCTCAGCCTCGCGCGGGCTGCGCGGGGCAATTTCCTGGCCGTTGAGCTCAACCGTCCCGGTTTCCGGGCGGTGCACTCCTGTGATGCACTTGATGGTGGTCGACTTGCCCGCCCCGTTCTCGCCCAGCAAGGAGTGGATTTCTCCCGCTCGCAATTCGAGGCTCACGTCGGACAAAGCCTGCACGCTTCCAAAACGCTTGGAAAGCCCGCTGACCTTAAGAAGGGGAGTCGCGTGGTTACTCATAATTGAAATGTTTGTCTGCCGAGTTATTGTGGGAGCGTGCTTGTCACGCGATCTGTCGCAGATTCCCCACGGGAATCGAGGTACGCGACGCCCCGAAGTCTCGTCCAGAATCCCGCGGCTGTCACGCGGTTAAGGTCGATCTCCCCCACATGAGGGAGCATGCCTCCGAGGCGAAAGGCCAAGAACCAACAACCCTGGCATATCGCATTCACTATCCTCCCGTATCCTAAATCTTAGTACATGCGAGAGTCGATGGCGGCAGCCGCGTTGGTCTGGTCGAACACCTTGTCCTTCATGACCACGCGACGCTCATAGGGCTCGCCGTTAAGAATCTTTTCCGCCATGTCGAAAGCCAAGGGGCCGAAGAGCGGCGTGCACTCGACGATGCAGTTGATCTTGCCTGCAACCACCGCTTCGAACGCCTCCTTGATAGCGTCGATCGAGATGATCACGATGTCCTTGCCAGGCTTCAAGCCCGCTGCCTCGATAGCTTGGATGGCCCCCAGCGCCATGTCGTCGTTGTGGGCGTAGACCACGTCGATCTCGCTGTGCAGCTTGAGCAAGGACTCCATCAAGTCCTTGCCGTCGGAGCGACGGAAGTTAGCGCTCTGCGATTCGATGATCTTGAAATTGCTGTGCTTGTCCACGATCTCGCGGAAACCGGTTTGACGGTCGATGGCTGGAGCCGAACCAGGAGTCCCCTCCAGCTCCACGATCTTCACGTTGTCGCCCTTCACGTTCTCTACCATCCAGCGCGCCGCTAGACGTCCTTCCTCCACGAAGTCGGAACCGATGAAGGCCGCATAAAGCGACTCGTCAGACGTTTCGATTTCGCGGTCCATCAAGAGAACGGGGATGCCTGCGCGCTTGGCTTCCTTCAAGACAGGGTCCCATCCCGTTTCCACGATAGGAGAGAGAATGATCAAGTCCACTCCCTGGGCCACGAAGCTGCGGATCGCTCGGATCTGGTTCTCCTGCTTGCCCTCGCCCGAAGAGAACTTGAAGTCCACGCCGCGCTTGGCTGCTTCCCTCTGCATGGAATCCGTGTTGGCCGTTCGCCAAACACTCTCCGCACCCACCTGGGCGAAACCAATTTTCAACTTCTTTTCGGCGGAGTCACCACCGCCTCCGCAGCCGGAGAGAAAAACGCTCGCCAGCATCAGCGAGGGTGCAACAAAACGAGTTAGCATGGGCACGAGGCCAAAAAGACGAAAGTTCATTACTTAAGGTCAGGGTTGGTATTGTAAGGGTAGATCGCCAAATAGGAAGCGGCGACGGTGAAACCAGAGTGCTTCCACCTCCGCATACATCCAATCCGAGAATTACTTAACAGTAAAGCCTCTGTTAAATTGGCGGTTGCAACGCTTGCGCGCTTATTGGTTACAGTCGAACGCTCGCGAGCGATTTCGATACCTACCCTTATACCGAACCAATACCAGCAATGAACCGACTGACCCAAACCCTCGCGGTCCTTGGAGTGGCTGCGCTTAGTCCCATGGCATACCCCAACCACCACGAATCCCCGTCCCCTATTTCCATCGACCTCGACCACACGGGAGACCCCATCAACCCTTTCATCTACGGGCAATTTATCGAGCACCTCGGACGCTGCGTCTACGGCGGAATCTGGGCCGAAATGCTGGAGGATCGCAAGTTCTACTTCCCCATAACCGAAGACTACAATCCCTACAAAAGCCTGCAAGACACCCAGTTTCCCGTGGTCGGCGCCTCGCCTTGGCAAATCCTCGGTGCCCCCACTGGGCTGCAAATGACCACCGCCGAATCCTTCGTCGGCCAGTACACCCCCGCCCTTGCCGCCGGCACCGCCATCCGCCAGCACGACCTCGCCATCGTCTCCGGGCAATCTTACGACGGCTACATTTGGCTGCGCAACGCCGGCTCCGAACGCAGCACCGTGGAAGTCAGCTTATCCCCCAACGCCCAAGGCAAGAACGCCCAGAGCGCGACCTTCACCGTGCCGGAAGGCGAGTATCAAAAATTTCCCTACACCTTCACCGCCTCCACTGACAGCGACAAGGCGAGCCTCACCGTAGGGGTCACCTCCGGGCACGTCCTGGTCGGCACCCTCTCCCTCATGCCCGCTGACAACATCCGCGGCATGCGGGCCGATACTCTCGCACTCCTCAAGGAGCTCGACTCCCCTATCTACCGCTGGCCGGGCGGCAACTTCGTCTCCGGCTACAACTGGCGCGACGGCATAGGCGACCGCGACCGCCGCCCTCCACGTAAAAACCCAGCCTGGACCGGCATCGAGCACAACGACTTCGGCACCGACGAGTTCATCGACTTCTGCCGCGAAATCGGCACCGAGCCCACCATCGCCGCCAACACCGGCTTCGGCGACGCCTATTCCGCCGCCCAGTGGGTCGAGTACTGCAACGCTACCGGCGATACTATCGGCGGCCAGTGGCGGGTCGACAACGGCAACTACGAGCCCTACAACGTCAAGTACTGGTGCGTCGGCAACGAAATGTGGGGCCCCTGGCAGCTCGGCTTCATGCAGCTCGACCATTACGTTCTCAAGCACAACGAAGTCGCCGACGCTATGCGAGCCGTGGACGACGAGCTCGTTCTAATCGGAGTCGGCGCCGTCGACCAGATCAACAAGGATCACGATCCCGCCCAAGCCGAGGCCAACAAGCTCTGGTCCGTCGGTATGATGGAAAAGTCCGCCGACCACATGGAAATGATCTCCGAACATTTCTACTCCGGCCAAACCCCTTGGACCCAGCAAGGCGAATTGCCCACCCTCGAGCACGTCGTGCTCATGCGCGACCAAATCCGCCGCATCACCAACGAGCACCGCCGCCTCCAACCCGAGATCGAGGCACTCAAAGGCAAGACCATGCCCATCGCCATGGACGAGTGGAACTACTGGCATCGCGACTACCAGTATGGCGAACTCGGCTGCGTCTACGACCTCAAGGACGCCCTCGGCACCGTCGTCGCCCTGCACGAATTCTACCGCCAAAGCGATCTCATCCAAATCGCCAACTACGCCCAAACCGTCAACGTCATCGGCTGTATCAAGACTTCCAAGACAGAAGCCGAATTCGCCACCACCGGTATCGCCCTCAAGCTCTACCGAGCCCAGTGGCAGCCCATTCCCGTGCAGCTGCCCGTCGACGCGCACGGACACCTCGACGTCGCCGCCTCCAAGTCGGAAGACGGCAAAGTCCTCACCATAAGCGTGGTCAACCCCACCGACAAGGCCGCCACCCTCGACCTCAACGGCCTTGACCTGCCCACCCGAGCCACTATTTGGACCATCACCGGGCCAGACCACCGCGCCCGCAACGCCCCTGGCAAGGAACGCCAAGTCGATGCCCTAGAAAGCAACGGCAATCCCCGTCAAGGCATCAAGGCCCCCGCCCTTAGCTCCGTCCTCTACCGCATCGAGCTTTAAGAGCGGCCTGCAGTTTCCCTCACCTACCAACGCCTCCCAGCCGGGAGGCGTTTTTCATGCAAGCTGCCGGAGCCTCGATCCAACAAGTCTTCGATGAAAGGACGGATACCACGCTAGGCTCCTCCTAGCTACACGCTTACACACCATTGGCGAAGGGCTAGATGTTTCGTGCCAATAATGCCCCCACCCAGTATCCATTTTCAGACGTGCTCAACCATAGCTCTGCTCGCCCCATACTTCGCTGTTTTGCTGAAGGCAGAAAACTTTCTTGAGCTGAAGAACCTTCGTTTCGAGACACTGGATTCGGCAACTGGGCTATCAGCGAGTTCCTTAAAATATCATCTAGGATGAATTGGGTTATCTCCGGGTCGGCACCGCCAATGGGCTGAACCGGTACGATGGACGAGAGTTCCAAACGTTTCAGCGAGACTAAGAGAAATCCCAAATTTCAAAGGTGGGAATCCAGCCCCCAACCTTGGTCCAGACCGCCCACGTGCAAACGAAAGCTAGAAAAGTTCATGGAGGCTGGCGCCAACTTCGTTTTGGGCAAACCCTTCAGCCCCGACGAACGACGCGTCGCTGTTGCTCATTCAATCGAACGCCCAGACGGACCCAGCCGGCAATAGCGTTGAACAAGGCCGTCACCCGCATAAGCCCATTTGAACAACGGCACTGGCGAGCCCTCGTCGCTAGCTTCAATTCCCTAGCGGAGCGAGGTCGCTGCTGAATGGACTCGCTGCCATTTCGAACGTATCCACATCGTCAGGACGCTTTGGATCGTAGCCCTCGAAATCGTCAATGATGTGTTTCGCGAGCGGCAGCTTGGCGTCGACGATCCCTTGCACTACACACTTCGCCAACTGGTAGGCTCCGTAGTTGTTGTGGTGGGTCGCGTCCTTGCCCCCCGCGCTGAAGGCCTTGGGAGCGTCTTCTTCGCCAAGGGCCTCGTAAAGCATGACGCTCATGCGCTGCAGATCAATCAACGACACTTTTTGCGCCTTGGCGACCTCCCGCATCGCCTTCGGGTAGTCCCCGAGCGTGCTCACAATCTTCCCTTTTTCGTCAAATCTACGCCGCTCCATGGAAGTGACAAGCACTGGAGTCGCTCCTCGCAAGCGGGCTTCCGCAATCAAAACGTTGAGGTAGGCCTTGTAGGTGGAATTTGCTTCTACGTAGGTCTGCGGCCACTGGCGCTTCTGGTCGTTGTGCGTGAATTGGATAAAAAGGTAGTCCCCCTCCTTCATATCCTGCAAAACCTTGGCAAGGCGGAGCCCTGTCATGAAGGACTTCATGGTCTCGCCAGACTCAGCATGATTAGCGACCGCTATTTCGCCTTCGAAAAAGCGCGGCAACATCTGCCCCCAGCTAGCTGCCGGCTCGTACGGTTGGTCCGTGACCGTGGAGTCTCCCACCAAGTAAACGGTGGGTACTGCCGCCGGTTCGATACGGATGGAACGAACGCTTGGAGCGGATCCGTTGAATTCGATTGTTAGCTTATCGTCCCAGTGCAGCTTGCCGATTTCTCGCTCATTGAGCACGACCGCCGTCCCGCCAGGGGCGAACTTTTCCGGAGGTACCAACTTCTCGTTACGAGTATTGGCGACTACACTACGCGTCACGAACTCACCCGGCTTGGTATCGACCTTCTCCAGCAGCAGGCGGCGCGACTCGACCTTCACCGTATTCGACGAAGCGCTTTGCTCGTCTCCAAATTCGATTTCCAAACGATAGTTTCCATCTTCCGCGGAGACGGAAAAATAGTACGCACCATTAGCCGATTCCGGACTTGTACCCAAATCATATCCGTATCCACTTTCCTGATCATAGGATTGGTCCGAGGCCACTTCGATATCGCCTCTACGAGTCGCGGCGGGGTCGAAGCTAAAACGCAAAACGTTCCCGCCGGCGAGGCTTACCGTCATATAGGCAGCGAGGGGATTAGGCTCCAGAGCCCGCAAGCCTTCGGCCACGCACTGAGCATTTAGGATTGCACCCTCCAAACTCGTATGGGTGTGGGCGTCTCCAAAAAGGGGATCCACGGCTTTCTTGCCCAAAGCGTCGTACTTGTCCGCAACCAAGCTGTTGAGATCGACGAAAGAAACGCCTTCCTGCTCAGCCACTTGCTCTGCCCAGTCGCGATAGCTGCCTACGCTGCGATTGATCTTCCCCTCCTCGTTCCAAGACTTTCTGGGAACCAGGGAACAAACGATCGGCGTCACTCCCATAGCTTCGGCAGTCTGGATGTACTGCCGCAGGTACCAACCGTAGGTGTGAACGACTTCGTGCTTGCCGGTAAGCATGTTGTCGATGGCTTCCGTTTCCTCGCCAATTCCCTTGATCGTTCCCCGCGCTCGCTTGGCGTCGTTGAGGGCGATGTTGTCATTGTGCCCGAACTGCATGATCAGGAAGTCGCCTTCCTTCATCATCCCTTTCACCCGCGGCCAGTAAGGACCGGTGAAAAAGGTACGGCTACTCAAGCCGCCCACCGCTCGATTGACCACGTTCACCTTCGATTCGTCGAAATGAAGATCCAAGAAAGCGCCCCAGCCCCATTGCCCGTTGGAGCCGTCTCCACGGCCGTTTCGCACCGTGGAGTCGCCGATAAGGAAAACTGTCGGCTTTTGATTGTCGGCCGGGATGGGGAGCTTCAGCCATGACAAGGTATCCGGCTCCACCGCCTCCCCCTTCTCCGACAGCCATCCTTCGACGGGATTCGGACGCAGTCCCTTCAGGCCCGCCACAACGGTCTCGGCATTGACCAATGCTCCTTCCGGTCCAGTGTGCACGTAGTCCTTTGGAAAATACACATCCAGAGCTTCTTTACTCCCCAAGGGCTCGAAGCGATCCACCACGGGGTTGGTAATGTCGATAAAAGGCACGTCCAATTCCTTGGCGAGCAGGTAGGTCCAATAGCCATACTTTCCGGATCCGCGCTCCAGGCGACCGTTTTTCCAAAGGTTGCGAGCGGTCAGCGAGAGCAATACAGGAGTCGCCCCTTTTTCCCGCGTATCCGCAATCATCTTACGCATGTAGTGGCCGTAGGTGTAGACAATCTCCCGCTTGCCAGTAACCGCGTTGAGAATCTCTTCGCTTTCATCGCCAAGCCCCGGCAAACTTCCACGGGCCCGCAGCGGGCGGTTGGAGCCTTCCGGCTCGCGATTGATCGCACCTCCATCGTTGTGGCCAAATTGGATCAACACCACGTCGCCCACTTCCACTTCCTGCAGCAAGTCGTCCCAAAGGCCTTCCGTGATAAAGGTCCGACTGCTGCGACCGCCCCGGGCTCGATTCTGCACCTCTACCTTCTCCGCATCGAAGAACTCCGCAAACGGAGCAGCCCATCCCACCCGATCCGTGCCGTCACCGGCCGCCGCCGTGGAATCGCCCGCCACGAAGATGCGAGGCAACTTTTCCGATGGGTCCTGAGCAAGGCAAAGGGACGCGAGGGTGGCGACGCCGAGAGATAACAGTCCCAACAAACGCAGGGGGTACGAAGACTTGCTGAAAATCATAGGAGCTAGAGTTAGACAGAGCTACCGCGCCTAATCCAACTGAGCAATCCCGTACAGTCAGATGAGCACGATCTCCAGCAACTACAGTTGTCGGACTGTAAACATTTATAGCTGGCGGCCTTCTTTGACCCCTGCCGAAAAAGCGGACAAGTTGGAGGCTATGAAACACCCCTTGCTCCCGACCATTGCCGTCGCCGCATGCCTTATGGCAGCTCAGCTCTTCGCCGCTTCTCCCATCGGGACACGGCTTCCTTCGGAAAAGAAGATCATCTCCGATCCCGTCACTGGCGTGGAGTTGGCCTTCCTCACCAGCAAGCAATCCGGCGACTCCAAGATTTACCAGACCCATCCCCAGTGGACCTCCGACGGAGAATGGCTCGTCTTCCGCTCCGACCGCATCCCTGGAGAAGCCCTCGCCGTAAACGAGGCCACCGGCGACATCGTGCAGGTCACCGAAGGCGGCTATTTCGGCATGCTCACCCTCGCCCGAAAGTCGATGAAACTCTACGTCATGCGCGACCCCGAGCTTCCTGCCACCGAACAACCGCGCTACGGTCGCGGCGATGCCGACAAGGCCATCGTCGAGGTTGACCTCCAATCCCTCTTCGCCGACAGCGCCGCAGGTACGCTCAAGCCGGCTGACCGCTATCAACGCATCGTCGGCAAGGTCCCTGGCGATATGGGGGCTGGCGGCGACATGGCCATCGACGCCAACGAGGACGTCATCTACTTCCGCGTCGGTCGCGAGGAAGCCGCCAAACACCTCGACCCCAGCGTGGAAATCGCGGAAAACTTCGGCCCCCGCAACATGGGAGCCGGGCCCACCGGCATCGCTTCCATGCACATTCCCACCGGGAAAATCGAATTCGTGGCGGCAGCTCCCTTCCAGATGGGGCACATCCAAACCAATCCCTGGGTCAGCGGAGAACTGGTTTTCTGCTGGGAAACGGGCGGCAAGTCACCTCAGCGCCTCTGGACCGTCAAGGTCGGTGGAGAAATCGAAGCCCTGTATCCCGAAGCCGAATACGAATGGGTTACCCACGAAGCCATCATTTCTCCCGACGAAGTCGCCATCGCCATCATGGGTCACAACAAAGTAGGAACCGACGGCGACTGGGGGCCCTCTGGAACTCGCGAAAAGCCTACCGGTCTCGGCATCGTGAACCTGCGCACCCGCGAGATGCGCATCGCCGGCCAAACCCGCAGCGGTAGCGGACTCTGGCACGTGCACGGCTCCGCCGACGGTCGTTGGGCAGTCGGGGACGACTTCTCCCGCAGCCTCTACCTCATTGACCGCAAGACCGACGAGATGATGCTGCTCACTACCGGACACAAGCCCAGCGCCCGCGATCACGTACACCCGACCTTCAGCCCCGACGGCACTAAAATACAAATACAGTCCGCCATGCTATCCGAAGACGATCGATCCATGAACATCTGCATCGTCTACCTGCCCGACAGCTTGCTGGATCGCGACTACAGCGGCGTGCTTCGCAAGGACTGAGCCACAGTCCGGAGGAGTGTGTTTGTCACGCACCGACACCTTGCTTGCACCCATCCTCTCCACGTATCCAAAAATTTGGTTCATCTGCAAAAGCAGTCGGAAAATTGGAGAACGCACGTGCAGCGCGGACGACGCGGAGGTCGTCCCTCCATCTCTGAGTAGCTCTGGAGGGACCGGTTCCACCCGGTCCGCTGCGCGCGAGCCGATCTCCACTGAACTCAAGCTCCACACATAAACTTCCAACGGCTGGCCGCAGACGGCCAGCCATTTATCTTGTGTAACGAAACCATCGACAAGCGGGTACGTCGTTCTTCAAACTCCGGAGCAATGATCAAACCCTTCATGCAAGGCTTGCGCGCCTACAAACACGCTCATCACCTGGTTTGGAAGGAGGGCATGTGGAAGCACCTCATCGTTCCCGGATTGCTGAGCATGCTCTATTTTCCGCTCTTCGTTGGCGGTTTGTTCGGCGGTGCCTTTTTCAGCGTACAGGAACTCAGCACCTATATCAGCGAAAAGTGGTTGCCCAACGAAGTAGCCAATGGCGTGGCTTGGGGCCTCAGCATCATAGTCGGCCTGCTCGCGATCTACCTCGCGTTCCTACTCTATCGCAGCGTGGTCATGATCATCTACGCGCCCTTTATAGGAGTCATATCCGAAACGGCCGAAGAAAAGTTTCACGGAACGAAAGGGCCAGGTTTTTCCATTGGCGGACTGATCTATGACCTCTATCGCAGCTCCATGGTAAGCATCATTATGCTAGTCATCTCACTCATGCTGACGGTGGTCTGCTGGCTGCTATGGCTGCTCCCCATCGTCGGCGCAGCCATCTACTTCATGGGCATGCTCGTCGTGCAGGCCTTCTTCGCGGGAGCCGGCTTCATGGATCCCGTTCTCGAGCGACGACGCCTCGGAATCCGCGCCAGCCTCTCCCACTCCAACCGACACAAGTGGCATGCCATGGGGAATGGAGCCGGCTTCGTGCTCATGATGTTCATTCCCATCGTCGGCTGGTTTCTTGCCCCCTCCTACGGCATCATTGCCGCAGCCGTCAGCGGTGTGGACACGCTCTACGATGGCAAAACCTTAAGACGCTGAACTTCTCAATGCCGACCGAAAAAGAGAAAATGATCGCGGGCGAACCCTACGTCGCCATGGACCAGGAACTAGCCAGCGAACGCTTAGCCGCTCGCCAAGCGATCCACCGCTACAACGCCAGCGCACCCGAACAGTTCAAGGAACGCGCCCAAATCCTAGAGCGGCTTTTGGGCGCCTATCACAAGACTGCCTTCATCGAGCCCGAGTTTCGCTGCGACTACGGCTATAACATCCACCTTGGGAAAGCCTTCTACGCAAACTTCGGTTGCGTCATGCTCGACGTTTGCCCCATCACCATAGGCGAGTACGTGAAGTTCGGACCGAACGTACAGCTCTACACCGCAGCGCACCCTATCGATCCGGACGAGCGAGCCACATTCACCGAATTCGGCAAGCCGATCACCATCGGCGACAAGGTTTGGATCGGTGGCAGTACCATCGTTTTGCCCGGCGTCACTATCGGAGAAGGCACAACCATCGGAGCCGGCAGCGTAGTGACCAAACCGATGCCGCCTCGAGTCGTCGCCGCTGGCAACCCCTGCCGCGTGATCCGAGAAATCTGATTTTCTACACGCTGAGAAGCCAGCGTTTCCAATACCCCAAAACCAACCCCTACCCCTATGATACGAAACTCCTGTCTCGTCTTCCTCGCGGCTGCAGCAGTCGCGGGTTCCCATGCTCAACCGTTTCCCGTATCCATAACTGTAGACGCCGAGAACAGCCTCGGCGAATACCGTCAGATCTGGCGTTTCTTTGGAGCTGACGAACCGAACTACGCCTACATGAAGGACGGCAAGAAACTCCTCTCCCAACTGGGAGAGCTGCAGGCGAAAAACGTCTACTTCCGTACCCATAATCTCATGACGAGCGGTGACGGTTCCCCCGCCTTGAAGTGGGGCAGCACCAACATGTACACGGAAGACGAAGAGGGAAACCCCATCTACGATTGGACTCTCGTCGATCTCATATTCGACACCTATCTCGAAAACGGTGTCCGTCCCTATGTCCAGCTCGGGTTCATGCCGGAAGCCCTTTCCAGCAAGCCGCACCCCTACAAGCATGAATGGCGGCCCGGCTTTCGCTACGAGAAAGTTTATACCGGTTGGGCATATCCGCCCGAAGACTACGAAAAATGGGGCGAACTCTGTTATCAATGGGCCAAGCATTGCCTCGAACGCTACGGGAAGGAAGAAGTCGAGAGCTGGTACTGGCAAACCTGGAACGAGGCGAATATCGGCTATTGGCAAGGCACGCTGGAAGAGTTTCTAAAACTCCACGACTACGCGATCGATGGAGTACAGAGAGCCATCCCCGGCGCTCGCGTCGGCGGGCCAGACGTCGCGGGAAGCGGTGGTGATTTCACCAGAGGTTTTATAGAGCATTGCTTGCGCGGAAAGAATTACGCCACCGGCCATACGGGAACCCAGCTGGACTTCGTGTCCTTCCACGCCAAGGGGCACCCCCGCTACCAGGAGGACCACATCCGCATGGGCATTTCCAACCAACTCAAAGCCATCGACAATGGATTTGGCATCGTAGCCTCTTTCCCCGAGTTGAAAGAGACGCCGATCATTATCGGGGAGTCCGATCCCGAGGGCTGCGCAGCCTGCCAAGGCGACATGTTTTCCTATCGCAACGGAACCGTCTATTCGAGCTACACTGCCGCTTCCTTCGCTCGCAAGCACGATCTGGCCGACAGGCACGGCGTCACCTTCGACGGAGCGCTCAGCTGGGCGTTCACCTTCGAAGACCAAGCCTACTTCGCCGGCTTCCGCCAACTCGCTTCCAACGGCGTCGCCTTGCCCGTACTCAACGTTTTTCGCATGATGAGTAAAATGGGCGGCGACCGTATCCAAACCGACAGTACGGCAGCAATCGAACTCCAAGAAATGATAGACGTCGGCGTTCGCGACCAGCCGGATGTCGCAGCATTCGCCACCCTTGAGGACAACCGCGTCGCAGTTATGGTCTGGCACTACCACGACGATGACCTGCCCGGGGAGGACGCCGCAGTCAGCCTCAGCTTGAGAAATCTCCCCGGCAATAGGTCCAACGCCAAGTTGACCCACTACCGAATCGACGAATATCACAGCAACGCCTACGACCTTTGGCTGCGCATGGGCAAGCCCGTAGCCCCCAACGAGGAAGCCTACGCAGAGCTGCAAGCCGCCTCGGAGCTCGCGATCCTCGAAAATTCCCCGAGCTCGGTCGAAATTTCCGCAGGCCAAGCCAAGCTTGATTTCGCCCTCCCTCGCCAAGGCGTATCGCTCCTCCTGCTTGAACTTTAGCTTACAAAGCAGAGGCGCCGCCAGATCGGCGGAAAGGTAGGGCAGACTGGCCCCGTCCGCCGTGGAGTAGATCTTGCGCTGCGGCGGTCTGGGCCAGACCGCCCTACCAGGAGCGACTTACCAAATGATACCCCACTAAAGCATGATCTCTTCCGCGTCGCACTTGCAGTCGTCATCGTCGTCAGACTCAAGCGGACCGTAGGTCTTAAGCGGATACCGGTAGAGCTTGCCTTCAAAGTTTTTGAAGTGGATCGCCTCGTCGTCGATCTTGGTGATGTACTGAGGGTTGATCGGTACCTTTCCACCCCCACCTGGAGCATCGATCACGAACTGCGGAACCGAATAGCCGGTCGTATGGCCGCGCAGCTGCTTCATAATTTCGATTCCCTTGCAGACGTTAGCCCTCAAGTGAGCGCTACCGGTGATTAAATCGCACTGGTAGATATAGTAGGGACGCACCCGCATGCGTACGAGGCGGTGCACCAAGGCCTTCATGATGTCCGCGTCGTCGTTCACGTCCTTCAGCAAGACCGATTGATTGCCTAGCGGCACACCCGCGAAGGACAGACGCTCGCACGCATCTTTCAAAGTTTGAGTACACTCCCTAGGATGGTTCGCGTGGATGCTCATCCAAATCGGACCATGCTTCTTGAAGATCTCGCAAAGCTCGGGAGTGATGCGTTGCGGAAGAAAGACCGGAATACGCGAACCGATGCGGATAAACTCGACATGCGGAATCGCCCGCAAGCGACCGAGCAAATAGTCGATCTTTTTGTCCGAAAGCAGCAGCGGGTCACCTCCGCTCAAGAGCACGTCTCTCACTTCCGGATGCTCTTCGATGTACTTGAGCCCTGCCTCGAATTCGGGGTGGAAGTTGTAGTCCTGAGCGTTGCTGACCAGGCGACTACGGGTGCAATAGCGACAGTAAGCGGCACAGCGGTCCGTCACCAAAAACAGGACACGGTCCGGATAGCGATGCACCAGCCCCGGCACCGGCGAATGGCCGTCTTCGCCCACCGGGTCGAGCATCTCTTCCTGGCCAACTGTCATTTCTCCAGCCCGCGGTATCACCTGCTTGCGGATCGGGCAGTTCGGGTCCTCGCGATCGATCAAGTTGAAGAAGTACGGCGTGATGGCCATAGCCAACTTGGTGTTGGCGTGCTCGCAGCCAGCCCGTTCCTCCGGAGTGAGCTCCATGTGCTGCTCGAGTTGCTCGAGCGTGGTGATTCGATTCTTCAGCTGCCAGACCCAGTTGTTCCAGTCGGATTCGGGAACGTGCTCCCAGAGGCCTTGGCCTGTTTGCCAGTGTGTTCGGTCTTCAATGTAAGGCATAATTACGGAAAAATCTGTAGAGAAGTAGTTGGGATTAGGCAGCGTTTCGCCGTGTGCAGCACGGGACGGCGATTTTATTTCAAATTGTCACAAAAAGGGATTGTAGCCCCACCGCAAACCAACTTTTGTCCCAAATCTAATGAACGACAGCCAGACAGGTGTACTAGCATTAGAAGACGGATCCGTGTTCCGAGGCATTGCTTTCGGAGCGAAAAAGACGGTGGTAGGTGAAGCTGTTTTTAATACCAGCATGACCGGTTATCAGGAAATCCTGACAGATCCATCGTACTACGGCCAAATCATAACCATGACTGCGCCGATGATAGGCAACTACGGCGTAAACGAAGAAGACATCGAGGCCGACAAGCCCATGTGCTCCGGCTTCGTCGTCCGCGAGCTCAGTCCTATTTCCAGCAACTGGCGCAGCACCGCCACCCTCCCCGAGTACCTCGAAAAGAACGGTATTCCTGGCATCGAGGGCGTCGACACCCGGGCCATCACCAAGAAGCTCCGCGTATCCGGCGCCATGAAGTGCTGCATCAGCACGGAAGACATCTCCGACGAGGAAGCAGTCAAGCGAGCGAAAGAGTGGGAAGGCATCGTTGGCGCCGACTACGTCAAGGAAGTCACCTGCAAGGCGACCTACGTTTACGGCGCCGCCGAAAGCAGCTGGCCCTACAATCCCGTCAGCTCCGTAATCCGCCAGCCCGCCCGCCAACGCGAGAAGTTCAAGATCGCAGCCCTCGACTTGGGCGCGAAGAAATCCATTTTCCGCGAACTCGCCCACCACGGCTTCGAGGTGCACGTATTCCCCGCCACTTCCTCCGTCGAGGAAATCAAGGCCATCAACCCGGACGGCATTTTCCTTTCCAACGGTCCCGGCGACCCCGAGCCCGTCACCTACGTGCACGAGACAGTCCGTGCCCTGATCAACGACTACCCGATCTTCGGCATCTGCCTCGGCCACCAGATCATAACGCACGCCATCGGAGCCAAGACCTACAAGCTCAAGTTCGGGCATCGCGGCGGAAATCAACCGGTGAAGAACTTCGAAACCGACTTCGTGGCGATCACCGCTCACAACCACGGTTTTGCGACCTCCGAAGAGGGCCTGGAAGCCTGCGGCGCCGTCGTTACCGAGAAGAACCTGAACGACAACACCATCGCCGGCATCAAGCTCAAGGACAAGCCAGTCTTCTCCGTGCAGTACCACCCGGAAGCCGGCCCCGGACCAAGCGACGCCAACCCGAACTTCGAGAAGTTCTACCAGCTCGTCGCCCAATCCAAGAAGGCGTAACTTTATTCCCCAAAAAACAAAGCGCGGTTCCTAACGGACCGCGCTTTTTTGTGGATAATCTGGAGGGACCGGTTCCACCCGGTCCGCGTTGCAAGATGCCGAATCGGACTAATCCTCCTTCAACAGGTAAGCCGCGAATGCAGCCGCATCCTCGGACGTGTCGATCCCGATGGAAACCTCCTCCGTCAGGCCCACCTTGATCGCTACCCCATTTTCCAAAGCCCTCAGCTGCTCCAGTTTTTCGATCACCTCCAGTTTCCCCTGCGGCAGGGCGCAAAACTGCTTCAAAAACTCCGCTCGATACGCGTAGAGGCCTAGGTGACGGTAGGCTGGGGCTGCATCCACCCATGCGTCATCGAAGGTATCGAAGGCATCTCGGTTGTAGGGTATGGGCGCCCGCGAAAAATAAAGGGCGTCCTGCTGCTCGTTCATAACCACCTTGACTTGGTTCGGATCGAGAAAGTCCTTCCGGCGGCGGAAGGGAGTGGCCAAGGTAGCCATGGTTGCCCCCTCCTCCATGAACTTGGCAAGAGCAGCGATCTGGGAGGCCGCGACCAATGGCTCGTCGGCCTGTACGTTGATCAGGACATCCGCCCCGATTTGCTCGTTGGCTTCCGCCAAGCGGTCGGTGCCGCTTTGGTGATCCGTGCGGGTCATGATGGCACGGAAGCCGGCGCCTTCCACCACCTCCTGGAGCCGCGCGTCGTCCACGGCGAAATAGGCGGGAATGTCCGGAGCTTGGTCTCGAATGCGCTCCGCGACCCACAAGATGAGAGGTTTGCCGCAGATGGGATGTAGCAGCTTCTCGGGGAAGCGAGTTGAGGCAAGGCGGGCAGGAGCGACGATAGCTAGCATAATTGTCTTAGGGTAAAATATCCGTACTTGTACTTGGGCTAGTCCATACGTATACAAGACCTTTACTCAAAGTAATTTTATCGACTTATCAGCTTATGGATTCTGCGAACTTACAATCAGACGGAAACGCTTTGGAACGAATGCTCACGGTGCAAAACCAAATGGGCATCCACGCTCGGCCCGCCGCCATGATTGTGAGAGTCACCAATAAGTTCACCTCGGACGTCTTCTTCGAGAAGGACGACGAGCAAGTGAACGGCAAGTCCATCATGGGCCTCATGATGCTCGCAGCCGGCAAGGGGTCCGAAATCAAAACCCTCGCTACCGGCCCCGACGCCGCCGAGTGTCTCGACGCGCTGGAAGCGCTTTTCGCCACCAAGTTCGACGAAAAGTAAAACCTAGCCGGATCGCTCTCCCTGAGAGCGTTCGAAACGGGCTCTGCGAACAAAATCCAAAGCCTCATTGTTTCACTACTCGAACCGCCTTTCCTGATCCGGAAAGCGGTTTTTTAGCAGGTTCAGCGGGGCTTATGGCGGTCGGGAACGACGCCCTCCCCCTCTTCATTGACCCTTCTGGTAAGAGCGCCCCACGCCGGGTAGCTCCCTATTAATTTCCCTGAACCATTCCATTAGCTCGACTTGATAATTTCCCGTTTTCGCACTACAATAAAAGAATTCTTTGTATCTTATTATTTAGTGCTGGATTTATCCGATTTGAAGATTACCATCCCTAATATCGGTTCTCTTCTTCATAAACTAAGTTAATCCCCTAGGCCATGAACGATCATACCTCGTCCCGTTCAGGCGGCTTTCGCAAGAGCAAGGCCGCACTTTTTGGCAGCATCGCCGTGATGACGATTCTTGCTGCTTGTAGCGTGAACTACCAGGCCTACTTCCGGCCCCCTCAAATCCCCGGAGCCTCCTTCATGGGAGTGCAGAGCTGCGAGGAGTGCCACGAAGAAATCGTTTCCGGCTTCGACTCGGCCACCCACGCCAAGCTGCTCGCCGACGGCAACCACGCCGTCAACATGGGCTGCGAGGCCTGCCACGGGCCCGGCAGTATCCACAACGATAGCGGTGGAGAAATCGGAACGATCCACAATCCGCAGGCCGACCCCGATACCTGCTACCAGTGCCACCTCGACGTGAAAGGCTCGTTCGCCCTTGCCCACGCCCACCCAATCGGGGACCAAATCACCTGCAACGACTGCCATGACCCGCATTACGGATCGGCGATCAAAGGAGGAGGCGTCGCTAGCATGAGAGAAGGCGAAACCTGCGTGCAATGTCACCAAGCCCAGGCTGGACCTTTCGTATTCGAGCACGAAGCCACCCGGGACGGATGCACGACTTGCCACACGCCCCACGGGTCGCCCAGCGAGAAGATGCTCAAGACCAGCAACCAAATGCTCTGCCTCCAATGCCACTTCCAACAACAAACCGCTCCTGACGTCATCCTAATCGGAGGCCGCAACCACGCCTCTTTTGTTAGCCGCGGCACTTGCTGGACTGCCGGCTGCCACGAGTCGGTCCACGGATCGCACGTAAATTCCTCCCTCAGGTATTAACATTTCGAGTACAAGGAGCCAAAAATGAAAAATGCAGTTTCGACACCCCTTAGCCCCGTCTCCGCTCTTTCCACAACCCTGAGCGCCGCCGTCCTTGCGATCGCATTTCCCCTCACCGCCCATTCGCAAGAGCAGTTGCCGGATTCCGGCAACTACGTGGACATCACACTGGGACACGCCTCCCACAATGGAAACGAAGCAGCCTACCTTGCTCGCCACCCCATCAAGAAGCACGCCTACGGCGGGATCGAGCGCTTCCAGTACGAAGGCTACGTGGGCGACTATACGGAGTTCTCCGTGGAAGGCCGCGCCATGTTCGACAACAACGACTACCTCTTCGGTATGGAGTTCCTCAACGAGGAAGTCGGCTTCCTCAAGCTGAAGTACGAGGAGTACCGCGTCTACTACGACGGTAGCGGAAAGTACTTTCCGGGAGGCGACACCTGGATCGATATCTACGACGATGAGCTCGCCATCGATCGCAGCACCTTCGAACTCTCCGCCGGACTGACGCTCGAGGATTTGCCCGAAGTGGAGTTCAGCTACATCCGCCACGAAAGGAACGGATTGAAGTCGTCTTCCGCCCTCGCCGATACCACCCTTACCAACGGGTTCGGCACCCGCAACATCGTTCCCACCTTCTGGGACATCGACGAGTCGCGCGACATCTTCGAGATCGCCGCCAAGGAGAAATTCGGAAACACCAAGACGAAGCTTTCCCTGCGCAGCGAAAGCAGCGACACCGACAACGCTCGCAAGATGACAAGGCGGCCTAACGAATCCGCGTTCCGGCGTATCACCCACCGCGAAACCTACGATAGCGACCTTCTCAGCGCCCGCTTCTCCTCGATCACCGAGATCGACGACAAGAATACCTTTACCGCAGGCATCGCCTACACCGAAATCGACGCCAACGTTACCGGAGGCAGAATCTACGGGTCCGAGTTCGACGCGCCCTTCGACGTCGACTTCCAAGGCCAACGTCGCGACCACGGCTGGACCAACCTAATCGCCGACAGCCAAATCGACCAATGGCTGCTCAACGCTAACTGGTTGAGCAAACCGGCAAAGAACTGGAAGGCAGTCTACTCGCTACGTCTCGAGGAAATGAATACAGGCATCGTCAGCGAATTCGACGAAACCGAATTCTCCACCTCATCCAACGAGTTCGAGATCCACCCCATAGCTCTTGACGCCCACAGCGACTGGAAGGACGTGGCCGCGTCCGCCGAGTTCACCTACACCGGCCAGGAGAATACGGTTTACAGCGGAGCCATCCTCTACACCACCGGCGACGGAGACCAATTCGAAGAAGAATTCGACGCGGAAACAGGCAGCCAATTGCTGGAACGCTTGTCCAACAACGAACGGGACGTTCTGAAAGTCTCCGCCAGCGCGAAGTTCTACCCCAGCTCCGACTTGCGCTACATCGTCAACGTTTACCACAAGGAACGCGACAACAAGTTCACGCATATAATCGATCCAGATCCCGGAGCCTATCCCGCATTCACCTCGGGACAGGACTTCACCACCGACGACATCAATGTCTCCGTCCGCTGGAAAGCCAGCAAGCGCCTTAGCGGATTAACCCGCATCGACTACCAGAAATCTTCCATCGATTCTCAAGGCCTGGGGCTCGAATGGGTCAACTCCTACGATCGCAAGGCTCTCATTTTCAGCCAATCCGCGACCCTCGCTTTCGAGAAGTTCTACATCCAAGCATCAGGCGTCTTCATGGACGACGCTCGCGAGTCTCCTGTGTCCACCATCGGAGGCGGAGTCGCCGATACAGTCGCAGTCCTAGACGGCGACTTCTGGAATGGAAACCTCTCTGCTTCCTGGGGCATCGACGAAAACTCCAGCGCCGCCGTTACGCTATTCTACAACGCCGTCGACAACTACGTCGACAACAGCGAATTCGCCCAACCCTACGGCGAGGACCTAGTCGAAACAGGAGCCAGCGCCACCTACACCCGCCAGCTGACCGACAACGCTCAGCTAACCCTCCGCTACTCCTACTACGACAGCGAAGACAAAGCCGCAGGAGGCTTCAACGACTACGACGCCCAAGTGCTCTACAGCTCCATCCGCTATCGCTTCTAACCACCAAGACTAATCCAGATTCAATATGAAACTCAAAACTTACGCACTGTTTGCTGTCGCTGCCATCTTCGGCGGATCCTTAGCCGCCGATGACTTCGATGTCGTCGCCGCTTGGGGAAAGGACTGCCAAAAGTGCCACGCCGAAGACGGCAGCGGCCTCACCAAAAAAGGCCGCAAGCTCCGCCTAAAGGACTACCGCAAAGCCGAAGTCCAAGCCGAAATGTCAGACGAGGAAATCGTGAAAGCCATCAAGGAAGGCGTGAAGGAGGACGGCGAGTTCACTATGAACGCCTACGGCGAAGATTACACCGACGAGCAAATCGCAGCTTTCCTCGCCTACGTTCGCTCGCTGGCGAAATAGCGCGAACCCCATGGGACGGCTCTTCCAGGGTCGTTCCTCGACTTAAGCCCTATCAAGAAAACGAGGAGCTTCCCCTCCTCCCCCTGAGACTCGCCTAGAAAGCGAGCCTATGTAACACTGTATCCAAATACCGAATATGCCAAACGACCCAAACGACGACAACGAACGCGGACTGCTCCTGCACTTTCGCAACTGGCTGAGCCTTGCCGGCTTGATCGTCGTCGGTGGCAGCTTCTTCGCCTTCCTTCTGCTCATCGGATTCGACCTCGTGACTGGCGGATCGAATCCCTATGTCGGCATTCTCAGCTACATCGTAGCGCCCCTCTTCTTCGGATTCGGCTCCCTGCTCACATTCGTGGGTTGGCTGTGGCACTGGCGAAAACGCCGTGGGCAAGGCGTCACGCTTCGCTTCGACCTGTCGAAGCTGAAGGACCGTCGCATATTCGGAGCCTTCATCGGAGCCGCTATGGTATTCATGTTCGCCACCAGCATGGGCAGCTACCAGACCTATACCTACACGAGTTCCAACCAATTCTGCGGCGTGCTCTGCCACTCCGTGATGGAGCCCGAGTTCGTTGCCTACGACGACGACATCCATTCGCACCTCAACTGCGTCGACTGCCACGTAGGCGAGGGAGCGAAAGGGGCCTTCAAAGCCAAATGGCACGGCATCTACAAGGTTTACTCGCTCGCCTTCAACAAGTATCCCACGCCGCTGCGAGCCGATCCCCACTACCTGCCAAGCACCCAAGAAAGCTGCAACAAGTGCCACGAAGACGGTCCCGATTTCAAGGACGTCGCCAAGACCTACCACCATTACCTAAGCGACGACGAAAACACACCTTTCTCCGTCACCTTACGCCTCAAACTGGGCCCCGAGAAGAACGCCCTAGGCGAAACCAACGGCATTCACTGGCACGCGAAGGAGGAAAACAAGATCGAGTTCACCACCGCCCAGGAGAATCCAGACGTCATCCCCTGGATAAAGGTAAGCAAGGAAGACGGAAGCGTAACAGAGTACACCTTTACTCCAGACGAAGACGCGGAGGACCTGCCCGACCTAAATCTCGTAAGCGACGTCCAAACCATGGACTGCATCGACTGCCATAGCCGCCCCGCCCATGGTTTCAAGAAACCCAACGACCTTGTCGACCGAGCCCTCCACCATGGTCACCTGTCCATGGAGCTCCCCGAACTCAAGTACGTCGTCGCCCGCGCCCTCGACCCCACTTACGAGTCGCGCGAAGAGGCCAAGACCTCCATTACCAAAACCCTGCGCGAAGAACTCAAAGGCCCGGCTCCCGCGATCGAGCAAGCCATCGCCATCGTGCACGACTTCTACGCGAAAAACATTTTTCCGGAAATGAAAGCCGACTGGCGGGCCTACCCGGACCACATCGGACACAAGGACACGCTCGGCTGCTTCCGCTGCCATGACGACAAGCACACTACTTTTGACGGCTCCAAAACCCTTTCCGCCAAGAA
This sequence comes from Pelagicoccus enzymogenes, assembly GCF_014803405.1. Classification (NCBI taxonomy): domain Bacteria; kingdom Pseudomonadati; phylum Verrucomicrobiota; class Opitutia; order Puniceicoccales; family Pelagicoccaceae; genus Pelagicoccus; species Pelagicoccus enzymogenes. The sequence goes on from NZ_JACYFG010000036.1 coordinate 88,931, forward strand.
CTGCCACACCTGCCACGACGTCATCTCGCAAGGCGATCCGGAAAACATGACCTTCGCTACCTCGCAAGAAACCGAGTTCGACCACCCTGACGGTTCCTACCTCGGCTTCACCTGCGCCGAATGCCACACCGGCGGCCTCCAGCTCGAATAGGTAGGAGCGACCTTGGTCGCGATCTCTCAAAGGTAGTGTCCGCTGTCCCAGCGGACACGATTCCCTACCTCAAGCCATAAAAAGCCGTCGCCGTAGCCGTAGTCTTTGCCGCAAACGCCTCCAGCGACACCCCAAACAGCTCCGCGCAATACGCAGCCGTATAGGCCAAGTACGCCGGCTCGTTCGGCTTTCCCCGCTTCGGCATCGGCGCCAGATAAGGCGCATCCGTCTCAATCATCAAGCGATCCAAGCCCTGCAGCTTGGCAGCCTCTCTCACGCTCTCCGCGTTCTTGAAGGTGATGACGCCTGTGAAACTGCCGAAGCCGCCGCGATCGAGCAACTGCTTCATCTCGCCCGGACCTTCGGAAAAGCAGTGGAAAACCACCTTGCTCCAATCCACCCCGCTCGCGTCGATCAGCTCCACGCACTCCTCGAAAGCCCCGCGCGAATGGATCACCACCGGGCAATCCAGCTTCTTAGCCAATTGCAACTGCGCCTCGCAGGCCGCCACCTGCAGCTCGAAAATTCGCTTCGCCGCCGCCTCGTCGCCGCGCGGCAGGTGGAAACGATCCAAGCCAATTTCCCCCAGCGCCACCGGCTTCAAATTCCGACTCCAAAAAGCCTCGATCTGCTCGAAGCCCCTATCCCAGCCCGTCTCCACGGAGCACGGATGGATACCCACCGTGTAGTCGACCTGGGAATACTTCTCGGCCATCTCGGCATACACATCCCAGTCGTCCGTATCCGTCCCTACCGTAACCAGTCGCTCCAGACCAGCCTCGGACGCAGCCTCCAAGGTCTGGTCCAGCAAGCCCTTGAGAGCGAAGCTATGTAAATGCGTGTGCGAATCGACGATTCCAGCCATGCCCACCAAACCGCCAACGACCCGCCCTATCCGCAACCTTAAAACGACCCGAGCTCGTATGGGGTGTCTGTCCCCCGACAAACTCGAGGGACGGAAGGACACATTAGAAAATCTAAAGCCACGAATCTATCTCCAAGCTTCCCAATTCTCCCATTGCCAAAGCCCCTCCAATCGCTTTGCTGCATGACTTTCCGCACTCCCTTCGTTCATCAGATTCAAGAAAATCACTCATGTCAGCCGAAGTCGAAAACGTCATCATCATCGGAACCGGATGCTCGGGCCTTACCGCCGCCATCTACACTGCGCGTGCGAACCTGAACCCGCTCGTGCTCGAAGGTACGCTCCCGGGCGGTCAGCTAACCCAAACGAGCGAAGTGGAAAACTTCCCCGGCTTCCCTGAGGGCATCGACGGCTTCATGCTCATGGACAACCTGCGCAAGCAAGCTGCCCGCTTCGGCACCCGCTATGGCCAGGCCGTCATCGACAGCGTCGACTTCTCCCAGTCGCCCTACACCCTCAAGGCAGGTGACAAGGAATACAAAGCCAAGTCCGTCATCATCTCCACCGGAGCCTCGCCTCGCTTGCTCGGCGTTCCCGGCGAAAAGGAAATGTTCGGCGGCAAGGGCGTCACCACCTGCGCCACCTGCGACGGAGCCTTCTATCGCAACATGGACGTAGTCGTGGTCGGCGGCGGCGACACCGCTTGCGAGGAAGCCCTCTTCCTCACTCGCTTCGCCTCCAAGGTCTATCTCATCCACCGCCGCGACGAGCTGCGCGCCTCAAAGCTCATGGCCGAGCGCACCCTGGCCCACGAGAAGATCGAAATGGTCTGGGATACCGTGGTCGACGAGGTCGTGGCCGACGAGCAAGGTTTCGCCACCTCCGTTAAGGTAACGAACCGCAAGAGCGGCGAGAGCAGCTCCATCGATGCCAAAGGCATCTTTATCGCCATCGGACACATTCCCAACACCGGCCCCTTCGCCGATGCCATCGACACCGACGAAGAAGGCTACTTCAAGCCAGTCCTCGGCAGCCAGGTTAAGACCAACATCCCCGGCGTCTACGTATCCGGCGACTGCGCCGACCACGTCTACCGCCAAGCCATCACCGCCGCCGGCATGGGCTGCCAAGCCGCCATCGAAGCCGAACGCTGGCTCGCCGAGCAATAACGAGGTGGGACGGCCGCTCCGCGGGCGTTTAATCGATTTCCAACCACAAAGCCGCGTCCCCCAGCAGGAACGCGGCTTTTCTATAAACTCGCAGGTTTCCGAGAGAGCGTTTGGCAAGCGATCTCCCTAAACGCCAGCCACCGACTTCAAAATCCGCTTCGAAACTTGTATCCCCTTCTTCAATACCTCGAGCGACATACTCTCGTTAGGAGCGTGCAAATTATCTTCCGGCAAGAACAAGCCGATCATCACCGAGTCTAGGCCCGTCACCCGCTTCACGTCCGCGATAATAGGAATGCTTCCGCCTTCGCGCAAAAAGAGCGGCTTCTTGCCAAAGACATCCGTCACGGCCGCTTCAGTCGCCCGGTAAGCGTTGGCCAAAACCTCGCTCTGCCCCGCCGGCGTGTTCGGACGATCCGGCGGCACGACCAAGTACGGCACTCCTTTGTGCCCCATCTTGACCTTGGCCTTCAAGCCCTTCGGCACCCGCGAGAGGATTGCGTCTGCCACTTGCTTGCCCACCACATCCGGCTTCATGTTGCCAACGAGGCGACAAGTGATCTTAACCGAAGCTTTCGCAGGCACGATGGTCTTGCTGCCTTCTCCCGTGTAACCGCCCCATAGGCCGTTGAATTCGAGCGTCGGCATATAGCGAATTGCCTCGAAAGGCGTGTATCCAGCGATCGGATGCAAGGCATCGACCCCAACGCTCGCCGCATAGGCATCCATGTCCGCGCCGAGTTCCTTCAGCTCGTCTCGCTCCCACTCTTCGACTTCCGTCACGTCGTCGTAGAAGCCAGGCACGTTCACTCGATTGTCGGGAGTGTGCAAGGAGGCGCAAATCTCCGCCATGGCTTGCAAAGGATTGTAAACCGCCCCGCCGTGGAGACCGGAATGCAGGTCGGACTTCGGCCCAACCAGCTCCACCTCCATATCCACGATTCCCCGCAAGCCTACCGTAACCGCAATCTGGTCTTCGCTCGGACTCAGCGTATCGGAAAGCAAAACGAAATCAGCCTCGCTCAGCTCTTCCTTTCGCTCTTCCAGCAGCGGCAGCAGACTCGGGCTCCCCACCTCCTCTTCGCCCTCGATCAAGAAGGTGATGCGCAAAGGCAAGTCCGGGCACTCTTCCAACAACTCAGCTACCGCGGCGATATGCGCCATTTGCGGACCCTTGTTATCAGCCGCTCCACGACCGTAGATCCGATCTCCCTTTATCGTAGCCTCGAAAGGCTTCGTTTCCCAAAGCTCGATCGGATCGACCGGCTGTACGTCGTAGTGACCGTAAATCACCACATGCGGCCAAGAGGGGTCCCCGGTCCGGCGAGCCATCACGATGGGGTGTTTTGGCGTATTCACGATCTCAACACTAAGCCCCAAATCTCCCAGCATCTTCGCCACAAAATCCCGCGTCTGCCCCATGCCTTCCTTGTAGGCCGAGTCCGCTGAAACGCTTTGATATCCAATATACTCTTTTAGCTTTTCGATCGCATCAAACATGGGCGACTACCCAAAACAAAGCCCTGCCAATGGCAATCTGGAATCGCGCCGACCACCCCCCAACGACTCGTCACTCCAAAAAGTAGGGTTTCGACGAACGGTAACCATTCGGTAACATCCGCAAGATACAATCTGGCTCAAAACACGACCCAACCCTTAACCCAACAACTTCAGGCAAATGGAACACATAAACGTGATGCTAGGTATCGTAAACGGCTCTGTCGCCACCATAATAGCCCTCATCGCCCTTCCCATGATCTACGAAAAAATCGGGATGAACCGATTCTATGGAGCCCGCTTCGCCAAGAGCTTCCAATCGGACGAGCTATGGCGCAAGATCAACAAGAAGGCTGGGAAGCTATTACTGATTTGGGCCCTCGCGCATCTCGCGATCAGCCTCAGCTGCTTTCTGCTTCCACCCCTCGACGAAACCGGAAAGCTCGCGTTTTCATTCCTTTCAGGCCTCTACCTGATCCCAGCCCTCCAGGCCTACCGCTATGCCCAGAGCCTGACGTCGCCAACCGCATAAACCACACCTTCCCCATGCTCCACCTCTACCAAGAAATCACCCTTCTCGCGCTCCGCGACGACAAAGGAACCGTCGCCATCGACCACCTCGCCCAAGTGTTGGCCGGAGCCTTGGCTGCCGAACTGGTCCTGAAAAACAAAATATCGCTTTCCAACGACAAGAAAAAGTTCGTCGATCTCCAGGACGCAAGCCCCACGGGGGATCTTCTACTCGACGAATGCTTGGACAAACTCTCCAACGCCAAACGACGAGCCAAGCTCGAAACGTGGGTCAGTCGCTTCGCTTCCATTAAGCGAATCCACCACAAGGCAGCCCAAAGCCTCTGCCAATTGGGAATCCTCAGGCAAGACACCGGCAAGCTCCTGCTCATCTTCAATCGGACGATCTATCCGGAGGTGGATCCCAAACCGGAAAGCCAGATCGTCGAACGCTTAGAACAAGCCATCTTCTCGTCAAAGACAGACCTCAGTCCCCAAGACACCTTACTCGTCTCGCTCGCCAACGCCAGCGGCCTTCTCAGCCGTATCTTCGGCCGCAAGCGCATCAAGCCCGAGCGGAAGCGCATCAAACAAATCGTCGAGGGCGAAGCCGTCGGAAAAGCCACTCAACAGGTGATCGAGGCGATCCAAATCGCGATCATCGTCACTGCGGTGATCGTGCCGGTAATCGCCAGCTCCTGAAAAACGCGAGACTGAGGAGAGCGGCGACTCTAGAGGCGCCGCATTCCCTTGCTCATGCCGAGCAAAACCAATCCGCAGTCGTTGGCCGCTTGCCGCAAAGCCTCCACTTCGCCACCCATCGGCAGCAGAACCGCTCGTACCCCCAGTTCCTTCATCCGGGTCAAGCACACGGGCTCCACTTCCGGCACGTCGAATACCGCAACGGTATTCGCTAACCCGATACCGCTTTCCTCCACCGCGTTCCAAGCGAGCTTCGGTGCGTAGCGACCCACCTCTAGCGAGATCAATTGTTCGCCAGAGATGATTGCCACCGCTGCAGAGTCCGCATGCCGTACGATTTTGGCTCCAAACATCAAGGACTCCCAATCCTCCACCAAAGGTTGAGCCAAGCTGAGCACGGTCCACTCCATCGGATTCACGGCAACGCGGTCCTTGTCCTGCACCAGAACCCCTCCCACTACGCTGCGAACTTCCTGCAATGCTTCGTAGCCCATGCCCGAAATCGAAGACAGAGCCGTAACGGATTCCACTTGGCGGAGCGCGACCAGCTCTTCCTCGGAAAAGTCCGGCGCTAAAATCCCCCTCAACCTACCTTCCACCCCAGATTGCAAATTCGAGCGTCCAAGGCTGCCATTCACCACCAACCACGCGCCAACTGAATCCCGATGCTTAAGGACTTTTCTCGTTACCGCCTGCAAGTCGTCCCCCACTCTTGCAGTCACGATTTTGCCGTTACGCAAGAGAGCTGCGGCCGGTTTTTCGAACTCGCCGATAAAATAGGCGGCCCGCGAAACGGTTAACACGGAGGCATAGTCAAGCTTTCCTCCAGACTTCAGTTCGAAGTGATCGAAGAAGCTTCCGTAAACGGCCGCGAGCTGATGTCCGTTTTCTCCCGTATCCAAGAGCTGGGCACGAGGCCATGCAAATCGCATCGCCTTGGAATAGCCGCTCAACGCCCCCATATCCGGAGCGTCCGCCCCTTGGACTTCAAGGTATTGAGCCACTGCGAAATCGAATTCGCTCGCCGCTCTCAACGCAGCCGTCGCCCGCTGCATGCGAAAAGGCTGGCTCAGCTTGCCCGCCCTTGAATTCAGCTCAGACAAGGCCGCTTCGTAATCCGAGGGATTACCCAAAACCGCCACGCGATCCACCGCAAAGGCTGCCGCCCGAATCGCGTCCACGATTCCCCTGTCGAAAGCGCCCAAGGCAGATTTCCAGGACAGGAAGGCTCGGCCTGCCGACTCGACATCCACGAAATTCGCGATGACCAAAACGATCTCACTTTCCTTCGACGCAACCATCGCTGCAGCGTCGATCTCACTTACCGGCTCGTAAGCAATGCGCTTCGCTCGCAAGGCCTCCCCAGCGATCTCGTTCGCCAACAAATCGAATCCAAAGTCTGCAACCAGCCGCTCTGCCAACGAGGCAACTCCCGAAACATCTTTAACCACTAGCAACGCGCGTTTTGCCATCCCCCTACATCGCGAGCCAACTGCCCGCTCTCAAGCCAAAAGCACCCCAAACCCCATCCATCCCATTCAACAAATCCATGAAAAAAACTGCGGCTGCTCCCAAGTCTCGCCCTCCGCCCCGAGAGCTCCAACAAGCGCTCCGAGCAAATTCTCTTTTCCTATTGATCTCGCGACTTGCCACCCTGAGATTCCCCGCTTCCCGAGCATGACTCAACAAACGACACAACCACTAAGAATAGGAGATCGCGAGTTCACCTCTCGCTTGTTTGTCGGAACCGGCAAGTTCAGCAGCAACGAAGCCATGCGCGACGCCGCTGCCGCATCAGGCACTGAGCTCGTCACCGTGGCCCTCAAACGGGCAAACCTTTCCGGCGACTCCGATCCCTTCGCCAACATACTGGATTTCCTGGAGTCGGACCGGTACTTGATCCTGCCCAACACCTCCGGAGCCATGAACGCCGAAGAGGCCGTCCGCATCGCGCGCCTCGCAGCCGCAGCAGGCCTTCCGAAATGGGTGAAGCTGGAAATCCACCCCGATCCGAACTACCTGCTGCCCGATCCGATCGAAACCTTAGCCGCCGCGGAAACCTTGGTCAAAGAAGGCTTCACTGTGATGCCCTACATCAACGCAGACCCGGTCCTCGCGCTTCGCTTGCAGGACGTCGGCTGTGCCACGGTTATGCCGCTCGGCGCCCCCATTGGATCCAATCGAGGCATCGAAACCCGCGCTCAAATCGAGATTATCATAGAGCAAGCTCGCGTGCCCGTAGTGGTCGACGCCGGCATCGGCGCCCCTTCCCACGCCGCCGCAGCCATGGAAATGGGAGCTGACGCCGTGCTGGTAAACACCGCGATCGCGATCGCTTCCGATCCCGCCGCCATGGCTCGCGCCTTCGCCAAAGCGACCCAAGCCGGCCGCGAAGCCTACGAAATAGGGCTCGGAGCCACCTCCAGCAAAGCCGAGGCCTCCAGCCCGCTCACCGCGTTTCTCAACGCCTAAGCAGGAGCGACACAAGTCGCGTTCACACCCAACATGCCCACTTTCTCCGAAAAATATAAAACCCTCGATCTAGACCGGCCGCTCGACATTGCCGCCACCGCGTCCATCGCATCGGTCGAGCGAATCCTCCAGCAAGGGCGCGCCCGCAGCTTGGAGGAGTTCGCCGCCCTGCTCTCGCCAGCTGCCGAGGGCTACCTCGAGCCGCTCTGCCACCTTTCGCAAAAAATCACGCAGAAGCACTTCGGCAAGACCATGCGCATGTTCGCGCCGCTCTACCTTTCCAACGAGTGCGTAAACGTTTGCAAATATTGCGGCTTCTCCCGTCACAACGACATCCCCCGCATCACTCTCGAACTCGAGACAGTGGAAGCCGAAGCCCGCATCCTGCACAAGCAAGGCTTCCGCTCCATTCTCCTCGTTGCAGGCGAGCACCCCAAGTACGTATCGAATGGATACGTGGAAGAATGCGTACGCCGCCTTTCCAAGTTCTTCCCAAGCATCGCTCTGGAGCTCGGTCCGCTCGAGTCGGAACGCTACCAGCCCCTAGTGGCCGCCGGCTGCGAGGCCCTGCTCGTATATCAGGAAACCTATCACGAGGAAACCTACCGCTCCTTGCACACCGCCGGACCAAAGAAACACTTCCACTGGCGAATGGACACTCCCGAGCGAGCTTACGCTGCCGGTTTTCGGCGCCTCGGGATAGGCGCTCTGTTTGGATTGCACGATTGGCACCGGGAGGCCTTGGCCCTTGCCTCTCACGCCGAGCACCTGCTGCAAGTTTGCTGGAAGGCTCAACTAAACGTATCCATGCCACGGATGCGACCCGCCAAGGGAGAATTCGAGCAAGTCGAATTCCTCAAAGACCACCATTTCGTGCAACTCATCACCGCGTTGCGCCTGTTCCTCCCACACGCCGGCATCACCCTATCCACCCGCGAACCCGCGACGCTCCGCGACGGACTAGCGCCCATTGGCATCACCACGATGTCAGCCGGATCCTCAACCGAACCCGGCGGCTACAGCAGCTTCGACGAATCCACCTTCCAGCAAACAAGAGAACAAGAAGGCGAACAATTCCACATCGCCGACGAACGTTCCCCCAAGGAAGTCGCAGCCGTGCTCGCCCGCCTCGGCTACGAGCCCGTCTGGAAAGACTTTGACCAATCGCTCGTCCGTGCCTGAAAAAAGACGAGCGCCTTCCACCGTTCCCATGACCATCACCGCCAACGGAAAAGAATTCGTCCTCGAGTCGAGCACCAGCCTGCCCGCTTTCCTCGAATCCATCAGCCTCCAAGTCGGGCTCGTCATCGTGGAACGCAACAAGCAAGCCCTCTCGCCCAGCGAGGCGGCGGACGTCACCCTCGAGGACGGCGACACCCTCGAGATCGTCAAGATCGTCGCCGGAGGTTGAGCCTATGCCGAGCAGCCCTTCCGAAGAACTCGATGGCCTTGTCGTGACACTCGACGACCTGCGTTACCAGTACGGCGGACCCAACGTGCCCTCGGAAACGCCGCACGTCTTCATCTACTTCATCACCATCGAGAACCAGTCTGATCGCACCGTCACTTTGCTGGGCCGCAAGTGGATCATTCACGACGAAGAGGGGGAGACCCTCGTCGTGGAGGGCGACAAGATCGTCGGCGAGGAGCCCGAACTGGTTCCAGGGGAACGCTTTTCCTACAACAGCTTCCACATCGGATCCTGCAACGCGACCGCCCGCGGGAGCTTCCATGGCCAGGACGAGTTCGGCAACAAGATCCACTGCCTGATCCCTCCCTTCGAACTCACGATTCCAGAGTAGGAGCGGGCTCCCAATCGTCAGAACCCTTGACGTCGGCACCCGCACTTCGAGTATCGACAATCCGCCGCCAATAAACTTTTAGCTACACCATGAGCAACGTCCTACTCGGCCTCGCCGACAAACAATGGATCTGGATCGCAACCGTCGTCTTCGCGTCCACCTTCGTGCTCGGCAGCTACTCCGCTCTCAAGTTGCGACGCAAGACGGGACGGCCCTACATTCTCGGTCTGGTGACCTTCGGTTGGGTGCTGCAGACAATCGGCCTCTACGCTCGCGGTTTGCAGTACGGAGGTTGCCCGCTCTCCAACCAATTCGAACTGGTCCAGTTTATGGTTTGGTCGGCCATCGCCATCTACATCTTCGTGGGCCCCGCCTTCCGGGTGAGCCTGCTAGGAGTCTTCGCCTCAGGCTTCGCCTGCGTTTTTTCCATCCTGTCGCTCGCTTTGGAGAACTGGGACGACCCGAGTCGCAAGCCGATCTTTGGCGAATCCCCTTGGATCGAAACCCACGCCGCCCTCGCCCTGTTCAGCTACGGGGTATTCGGCGTGCTCACGCTCACTTCCGCCATGTACCTGCTGCAAAGCCGTAGCCTCAAGACCAAGAAGGTCGTCGGCGGACTCTTCCCCTTCCTGCCTTCCATCGTGGAACTAGTCAGCATCAACCGCCGATTGCTGGTTATGGGATTCAGTATCCTCACTGTGTCCTTGGCTATCGGATACAGATATTTTATGGAGGACCTCGAATCGGTGCTGACGATCAAACTCGCTTCTACGGTCGCTGTCTGGATCGCCTACGCTATCACCTTAGCCCTGCGCCTGAAGTTCTCCCTCACCTCCAAAAAATTCGCTTGGGCCTGCATCGGGATTTTCCTCGCAGCGCTGCTCTCGCTCGCCGCCGTCAACCGAAGCACCAAGTCGAGCAGCCCAACCGCAGAACCAGCCCAGTCCTCCGAGGTCTCATGAGCCGCCCGCACGACTCATTTTCAGTCATCAGCATCAACCACGAAGTCGCCCCCCTCGAAGTGCGGGAGCGCTACTCCATGGACGATGCCAAAGTCGCAACCCTCTACACTACCCTGAAAAACAAAGGAAAAGTGGAGGAGTCACTCGTGCTGAACACCTGCAATCGCTTCGAGCTCTATACCCAATGCGAGGATGGGGCAGACGCGGAATTCGTGCTGCACACGCTGGCGAACGCCTATGGCGTGTCGCCAGATGAGCTCGCAGGGCATCTCCACCTCCGCTCCGGGCGGGATGCCGTCCAGCACCTCATCGAGGTCGCCGCAGGGCTGCGTTCCCAAATCACTGGCGAAGCGGAGATATTCGGCCAAGTCAAGGCCGCCTACGCCCTGTCACAAGAACACGGATACGCTGGAAAAACCATTAACCGCGTTTTCCAAAAGGGATTCCAGGCAGCTAAGCTCATCCGCAATTCGACCACCGTAGGCCAAGGCCAAATCAACATAGCGAACGTCGCAGTCGACCTCGCCGGAAAAATCTTCGGCGAGCTACGCTCCGCAGCCGCTCTTTCATTGGGTACCGGGGAAATCGGCGAGAAGACGGTGAAGGCGCTGCGCAGCCGCGGAGCGGAAACCTTCGGAATTGCCAGCCGGAGCCAAGACCGAGCCGAAGAGGTTGCCCGCGAGTGGGGCGGCACTCCGCGACTCCTGCAAGACCTGGAATCCTATTTGCCAGAATACGACATCGTCATCGCCTCCGTGGGAGCGGAGGAAGCGGTGCTCACCCGCAAGATCGTCAAGCAGTGCTCCTCGCGCCGCAAAGGACGCCCCCTTTTCCTCATCGACCTCGGCCTGCCGCGCAACATCGAGCAAGGCTGCGAGGATTTCGACAACGTCTTCCTCTACAATCTCGACGACCTCGCCAGCATCGCCGACGAAAACCTGGCTCAACGAAAAGAGGCGGTCGTCGATGCGACAGCCATCGCCGAGCAAAAGTCGGAGTTCATCTGGAACGCCATCTTGAAACGCCGCGAGTACGAGAGGAATCAAGCGTAACCGCCCCAACCGACTTCGGGTATTGCCTAGAGAACAGCTAACAGCACACTCCGCATCATGTCACTTTTCTCATTCTTGTTTCCCAACAAACCCGAAGAAACCTCCAGCTGGAGCCAAACCCAGCGCGAAGCGCTCGTCGACCTGCTCTACCTCTCGATCTACATCGACAACCATCTTTCCCTAGTCGAGGAAAAGAAGGTCGAAGACGAACTCAAGAAAGCCGACTGGGACGGGCTCCACTCTTCCAGCTTGTACGCCCAAGCCGCCATCAATCGGGCTCGGGATGCGAAGTCCAACGTCCGGATAAAATCCGAATACCTCGCCAATATCGCCGAACGCCTCGACGAAAAGAAAATCACCGCTCTCGAAGCGCTCGACGCCGTGCTCAGCTCCGACGGGACGGACAAGAAGGAAGCTGCCTTCCTCAAGGAAGTTCGCTCCGCCTTCAAGTTGTAGGAACCCGAGGGGGCGAGCGAATCTAGTTCCCCAAGATTCGGTTCGAGTCGCTGAGGTAGATTCCCTTCAGGTTCATGTCGAGCGCCTGAGGGTTCGGCGAATTCTTCATGCCGGTCTTCTTGCTGATCTTTCCTTCCTTGATCAGTCGCGAAAGTTCCTTGTTGAAAGAACGGGATCCGCTGTCGGATGAGACGTCGAGCAAGGTGCCTACCTTGTCGAAGCGCCCTTCGCGAATAGTGGTCCGCACCACCGAGTCCCCGATCAAAATTTCTTGGGCCGGCACGCGACCGTCTCCTTCGAGGTTCGGAAGCAGCTTTTGCACGATGATGCCACGTAGGGTTTCCGACAACTTGCGCTGAACGAGCTGGTGCTGTTCGGCCGGAAAGTACTCGAAAAGTCGCGTGATCGCCTGCTGGGCGCTGGCGGCGTGGAGCGTTGTGAACACCAGGTGACCCGTTTCCGCCGCGGCAAGAGCTGTTTCGAAAGTCTCCTTGTCGCGCATTTCCCCGATCAGAATCATATCGGGATTCTGTCGCAGAACCGCCTTAAGGGCCTTTTGGAAGCTGGGAGCGTCGATCCCCACCTCCCGCTGCTGGAAGACCGATTTCGAATCGATGAAGTTAAATTCGATCGGATCCTCCAGTGTCACCACATGCTTGTCCATGTTGTGATTGATCCAATTCAGCAAGCAGGCCAGGGTCGTCGACTTTCCGGAACCCGTCGCTCCACAAACGAAAACAATCCCGTCCTTCTTTTGGGCGAGGTTTAGCAGCACGTCTTGATCTAGGGCAAGGTCCTCGAAATTGGGTATTTTGCTCTTAATGTGTCGGAAGACGATGCTCACCGTGCCGCGCTGCAAGAAGGCGTTTACACGGAAGCGCCCGGCTCGTTCCAAGAAGTAGGCGAAGTCGACCTGACCCTCCATCTCCCAGGTTTCCTTGTAGTTGCTGGGCACATTGTCGTCCACGAACGCCAAAACCGTCTCCCCGTCGATCGGCGGCATTTCCACCGGCTCCAAGTTGCCGTGCAGGCGAAGGAAGCCCGGCTTGTCACTCTTGACCACGATGTCGGAAGCGCCGTTGTCCACAGCGAGATAAAGAAGTTCGTCGAAGATTTCTGATGCCATTTTTCTGAAGTGGGAAATGCGTTGGAGAAAAGAGCCTCCCCTCAGGTATAGGGTTGACCGTCCTTATAAATCGGCTTGGAACTCGAATCCTTCACTTTCGAATTATGAGCGCACAAAAGTATACCGGATCAATGACCGCACTAGCGACCCCCTTCCTTGGAGACGGGTCTTTAGCAGAGGCCGATCTGAAAAAATTGGTCGAAGCCCAAATCCAGGCGGGAATCGACGCGCTCGTGCCCGTGGGAACCACCGGCGAGTGCCCGACCCTCAGCCATGACGAGCACCAACGCGTGGTCGAGCTGACCATTCAAACCGCGAACGGCCGCGTGCCAGTGATAGCGGGTGCCGGCTCCAACGCGACCCGCGAAGCGGTATCCTTGACCAAATTCGCGCACGAGGCTGGAGCCGCAGGCTTCCTGCACGTGGCTCCCTATTACAACAAGCCAAGCCAAGAGGGACTCTTCCGCCACTTTTCCGCCATCGCTGAAGCTACGGACCGCCCCGTCGTGCTCTACTCGATCCCTGGGCGCTGCGGCATCCAGATCGACGTAGCCACCGTGGAGCGACTCCTCTCCAAGTATCCACACGTCAACCACATCAAGGAAGCTGGCGGCAGCGTCGAACGCGTCGACGAACTCAAGAAGGCCATGGGCGACGATCTCGTGGTCCTCAGCGGGGACGACAGCCTGACCCTGCCCTTCATAAGCGCCGGAGCCGAGGGCGTAATTTCCGTGGCTTCAAACGTCCTTCCTGCCGAGGTCGTTGCTCTCGTCAAGGCCTCGCTTGCCGGCGATCTCAAGACCGCGAGCCTGTGGCACCAGAAGCTGTACCCGCTCTTCAAGAACCTCTTCATCGAGCCCAATCCCGTTCCCGTTAAGGCCTGTATGGTGCAGGCAGGCATTTTCCAAACCGGACGCGTTCGCCTTCCGCTCTGCGAGATGCAGCCTGAGAACAAGGAACTTGTGCTCTCAATCTTCAGCGCCTTGCAGGCAGAACTCACCGCTCAAGCGTAGTAAGCCACCATGTCACTCAAGATTTGCATCGTTGGCGCCAAAGGGCGCATGGGCCAAGCTATAGCCGAAGCGACCGAAGAAGCGGGACACACCGTGGCGGCAAAGGTCGACCAAGGCGACGACCTCCGTGCCGGAATCGAAGCGGCAGACGCCGTCATCGACTTTTCCTACCACACGGTTACCGAATCCGTCTTTCGCACGGCTGCCGAACTGGGCAAGCCCGTCGTCTGCGGAACCACCGGACATAGCCAAGAGGAGCGTGCGAAACTGTTGGAAATAGCCGCTCAGACTCCCACCGTCTGGGCTGGGAACTTCTCCATCGGCGTCAACTTGCTTTGCTACCTCGTAGAAAAGGCTGCGGACATTCTGCCGCTCGACTACAACGCCGAGATCGTCGAGATGCACCATCGCCTCAAGAAGGACGCGCCTAGCGGCACCGCTCTCATGCTCGCGGATTCCGTGCTCGAGCCGCGTGGCTTGAACCACGACGATCTCCGCCATGGTCGCGAAGGCATCACCGGCGAACGCACCCAACGCGAGGTCGGCATGCACTCCCTCCGTGGAGGCGACGTCGTAGGCGACCACACGGTAATCTTTTCGGACGTAGGCGAACGCGTGGAGCTGACGCACAAAGCCTCCAGCAGAGCGATCTTCGCGCGTGGAGCAGTTCGCGCCGCAGCTTGGTCAGTCGGCAAGGAGCCTGGCATTTACGGCATTCGCGAAGTGCTTGGTCTCGCCTAAAGGACGCAAATGATCGTATCCATCGAGGGAATACTGGAAAGAGCCACACCGCTCACCGCTATCATCAACGCTGGCGGTCTCGGCTATTTGGTAAACATCCCCGTCTCGACAGCTGCCAAGCTCCCCGCGAACGGCGAGAAAGTGAAACTGCACACTCACGCCGTTTACCGCGAGGACTCGCAGTCCCTCTACGGATTCGCCAACGAGCAGGAACGCAATTTCTTCCAACTCCTCATCGAAAAAGTCTCCGGAGTTGGTCCCAAGGTGGGCATCAGCATGATGAGCAAACTGGAACTTCCTTCGCTACTCTCGGCCATCGGAAGCGAAGACGCCGTCCTGCTGGCCAAGACTCCCGGTATCGGCAAAAAAACCGCCGAACGCGTAATCATCGAATTGAAAGACAAGCTCGGAGCCTTCTCCCAGTCTGCCGGTGCGAGCGCCCTGCCCGGCTTCGTGAGCGATGCGAACGCTCCTGCGAAAGCGGGTGTCAATCATACGGACGACGCCATTCTCGCCCTGCTGGCCCTCGGCTACAAACAGAGCGAAGCATCCAAAGCTGTGGGCAAAGCCGTCGACGCTCTCGGTCCCAACGCCTCCACCGAAGCCTTGATCAAAGCCGCCTTGGGCTAGCTCCGATAAACGCGGAGCTTCAGCCTAGCTAGTTCTTCCGCAAAAAAAACGCAGGCGTTTCAGCCTGCGTCTCAACGGCAACAGTGGATAGCTGCTGTCTGTTAGAATCCAAAATCTTAAGGCTTCGCAGCGGTCTTCGCTGCAGCGGCCCGACTCAATTCGTATCGAACGTTCTCGCCCTGGGAGTCGAAGGCAGAGCCAACCGATTGAACCGTAAAACTCCTGTCGGCTGCTTCTTGCAAGCTGAGCTCTTCGTGAGCGAAAGTCGATGTCTCAACCGCATCTCCAAAGGTAAAGGAACGCTTTTTCCACACGTCCTTGATCTGCGTGTCCTGCACCACCGTGAAACTGGCAAACTTGACGTCCGACTCGCTTCCAAAATTGTGCGGCTCGCCGCTACGGTCAAAAGCGCTGTCCAAATCAAAGGCTACGGGTACCAATGCATCACCAAACAAAACCGTACGGCCGTTGAGATCATTGACGTCCATAACCCGCAGCGGCTCGGAAAACTCTCCATTCACGCTGTGGGGGGCCGAATCCGCCAGCGCGAGTTCACCGTCCAAGCCTTCGAGCATGGGAGTGAGGTTGCGAGCGGCTAGCAGCAACAACGCGACTGCCGCCGCCATCCCGCCGTAAGCGTAGACTCGCTGGCGCCATTGCCCGCTGGGCTTGGGCTCCGAGAACTTGCTCCCCAGTTGGGAACATGCGTTGAAAAGCTGGCAATACTGGATGTAGATCCTGTGGTACTCGGGGTTGGCCCGAATCTCTGCAAGTAGCTCCTCAGACTCCTCGGGAGATAACTCCTCGTCCAAGTGAAGGTTCAGACGCTCGATGAAGTCCTGCTTATTCATAAAAGTTCGTGACCCATCTTCTCACGAAGGCTTTCGCGAGCTCGGGCGATTCTGCTTTTGACGGTTCCAATGCTGATTTGCAACTCATCAGCGATTTCTTCGTAAGTGAGGTTCTTAACATTCCTCATGATCAGAGCCTCCCGATGCTTCTCGTTCAGCAACTTCATAGCGGCCGCCACGCGGTCCTTGAACTCGTTGGTGATCGCGATGTCCTCCGGGGACTCTACGTCGGCAGGGAAAACCTCCGCCAAGGTGGTGGCCGATTCCGAGGCGATTGGCTGGTCGAAGGATACGGACTTGTCCCGCTTGCGGCGCCACCAGTACCAGTAGCGGTTGCGAGCCAGATTCGTCGCGATTTGATACAGCCAAGTCGAGAAGCTAGAATCTCCTCGAAAGTTCTCCAAACCACGGTGGGCTCGGATAAAGGCGTCTTGCGTAACTTCTTCCGCATCTTGCGTATTGCGCAGAAGCTTGTGAACCATCGCGTAAATGCGATCCCAGTATCGAGAAACCATTTCTTCGAAGGCCGATTCGTCTCCGGCCTTGAAACGCGCTACCAGCGCTTTGTCTAAGGCGACTTCTTGAGCTTTAGTTGACATAGCAGTTGTCGCTTTGGGACGTTCTTGACCAGCAATTGTTCCCATCTTTTCCCTTTCTTCCAATTTTCTTTTAAAATCCTCCTTTTCAGGAACTTAAAGCCCTTGATCGCCGCCCCTCAGCAGCTCGGAGGAAACATCCCACGTTGTAAACTTTCGATCCAATAGCGGCTCGCCCGCGGATGAGGAACGAACGAACCAGTTCTAGTAAGCATATACGCGCTCAGCGCCTTCTCGGTTGCTCAAATTTATTCGTAAAAACCTAGTCGGAGAAGAGATCAACAGCAACACCTGAAACATGTAAAATTAGGACTTGCCATCCCTCGATGCACATCCTGTATTCCCCACCTTCCGAACGCCCACTGGGCGCTGATGGGTCGATAGCTCAATCGGTAGAGCAGTTGCCTTTTAAGCAATTGGTTCTGGGTTCGAGTCCCAGTCGGCCTACCAAAAGCCCCTGCAAGTCAACGACTTGCAGGGGCTTTTTTGTAGCGGTTCAAAAAGCTCGGACTAATTTAACCCGTTGAAGTCAACCCGCTTTCGGCAAGGAAGCCTAGTCAACCTCGAAACGCCAGGTCCCGGAGCCTACCACGAGCTGCAAGTGACCTTGATTGTCCTCTCCAATCGCGATCCCCTCCGCTTCCGCTGCGAGCGTCCCATTTGCAAAAACGGTTCCGCTTCCCCATTCGGGCAGATTCACCCTCGCAGTACAGTTCGCTGGCACCGCCAAGAACAGTTCAAATTTGCCCTCGGACTTCTTCCAACGAGCTTGGACCGGACCACGAACACTGTCGAATCGAGCCTCTGCCCAATCGATGCCTTCAATAGGCTGCGGATCCACGATCACGTTGCTGAATCCGGGAGCAGATTCGTCGGGCTTCAATCCCACCAACGAACCGTAAAACCACTCCATGATATGGCCCAGCATGAAGTGGTTGTGGGAGGAGTGCCGATCCGCGTCCCATGCCTCCGTCAAGCTAGTCGCCCCTTTGGCCAATTGCATTCCGTAACCGGGACGATCCGACTGGTGGTGCATGTCGAAAATAACATCGGACCGGCCGGCCTTCGAGAGCGCCAAGAGCAGGTAACGATGTCCCACGTCGCCCGCGGTAAACGCGTTACCGCGGGAACGGATATCTGCAACGATCGTATCAATCACTGAATCTTCGTGCCCCTCCGGCACCAAACCCAGCACGTACGCCATAGCATTGCCGGCTTGGCTCGTCGCGCCGTAGTGTCCCGCCTCCCGATCGAAATGGGCCGCGTTGAAAGCATGCTCAATCTGCTCGGCCAGGCTGTCCAAACGTTTCGCTTCTTGGCGCTTTCCGAGAAGCTTCGCCATCTTTTGCAGCGTCCTTACATCTTGATGATAGATAGCCGTAGCGCTCAGGGAAATAGGAGTCAGCTGAGAAAACCCCGGTCTGCCCGGCCCCAAGTCGTACCAATCACCCAAACCATGATCCAGCAAATGCCCCGACGCCTTGCTTCCCAAGTACTCGACATAGCGTTTCATCTCATCGTAGTGAGAACTGAATACACCGCGATCTCCCGTCCACAGGTATTGCTGCCAGGACGCGAGGATCAAGGAGCTCCCCCATTCCGGAGAATCGCGAAAAGCGCCGTCAAAAGTTATAAACTCGGGCGAGATATTGGTAACAAGTCCGTCGTCCGTTTGGGATTCGACCATATCGCCGAATGCCTTGCGGAAGAGCCTGTTCACATCGAACTCGTAGCGCAACGAGGGTCCGTTCAAGTGATACTGCTCCATCCAGCCCAGCCGCTCTCGGTGCGGACAATCCGTTAAGACGCTCACCATATTGCTGCGCTGAGCCCAGCGTATCAACTCGCGGGTTCGGTTGAACAAATCGCTGGAGCTCGCAAATTCTCCGATTCCTTGAGAGCTTGAATGCGTCACCACACTTTCAATACGCAAGATCTCCGGACGGCTCGTTCCCTCAGAACCTTCTCGCCGCTCGACCTGCAAATAACGAGCTCCATGATAAAAGAACTCCGGACGCCAGGTTTCCACCTTACCTTCACCCCGCAAGGTGTATTGCCAATACGCATCCTTGCCCCCGTGGGCCGATGAACCGCGGTAAACCGATCCGTCCTCCCGCAGGAGCTCCCCCGGGGTCATTTTCACCACTGCGCCACACTCACCTTTCACTTGGATCTCAGGGATCATGGACGCGTTCTGGCCAAAGTCGTATACAGAGACCCCATCCCCCAAATCTATGACCTTCACAGGCTTCAACCGTTCGTGACCCACCAATGGGGGAGCCGAGTGAGACGCTCCTTTCAGCTGCCCAGCCGGTCGTGGAGCGAGCGCCACCGCCAGCCAGCCATCCCCAGCAAAGCCAGGCTTCGCCCAACCCTCCTCCTCAAGCCGCCCGTCGAAATCCTCTCCCCCATAGACATGGCTGTAAACCGTCGGCCCCACCTTCGTTTGCCAAGCTTCGTCGGTAACCAACTCCTCAACCGAACCGTCCTCATATTCAATCCTCAGACAAGCTATCGCTTTAAGCGGTCGAAAACGCCCCACAAACTTGGTGTATCGGTTTCCTGGATGCGATACGCTGTACATCCCGCTTGCCAGCTCTAGCCCGATCGCGTTTTCGCCAGAATTGAGCAGAGCAGTTACATCACGGGAATCGTACAAAACCGTTCGATCCGTATCCGTCCACCCCGGACTCAAGCGATCTTCGCCCACTCGAGTTCCATTGATGCGCAATGCGTAGTGACCGAGACCAGTTACGTGAATCAGCGCCCTCCTGACGCCCTTCCCCACCTGAAACTCTCTCCGCAAACGGATCGTTTTGGTACCCAATGAGTTGCTCCCCGGGACACCTTTTCCGTCTACCACAGCAGCAGCTGACCACAACCCCTCCTCAAGACTGTCGCTCGCCGTAACCTTCGCTCCCAATGCCACATTCTCTCCCCCGCTGCGAATCTCGATTTGACTGAGAGCTAAACATATTTCTCCGTCCAATTCCCTCAAGCGAGGCACTTCCAACCTCAGGTAGCGAGCCGACTGAGCTTGCTCTAACTTGAACTCGTGCTTGGTAAACCACTTGTTGGTGTGCGGCGGCTTCGTGTAGTCGACGATCAAATACGGTTGCGAGAAACTGGGATCTTTCGACAGCTCCAACTTGAACTCAGTTGGAAATCCCAAACGCTCGGCCACCGTGTGACGCAGGGCGTGCAGCAACACCTCCTCCACCGCATAGACTTTCCCGAGATCGACTTCAATCCACTTGGGCGCGTCCACCGATGCAGCGGTTTCGGAGCGGTAGCCGAGATGAGAGCGATTCGCTTCCAACCAATCCGGATGAGCAATCCACTTCGCTCCCTTCCACGCTGCCTCATCCAAGGCACCCATGGCCCATCGCCCCGCAGGAGACCAATCTGAAACCGATCCGCCCTGATCCCACACCCGAAGCTTCCAGAAGACTTCTTGGTCCGACTGCAACGCCTCACCTGCATACGGCACTCCATATTGACGATCGGACTTTACCTTTCCACTGTCCCACAAGTCGCCTTTCTCCGCGGAGAGCAGCTCAGCATTTGACGCTACCAGAATCTGGTAGGCACGTTGCCTCACGTTCCGCGCTTCACTTTCTAGCTTCCAAGACAGTCGCGGCCTCTCCGTATCCACCCCAAGTGGACTGTCCATGTCGTCCGTCCTCAAATCGTAAATACTAATCGTCTCTAGCGGTTTGTCCTCCTGAAGACGGTCCAAAACACGCCCCACCGCCTCTGCGCTGCGCAAGCCCCCCACTGGAACGCGATGCAGGTCGTCGAACACACGCAGCTGCTCCCATGACTCGATTACGATGCCCGATTCGTCTATCTCCGCTCCTCCATCAGAAATCGCCGACAAGTCCAAGCCAAAGGCATCAGCGAAAAACGAATACATGGCCTTGCGCTTGTTCGGCCCATAATTGTGCCCTTCCTCCGGCAAATGCGTGTTCGAAACACGATCCCTTGCTCCGTAAAGCGAATAAACGTGTTGAAGAAACGGATACTCGTCCTTGGGAGTATTTACCGACCAGTCGCCTCCCACCGAAATAAGCGTCTGCGGCCTCGGCGCCGCCATGGCAGCAATCATGGCGTTACTCGCAAAATGGTCTTTGCTGCGATGCACTGGACGCCCACTCTCGCAAGGGCATCCACCAAAGAAATAGGCGGACACCATAGTTACGGGCGCCGTTGCGGCGATTCGATCGTCAACCGCCGCCAGCAAAAAAGCCTGCGTACCGCCTCCCGAGTAACCAGTTACTCCCAGCCTCTGGGAATCGACCTCCGGCAATGACTCCAGAAAATCGAGCGCTCGTATGGCGTTCCAAAGCTGGATCCGCATCGCGACCTCAGTTCGGTGAGCATCCTCTCCAACCTGGGCAATGCCATCCGCATACCCAAACATGTCGATGCTGAAAACCACTGCGCCCATCTTGGCCAAGGCCGCAGCTCGATGCTGGTTTTGCTCATGATACCGACCGTACCTTGCCCACTGCTCAGGACGCTCCACCCGTCCAGCATGCCCGTGTGTATTCAAAATGGCGGGTACCTTTCCCTCTGGATCGATCGGACGAAACAAGTTACCCGTCGCCCAAAATCCGGGCACCGTCTCAATCGCTACATTTTCAACGCTGTAGCCGTCGTACTCCCGCCGCGAATGAACGATAGGATTGAGGGGTGTCCGCTGCGGTAAGGGGGCTAGGCCCGCTCCTTGCAATATCCTTTCCCTCACCAGCTCCCGGTAGGCTTCCCATTTCTCTTTGGTATCGAACTCCTCTGCCGCCGCCTGCAGCACACGAGCCCCCATCTCTTCGCTTAGAAAAGACCGCGTGCACAACATCGACTCGTCCGCCTCCGGAAATCCCTCCGGCAACCAATCGAGCTTGGATGCCTGAACAAGGCTCGCGGCACCAAACGCCAATAGAGAAAAAAATCTTACAAATCTGAATTCAGAAAGTGTCATAATAAATTCCTGCAGGGGCTGACCTAATTAGAGAGCGCAGCGAAAAACATAGCGCCCGGAGCCAGCAGCGTAAACGGGGCATTCTCCTTCGAATCCGATTCGCTCCAACGCGGCATCTACCGTTACGCTCTTTGCCTTGGCCGTAGGCAGCACGATCTCCGCCTCCGTGTTGATGGGTATCTCAACTTCAATTCGCAGGCTTCCCTCACCACGCTCCCAACGGACCGAAATTTCTCCGTGTCGCGACAAGTAACTCCCTTCGCACCACTCAAGATCCCCTACCGGATTGGGAGCGATACGTATCCGGTCAAAGCCTACAGATCCTTCCGCGTTGTCGATACCCAGCAAGTGACGATAGTACCATTCGGTTACCTGCCCCAACATAAAGTGGTTATTGGAGCTCGTAGGACTTGCGAACCAAGACTCAGTCAGAGCCGTTCCTCCTTGCTGCAGGATGTAAGCGTAGCCGGGAGCCGAGTCACGACTGATGATTTTGTAAACTGCCTCTTGTTCGCCCAGATCGGCAAGGGCTAATAGCAGATAGCGAAATCCGACGTCACCTGCCGTCATCGCGTAGTCTCGCTTCTCCAAATCTTCCAACAACGCTCTTCGTATTCCTTCGCGGCTTCCCTCAGGAGCGATTCCCATCACCCACGGCAACGCGTTCGCGCATTGCGATTCAGGATCGTAGCATCCAAGGGCTTCGTCGAAAAAAGCTTCGTTGTAGTCAGCTCGAATACCTCGAGCTTTCTCTGCGTAACGTACCCTCGATGCCTCGTCCCCGAGCACGGCAGCCATCTTGGAGAGAATCAACGCATCGTAGAAATAGAAGGCCGTCGCCGTGCGTGGCGGCAGAGTCAGCTCCGATCGGCTTACATTCTCTGGCCCGATGTCGTACCAATCGCCAAGGCCTTCCGAGAGGATTCCGTTCTCATCCACCTTGCTCTGCAGGTAGGCAAAGTAGCGTTCCATATTCGCCCAATGGGCTCGAATCAAAGCTTCGTCGCCAAGAAACTGATACTGCTGCCAAGCAACCAGAATATAAGCAGCTCCCCACTCCGCCGCAGCCCGAAAAGTGTTCTTGAATTGCACGAACTCCGGGGCGATGTTCGGAATCAAGCCTTCTTCGGTTTGCGCATCCGCCATATCGCCCATCCCTTTCGTATACATGCGAGCCATGTCGAACTCGTAGCGAATGGCAGGACCATTGAGATGGTATTGTTCCAACCAACCCAACTTCTCGCGGTGGGGACAATCCGTCAGGACCGAAACCATGTTGGAACGTTGAGCCCAACGCACCAAATCACGGATCCGGTTGAGCAGCGGATCCGAAGTCTCGAATCGTCCCGTCACTTCCGCCACCGAATGCACCACCTCACTGCGCAGATCCTCGATAATAGGATGCTCGCTTTCGCCCTCCGCTGGGAAGGTCTGGGTCTGCAGATAGCGATAGCCTTGGTAATAGAACTGAGGCCGCCACTCCTCAACGCCATCGCTCGCTTTGATGTACTCCCACCAAGCGCTGCCTCGATGCATGCCACCCATACTCGCCCGCGTGATGCGACCGTCTGGATACAAGACCTCCCCGGGAATGAGGCGAACCTTGCTTCCCTTGGGACCTGAAATCTTGAGGCGCGGAAAGTAGGATGCGTTCTGCCCAAAGTCGTATAAGCGGGCACCTACTCCGCTGAGGTCGCGAATCTCCGTCGCATTGCGGGTCTCGATGACCTCGATCGCTTCACTCCCGCCAGTGAATCCCGTCAATCGTCCCTGCTTTGCATCGACGATCACTGCGTCCCGCCATCCACTGCCATCAAATCCCGTCTCGTTCCAACCACTTTCCCAAAGGCGAGCATCGAAGTCTTCACCAGAGTAGATGTTGGAAAAGGTAATCGGGCCCGCCTTGCTTTGCCAAGACTCGTCGCTGAGCAGCCATTCCACCGATCCGTCCTCATATTCTAAATACATTTGGAAGATCGCTTTCTGCTGTCCAAAGGATCCAACGAACTTGGCGAAACGCCCGGGAACGCGCTCCACGTGATGCATTCCATTTCCCAGCGAAATACCGACGGCGTTGTTTCCTCTATTTAGCAACTTTGTCAGGTCGCGCGTCTCATAGAGGATCGTCTCCTCGTAATCCGTCCAACCGGGAGACAGCAGGTCGTCTCCCACCTTTTCGCCATTCACGAACAGCTCGTACTGGCCAAGGCCTGTGACAAAGGCAAGAGCGCGAACCAGGCCGCTCCTCGTCGTAAATTCACGACGCAACAAGGTGTTCGGAACCGCTTCCCCATGTCCGATCCACTTCGCCTGCCATTCACTATCCGACAATATTCCCATGGTCCACTGCGATGGATCGCTCCAATCGCATACGGTACCCACTTGGTCCCACACACGAACTTGCCAGAACACGGTTTGACCGGAGACCAGCTCCTTTCCCTCATAGGGAATTTGACTGCTTGATCGCGATACTGTCTTGCCGCTATCCCACAAATCAGCTTCGCCCCGTACGAGCGCTTCCCTACTGGAGGCGACCCTTATTTGGTAAGCGCTCTGGGCAAGCCCCCGTCCCTTGCCCTCAAGCCTCCAAGACAATCGGGGCGACTGGGTGTCGATGCCCATCGGCTCGATCCCGTATTCACATTTCAAGGATACCGGATCGATCGACGCCCAAGCTGTGACGCAAAGGCACGCCAGCAAACAAGTGGCCAGCGCGCTTGGAAAAGTAGATAATTGAAAAAACGCTCGCACTCTAGAGTTTGTCTGCGTCCAAGACCACGTGCTTGATCAGCTCGCGGTTCCATGTGTAGGTAATGTGGATACGACCGTCCTTACCTTCGATAATGGCTGGGTAGGCGTAGCCCGCTCCCCGCGGCTCGGTTTCCAAGGTCATGACGCGATCCCAGTTCACTCCGTCACTGGAAACAGCTAGGTCGATGGGGTAGCGCACACCTTTGCTCAAGCGCTCAGGGGGGCCCGAAGTGTGGTTGTAAATCAAGAGGTGGCGACCATCCTTGAGCGTAACCGCGTCGGTGCCGGAACCGGTATTCGGCAGCGCTGTCGCGCGGGTTGGAGTCCACGTCTCTCCATTGTCATAGGACCAAGAGCTCGAGAGGTAGCCTTGCTTGGTACGGCAAAGCACCTGCAAGACACCATCCCCATGATCGAGAACGCTTCCCTGGATCGAGTCGATTTCCTCGCCATGTACACCTGGATGAATCGGACCGATCCACTCCCAAGTCTTGCCTTGATCGCGCGATCGCTCGAAGTGAGCGCGCCAGCCGTCGTAAGTCGCCTCGGTGCTGGAGGGCGCCAACCAGTCGCCATTAGCCAACTCCACCGGCTTATTCTTGATCGGACCGAGAAATCCGTCCTCTAGACGCACTGCTTCGCTCCAAGTCTTGCCGCCGTTCTTGGAAGTCCGGTAGAGCCCCCACCACTCACGGGGATTCGGGCCGACTTTGTAGAAAAGATAGATCGGGCCACCTTCCGGCTGGAACAATACTGGGTTCCAAGAGGGGTGACGCGTGCCATCCTCCTGCACTCCGTTGGCCACCTCCACTGCGTCGCCCCAGCGGCCGTTCTCGAAACGAGAAACCCAAATGCCGACGTCCGGATTACGTTCCTTGGTGCCGCCAAACCATGTCGCCAGCAGCTTCCCCTTTCCGAGGTCGATGATAGACGAGGCATGACATTCCTTGTAGGTCTTGCTCTCGTTGATGAACTGCGAGGACAAAACAGCTGGGTGATCGATCACCGCTTCCGCAGCCGCTTCAATCTCCGGATCCTTCGCCGTCGGAACCAAGCGGAAGGAGCCTTCAAACGCGGAATCGCTGCCAACCGGGATGTTCCATTCCTCGCGTTCCGCGGGTCCGTTCTTCACCCAAGAACCAGCCACATTGGAAAGCAGATGCAGTTTGCTCCCCTCGCCATAAACGCCATCCAATCGAAAAGCTGGCATACCATCCGCGTAGAAGCCAATGCCGTCGCCAAGGGCGATGCGTGCCCACTCTACCTGCGTCTTGTGCCCGCGCGCCTCCTTGCTGAACACGGGAGCGATCCATTGTCCGAAACGGGCTGCAGCGGTCTTTCCTGGCGTTGTATCCAAGATGCCGAGACCCTGCCATTCAACATTCGCCGGTTCGTCAACAATCTTGAGCGAAACTCCGATCTCCGGAATCCAGTCGTGGTCGATACGCGGACGAGCCACGTACGATAGATCCAGAACGCCTCTCGCATCGATAGAGTAACGATAGTCCACTTCGATGACATTCTTCTCGTCGTAGCGATGCTCTACACTTGTCTCAAGCGTGACGCCTT
The DNA here is from genome assembly GCF_014803405.1 of Pelagicoccus enzymogenes. Taxonomy (NCBI): domain Bacteria; kingdom Pseudomonadati; phylum Verrucomicrobiota; class Opitutia; order Puniceicoccales; family Pelagicoccaceae; genus Pelagicoccus; species Pelagicoccus enzymogenes. The sequence goes on from NZ_JACYFG010000036.1 coordinate 114,827, forward strand.
CTGCGCCCTTTTCCACCTTCCAGCTCAGGGCCTTCGCCTCCAGCTCGCCCAAGTAAGATTCCCAAGGATATCCGTCCTTACGCTTGTCCAAGCGGTTTCGTTCCGCAAAGGTTGCAGGTCTCCAAGCAGTAAAACTCGAGTCCTCCACCACGCGCACCCCATCGACCTTAATTGACTCGATAATTCCTTTGGAGCGGTCAAACGCGTAACGTACGGTCCCGGTGGATACAACCAACTCGTCCGCTTTTTCAGATACGCTCAGCTCACCCGCTTCTACAATGGCATCCGATACCGCTTCGCTTTCTCCGCCAAGGCGCACTGCATATTCAGCCATCTCGCTGCCGTCCTCGCGCCGCACCTCTACCACCGCGTAGTAGGCGCCCGGCACGGACAGGTCGACTGATTCGGCAGGTATTTTTAAGGAAACGGTCTGGTGCGGCTCGCCGTACAAAGAGGCGGTTCCTTCGTCCAGCAGATCGTCCTCACGATAAATCGACCAGTTAAAGGATACCGTCGAAAGGTTCAAGAAGTCGTATCCATTGTTCACGGGTACGCGGAAGAATGAATCCCCCATGCCTAAGCTCGCTTCTTCGACAAGAACTTGCACCGGAGCATAGACGGCTTTCGCCTCAAAGTAGTCACGCTGCGGCAAGCGGTCCGCATCGACGATACCATCGGAACCGTAATTGCCGTGGGAATCGATAATCTTCTTTTCACCGCGCCCTACGTACTTGTCCAAGACGAGCTCTCCACCATCGCGGGAGTACTTGTCCTTGTCCTTCATCGGGTCCGCGACCTCGCGGTCTCCCACTTCGCGCAGCAATCCTTCGTTGGCCCAAAGCCAAATCATGGCGCCAGCGCCGGTGCCATGTTGAGTGAGGGCCTTCCAGCGTTGCTCCATTTCGCCAAAGTCATTCGGTCCGATGGCATGTGTGTACTCTGTGGATACGATCGGGCGACGCGCTTCGCTGGCCAACTTGTCGTAGGCTTCCGCCGTCCAGTAATGAGGGGCGAGGATATCTACCTCCTCCGGCAAATCTTGGGAATGGCGGAACGGCATCAAGACCGGACGCGTTTTGTCCAAGCCTTTGATCGCCTTTAGTCCGGTGAGATGCAGCGCTGAAAACGGATCTTCATTCCCGAAGTCCCAAATGATAACAGAGGGGCGGTTCCGGTCACGCTCTATCGTTTCGTGGATTCGCAGGTAGGCGCCTGCAGCGAAGATGGGATTGCCCATGCGGTCGCCGCCGAAGCCGAGCGGGATTTCGTCCAGCAGGTAGAGCCCGTATTCATCGCACAAGCGCACAAATCCTTCGGCGTGCGGGTAGTGAGCCATGCGAACCGTATTGATATTTGCCGCCTTCATCAACTCGATATCGCGTATCCAATGCTCGCGAGTCGTCGCTCTTCCGACGTCCGGCCAAAGGTCGTGGCTGGCCACGCCACGTAGCTTCACCGCTTGTCCGTTGATCCGCAACACTCCGCCATCGGTCGATACTTCGCGGAATCCGATTCGATCGCTCCAGCTGTCCTTCACCACGCCGTCTTGCACAACCTCGACCTTCAGATTGTAGAGGTTAGGCGTCTCGGCAGTCCAGAGCTCAGGATTGTCGACCAACACTGACATGCTTACTTCTCGCCCATTGTGGCGGCCCATCACGGAAGCTTCGTACGACTTCTTGGCGACCTCTTCCCCAGCAAGCGTCGAAAGCGTGGCAACCACATCGAACGGAGGACCAGGAGCAAAGTAGTCGCCCTTGTCGTTCCGCTGCACGAACACGCCGAGCTTCAAGTCAGCGTCAACGAAAAGCTCGTCTAGATCCGTCTCGACCGCCACCCGTTCGATAAAGAGTTCTTTGGGCTTATAGTCGATAGAAACGCTGCGATAGATACCGGCGAGGGCCCAGTCGTCGTTTGCGTCGAACTTGAAAAGCTGCCCCTCAATTTGCTGGCGTACCCGTACCGCAATTACATTTTCTTCGCCTGGCTTGATCTGGCCGCTGATGTCGTAGGAAAATGCGGTAAAGCCGCTGTCGTGGCGGCCCATGCCTTCACCATTTACCCAAACTTCGGTTGATACCCAAACGCCATCGAACTTGAGGAAGGTCCTCAGCTCGCTCGCGTTTTCCGGAGCCACGAAGGTCTTGAAGTAAAAGCCTTCCGCTTCCGAGCCATTGACCCACCTAGGATCCTCGTAGCCAAGTAGACTCCAGTGGGACGGCACCGGAATTGTATCCCAGTCGCTGTAATCGTAGCCCTCCTCAAAGAACCAGCGATATTCGTCCGCCGCCTTCTTGTCCTCCGCAAACTTGAACTTCCACTCTCCATCCAAGGACAGAGGTTCAGGAACGTCCACCGCGTTCAGATTCTGAGAAAAACCGGCTATCGCCATTCCAATTGCGACCGCCCAATGACGACCTCGATCGAAAACTCTACTTATATCCATTTGTCTAAATCCTATTTACTTAGTTTTTGAAATACGTCTCCAGCTCAACGCCGGCACGAATGAAAGGTCCAAGGCCTTTCAGGTCATTAAAGATCACGGGTTCGCTCAGGTAGTAGTCGAACGATCCGTCGCGCGAATCGCTCAAGCCCGCCACACGACAACACTGCGCCAGTTGCAGCTCGCCTTCGTGAACATCCAAAAATTCCGATTGTATGCCCTCCCAGCCGCGGCGTAGCACAGCGTCGTACTCCTCTCGCTCGAGGTAGCCGTGGTTCAACGCTTTGGCCAGAACGAATACGAACATGCTGGACGCAGTGCTCTCCAAGTAGTTGCCTTCGCGGTCAGGCAGGTCCGTCACCTGCCACCACAGCCCTGTATCCAAATCCTGGTGCGTCGCGACGCCCTCCGCCCAACGGCCGAGGATCTCCAACAACACCTCCCTTCCTTGGTGTCCCTGCGGCAAGTAATCCAGCACATCCACCAAGGCCATCCCGTACCAGCCAATGGAGCGGGACCAAAAGTTAGAAGATAGCCCCGTCTTCGGGTCGGCCCAAGGCTGTTTCCGTTCCTCGTCCCAAGCATGGTAATGCAACTTCGCCTCAAGATCATAGGCGTACTTATCCATCAGCACGAATTGCTTCACCACATCGTCGAAAGCCGCTGGCTCCTCATAGATGTTGGCGTACTGCGCCAGAAAGGGAGCTCCCATATACAAGCCATCCAACCACATCTGGGAGGTATATTTCTTCTTATGCCAGAACCCGCCCTCGCTGGTGCGTGGTTGCTTCAAAAGCTGGGTCCGCATGGCAGCGATTGGCTTTTGATAGATCGAGTCACCAGATATCTGATACAAGTCGAGCATGCCGCTTCCGGGTTTCACCATGTCTATGTTGAAATCCTCCATCGCGTAGCCACGAATCGAGCCGTCCTCCAACAGGTTCGGGCGTATGATCTCCTCCGCATAGTCGAACCACTTTTGCTCGCCACTCGCTCGAAAAAGCTCAATGTTGGCAACAGCCAACATCCCTAGGCCGTAGTCCCAAGCAGAGTAAACCGTCTTGCCTTCGGGGACCCAGGTCTGGAATCGCTCCGAAACCGAATCCATCATCCATTGGGAAAGCTCGATCGGCGATCTATCGCCTTGGTAGTAGGCCGCACCCAATCTGAGCGCTTTTCCGAAGCGAGCCGAATCCCCTTCTTTCAGTTGCACGTCAACCACTCGATTGCCGTAACGAAGGCGAGCTTCCCCACCTTTTTCGCTACGGATGGAAACGCTTTTGAGTACGCCTTCGCTCCACTCGATATCCAGCTCGAAACCGCCTCGCGCTTTCACCCCACGAATCGAGCCTTCCTTCCACGAAGAGGGCAGCGCGGGCAAAAGCGCGATCTCCCTACGCTTCTCCTTCGAAGACGCAAACTCATGGCTTTGCACCAACATTTCGCAAACTCCAGCCGTCGCGGCAAAGTTCCCATCGATCTGAAAAGGAGGGTGCGCGTCGAAGAGATTTGGATACACACCTCCACCCCCTTTTCCTCCGTGCCCGGGATCAACCAAGTTCAGCTGGTTGTGCACGATTTTCAGGGCATGGTCTCCATCCTGCATACGAGCCCAAAGATTAATTTTCCACCCGAGCGACCAACCCGTTCCGCCGTCACCTCGCATCTCAAGCGACTTTTGGGCTGCCGCCAGTAGTTCAGGCGTCCGTGTTGTGATCTCCCGGCCTGGAAAAACGCCCCAAAGGTGTGAAACGTGACGGTGGCGGTTGTCAGGATCGTCCACGTCTTCCAGCCACTCCTGCAACTGCCCGAGCCGTCCAATCTGATTCGGCGCCATACGTGAGGCCAAGCGCTCCAGCTGTCTAGCAAACGCCTTGTCTCTCTCTAGAATGTCTGCCGAACGCGAAACTGCGTCGAAGAGGCTGCGGATGATCTGATGATCCATAGTCGGCCCCATGACCAGGCCTCCGTGCTCGGGCGAATTTGAAGGACCGCTGATCAGATAGCCTGTTTCAGGATCCTCGTACAATACGTCTACGAAAAACTCCGCAGCTTCCTTCATGATAGGGTAGGCACGCTCTTCTAGAAAAACCTTGTCTCCAGTAAACAGATACCGTTCCCAAAGGTGATAGCAGAGCCAAGCTCCCCCTGTTGGCCAGATACCGTGATTGGAATTGTTAATGGGAGCCGTGCCACGCCAGAGGTCAGTGTTGTGATGCAAGACCCATCCGTCGGCGTCGTAGTGGGTTTTGGCAGTCTTTCGACCGCTCACGACCAAATCGTCGATCATGTCGAAAAGCGGATCCGCCAGCTCGCTGAGGTTCGCCACCTCCGCAGGCCAGTAATTCATCTCCGCGTTGATGTTCATCGTGTACTTGCTTCCCCAAGGCGGGCGCACCTGATCGTTCCAAATGCCCTGCAAATTCGCGGGTTGCGATCCCGGACGGCTACTCGAAATCAAAAGGTAGCGGCCGTAGTTGAAAAGCAACGCTACCAAACCAGGATCTCGCGAACGGTCCTCCGCCCTCAAGCGCTCGTAGGTATTCCACTCGCTGCGTTCCGTGGTCCCTAGATCTACGGCCATGCGATCGAAAAGCGAAGCGAAGTCGGAACGATGCTCTGCTATCAATTCGTCATAGGTCTTGGTCTTGGCTTTATCAATCGCTGCACCGACCCGGGCAATCGGATCACCTGAAATGTCCTGGAACGTAACGAAGCAAGTCGCTCCGCTTAAAATGAGCGTCGCCGCATCCGCCTTGCGCACTTCGATTTGATTCCCCTTACGCCGCATCTTTCCTCCCTCTAGCAGGACCGTTACTTTCGCGGCAAAGCGCAGTCCATTATCCGGATACATTTCTCTAAAATAGGCCGACTGCTCCTCGCTCATCCGCTCGTGGGTCAAGTCGTCGACCTGACCGGTGAGCAAAAGACTGTCCTTGCCCACCCATTTAATCTCGCTGTCCGGATGCTCGGTCCCAAAGCGAAGCGTGAAGTCGAGCGACTTGCCCTCGCTAGCGGTCAAACGCTGTACGATCACCTGATCGGGATAGCTCGAAAAGGTAGTACGCTTGTACTCAACATTACCCACCTTGTAAGCGACCCGGGCGATGCCTTCCGACATATCCAGCTCGCGCCTGTAATGCTCCGCTCCCTCATGCCCCGGAAAAGCAAGGTAGAGATCCCCCATCGGTTGGTACCACTTTTGGCGCAGCGGCACGCTCATGAACCGCTCGTTCGCAAGCGCTTCCGCCTCATCCTGCTTGCCGTCCTCCAACAAGCGCCGCAATTCCGGCAAAACCTCGGCCGCTCCTTCATGTTGGTACTCGTGTGGATTTCCGTTCCAAAGCGTGTCCTCGTTGAACTGAAGATGCTCTTCTTCCAGGCCTCCGAAAACCATAGCTCCGAGACTTCCGTTACCCACCGGCAAGGCTTCCGTCCAATGCACCGCGGGTTCGTCGTACCAGAGCGTAACCTCCTCTGCGCTCGCGAGCGACTGGCTGCCAAACGCGATCAATCCACCAACTGTTATTTCCCTTAATCCTACTATCATTATAAAGCTTTCTTTCCTATTAGCAGGCTCACGAAACCACCCACCAGAAGGATGGTCGCCGTACCGAATACGATTATTAAATTACTGTGGAACGGGCTCTGGATCGCCTCTGGAATGAGATTTTCCCGCAAGGAAAGCGACATCCACACGATCAACAGCACTCCCACCGAAACGCCTGCCACCGCTGCAGCATTCTTGGCTCGACGGGCGATCATACCAAAGAGGAACAAGCCCAAAGTACCGCCGCCAAAGATCCCGGCCAAGCTCCACCAGGCATCCAATGCGCTCTTCACTTGCGTCATGGCCAGAGCCATACAGGTACCTAGGATCCCCCAAACGATGGTAGTTCCGTGCAGGAAACGCATGCTTGAGGCCTCGTCCGCCTGGCGATTCCTGAAGCGCTTGTAGTAGTCGTTCAGCACAATCGTCGAAGACGAGTTCAAGCTGGTGGAAACCGTGCTCATCGCGGCCGCAAACACCGCAGCGATCAGCAATCCCGTCACCCCGCTCGGCAGGGCGTCCACGATGAAGTGGGGAAAAACTTTGTCTGCGTTCTGAGCATCGAAATAGGCCTCGGGCAACAGATCAGGAAACGCTTTATAGTACGCGAAAAGCGCCGTCCCCAGGAAAAAGAAGATCGCGGAAACTGGCAGGTATGTCGCCCCGCCTACCCAGAGACTTTTGCGCGCTTCCGCGTTGGACTTCGAGGCCACGTAGCGTTGCACGTAATTCTGGTCGATGCCGAAATTTTGCAGGTTGATTACGAGGCCGTAGACAAGCACCACCCAGAAGGAAGACTCCGTCAGGCTGAAACCATAGTCACCCAAGCTAAACTTGTTCGACTCGCTCGCGACCTGAAAGAGCTCCCCCAACCCACCTGGCAAGGAGAACACCATAATCGCTCCGCAAACAAACGCTCCGACAATAAGAATGATCGTCTGGATAGCGTCCGTCCAAATGACAGCCACCAACCCGCCTAAGAAGGTATAAGCGGTAACGCAGATTCCCGTGCCGATGATGATGTAGTTGATATTCCACCCCAGAAGCACGTTCAGCGGCAAGGCCATCAAGTACATGACCGTTCCCATACGAGCAAGCTGCGTAAGCAAATAGCAACTACTCGCATATGTCCTCGCCCAGACGCCAAAACGCTCTTCCAAGTGTTCGTAGGCCGATACCGAATCGCTGTTGCGATAGAAAGGCAGAAACCAGCGAATGGCAATCAACGTCGCCAAAGGTAAGGTCAAACTGAATACGAACGAATTCCAATCCGCCGCATATGCCTTCCCAGGAATCGCGAGAAAACTAATGCTGCTCACATAAGTTCCCAAAATCGACAAACCAGTCAACCAACCGGGCAAGCTGCGGTTCGCAGCTGTAAATCCTTCAACACTGGAGCTCTTCTTGCGAAAACCGTATCCAACGCCGAGGATGGCTATGAAATAAACAGCCAAAACCGCTAAGTCTAAATTGCTAAATTCGGAGTGCATGGGGTACTGCTAGCGTAAATCTCAAACCGATACCGGTCGCTCGACCGATAGGTTCCATTTCTCGAATAGACGTCTGAGCTCTTCGCTCGAGCGATTCATCTCTTCCCGAAAAGCTGCCGAAACATTGGTACGCGAACTTCCAGGTTCAAAGCCACGGGCCAACATCCCCATGCCTACGTTAACCGGGAAACTTAATCGATCGATGATTGCGCCCACTTCCTTCATACGAGCGGCGTACAAGTCCATGTCACAAGCTTTCCCTTTGCGGCAGTGCTCAAAGATCGCGACCATATATTCCGGCACGAAGTTAACCAATCCTCCGATCGCCGCCTTCACTCCAAGTCCGAAGGCCTCCGGCAAGCGCGTATCCGCACCACTGTACACAGAGAACCCCTTCGCTTCCCCTATCGCGACCAACTCCCGGTGGTAGGCGAACTCTCCGCCACTCTGCTTGATTCCAAACATGGGAGCGGCAGCGGCAAAGGCTGCGACCGTTTCCGGAGCAATCCGATTTCCAGTGAGCTCTGGAAAGTTGTAGAGCATCACGGGCAATTCTACAGCAGAGGCAACACGCAGGAAGAAGCTAAGCTGCTCCTGAGCATTCACTGGATAAAAGCTGGGCGGCATCACAGCGACTCCGGGCAGGCCAATCGACTTAGCGTGACGCCCCAAGGCTTCCACGTTCCTGGGATTGATGTCGCTTATATTCGCGATCACCGGAAGGTCTCCGGCCAATTTAAGTACCGTATCCAAAGCTTCCTTACGCTCATCGACCGACATCAATGGAAACTCGCCCGTGCTACCGAGCGCTAGGACTCCGTGTATTCCTTTGCTGCGCAGCCAGGAGAGGTGGGCTTCGAGAGCAGGCTCTAGCAGTTGCCCGTCGTTTCCTACCGGCAAACAAAGCGCAGCGAGCACTCCTTCAGTTGGTAAATTCGTATTCATTTTTCGATGTCTAGAAATCTATAAATCCACTTCAACGCGTCCCGCGGGCACGTCGGGTCCCACCATTACAGGCGCCCTCGATTGCGAGAGTTCGTTGCCCCGAGCCACGATCCCCCTGCTTTGGGAACCGAGTATCTGTAAAAAGGTTTTCGTTCCGCTCACAGCTTGGCTGTTGGTCAGCAACAAATCCTGCACGTCGTGAGCCGAAACGATCGGTTCGCTACTGCGTTCCTGGCTCCCAATCGCGTCGAGAAGCACAGCGCTCGATTCCATAATCAAGAACTGCGGTCCCGCTTTCGAGTCGATACGAACATCAACGAACTCGATATCGTTCACCCTGCGACAAATCAGTCCCTTCTCGCTCGTAGCACCCAACTGCGAAATGCGAACGTTCGAGGAATCACTTATCCCGATCGCTTGCCCTCCACCGGTAATTGAACAGCCCTCTACGCGTACCTCAGTCGAAGATGTTAGCGTAATCCCGTCGCCGGTGGATCCTAGTGTTTCAAGATGCAGACCTCGAATCACTACCCTCTCGCTATCGACAACTTGCAGCAAGCCACTTGGCGACAGTCCTTGGAGTGTGCCCTCACCTCCAACGGTGATGTCCTCTTTTCCTAAGATCGAGATCAACGATTTGTGATCACCGTCATTGGCACCTGTCTTCCAGATAAGCGTCGCCCCTTTATCGACATAAAGCGTAAGCCCACTTTGCACCAAAATCGTATCCGTCAGGTATACTCCAGCAGGGAAAACGACCGTAGTTCTCCCCTTCTTAGCTCCGGCAACTATCGCTTTCGCGATTCCAGAAGTGTCGTCATTCACTCCATCTCCCTTCGCCCCAAAGTCACGCACGCTTAGTCGCTCGTCCTGCCCCCAGCTTATGATTGGCATAGCGACGACAGCGAGTACTGCAATCAAGGTTCGTAGGTTATGGATCATCAAAAAATTCGTATTCGTGAAGCGATTACAGGAATCAAAGAGCCAGAAGCGGTTCGAGTATCGACCGGTCCACTTCGATGAAGCAGCCATGCCGCACGTCTTTTGGGAAACTCAAGGTTTCGCTAACATCCTCCCAGTTTTCCAGATCGCGGGATCGCACCGCGCCATATGCATTGAACATATGCTTGTCGAAATAGACATACCAGTAATCCCCCAACTTAAACGGCGAGGGGCCTTCCGCCCAATAATCTCCCGAAATCGGATTCGAGGGAGCCGAAAAAGGACCATGCGACGTCTTACCGCGAACCAAGCGAATGTTCTTTTGAGTGGTGGGACTGAGTTGCTCGTGCTTCACAAACATGAGCCAGTCTGCCCCGTCCTTGGCCAGGACGGCATCGATCACATTGAACCCGCCATCGTAGTAAAGCCGCGTCGGTGCAAAGCGCTCAAAGTCCTCTGTAGTCGTGCAGTAAATACGATGGTTTCTAGTGGGTCGGCGGTTGCTTAGGGCCGTTTCTGGAAATTCACCCTTCAAGGTTGTCGACCATAGGATGATAAAATTCTCTGCGTCCGGATCCCAGAAAACTTCCGGCGCCCAAGAGTTTTGCGCCCCTTCTTCATGAACCATTACGGGTATGGTCTTCTGTTCTGACCAATTGATAAAGTCCTTGGTTGAAGCGTAACCGATCGTCTTGCTGCCCCAGGAATCCGTCCAAACCATGTGATAAGCGCCATCCGGTCCTCGCGCCACAGAAGGGTCGCGCAAGAGCTTGGATTCACCTACCACTGGCGTGATCATGCTCTTCCCGTCATTCAAAAGTTCCCATGAAAGCCCGTCCCGACTCCATGCCAAATGCATGCCGGAATCCCCATTCCAGTAGAAATGGGGGAAGAGGTACGCCTTTTCCGGAACCTCAGCGGAGGCGAAAGGAATCGAAGCGAATGCAAAGCCGTAGCGCTGAGCTTTAGCCAGCGTAGTATTAAATCGAATCCTGCATTGATGGATACGCTGGCTAAAGCACAGCGCTACGAACTGCAGCAACCGATATATCCCGCCCATTCTAACTCGTGTTTGATTCGTATCCATAACTCGTATACCTCTCTCTGCCCTACTCCAGACCTAGTCTACACGCGTGATACGAAGCGCCTGGTAAGGTTTGCCACTGAGCGTTATCTTCCGCCCCTTGGTATCGTAGTGGTAATACCCGTCCTTTTCGCCAATCTCGAAGATACCTTTCACTGGTGTGATCGACATATTCCACGCATCGATAATCTCGACCTTGAATCGGGTCCCCGCCTCTAGCCCCTTGTAAAGCTTGAACTCCCACTCCTCCGGCGTTTCACGGCCAAAGTACTGCAGGTAATACTCCCCTGCTACCCCCGTCATGCCAGGGTTCATCCAACTGTCGATCAGATTGAGCCCGGCCTTGGGACCGTCCTCTACAATCTCTCGCAGAAAAGCGATGCGCGGCACGCTATCACCGAGGATCTTACCCCCGAACGAAGTCCATGTGTCTTCGTCCAGAGTATTGAAATAATCGCCGTGACCTACATAGGTTCCAGCCATCATGGCTGCCCAGAATCGATGGGTCATGCCCTTGCCATCTAGGTCCGCCCAGCGGAACTTAGCATCTCCCTCGTACTTGATCTCGTCGAAAACGACCGGCTTGCGAAAGGCGTCCCGGTAGATCTTGGCGCTAGCAGGTGACTCGCAGGCATGGCCGTCTTGCACGCTCACATGCGTTACCCAGTCTTGGCGATGGTCGAAGAGCAAATGTCCGTTGTGAATCGAACGAAGGTGATTGAACGGATCGCATTGCATCACAAGACGCCCGATGCGCTCCCAGTCCGCTTCGGTCTTTGTCTTAAGAAAATCGTATTCGTTAGCCAATGACCACCAAACATTTCGGTAGGCGCCGAAGCGGGCTACCACATAGCGAACGAAACGTTCATCTCCCTCTGCATCAAGGCTCTCGAATCCAAATTTTCCATACGGGTTGAAGAGGATAATGTCCGCTTCGATTCCCAAATCTCGCAATTGCTCGATTCGCTTCTCGTAGTGGCGGAAAAATTCAGGATTGAAACGCGTGAAGTCCCAATCGTGAGGAGGCGTCCCAACATAAGGCCAACGCGGCGGAGCATATTCGTTGCGGTAGGGCGTGGGCTGTTGTGTGAGAAGCATTCGGGCTTTATTGAACGGCGATTCCGCAAGCGTGCGCAGCGTCTCTTCCTGGAGCGATTCTGGAGCGTCTATCCAGTTGTAGATGGTCGTGCCGAACTGCTTGTAAGGCGTACCGTCAGCATAGGCGAAGTGATAGGTCTCGTAGACGCCCACCGGACCGTGGTTGCCTTCGCTCGGCTCCGTTACCGTAAATGTTCCGGATTGTTTGGTTAGGCTCCAGTCATTGCTTTGTGTCGTATAACGCCACTCACCTACAGCTTCCGGCATGAAACGGATACGGTAAATGCCTTCACCGTCATAAAACCCGGATACAGTCTTGCTTGTATAGCCATTCGTGAAAGTCGCTTCGAGTTCGACATCCAAAAACGGATTCCCATCGCTCGGGCCATCGAGCTCGATCTCGTAAAGGCCCCATTTTTCGACGGTTTCCGCCAATAGAGCAGCCGAGGAACTGAGAGAAAGGGCAAGCAAGCACGCCCGCAAAAACACGTTCATTTGTTTCATAAGAATTGTAATTTAAAGGGGTAAACTGATGGCGATTTAAATGGGACGCAGCCAGAACAGCTCGTGTTCTGAAATCAGCTTCATAAGGGTTTTGCTGTCGGCCCTGAAACGCCCCTCTGAGCGCGTCGAACCGGATTTCGCATCGACTGAGTAAAACTCGTATTCGAAATTTGTATGCAAAAGAGACTGGTCGAACGTACGCCCCTTCCCGCATCGCGCTACTAGGTCTCCTGCGTCGCTCCGCATCGTCCAAGCTACGTTCGCTTTTCCAGGCAAAGGACGAGCCTTGCCAAGGACTTCATGCAGGGCTGAATCGATCTCTCGCGGCAGCGGAGCAAACGACCCGCCAGCGAGCGCGTAGGCCCACGGGTCCTTGATCTCTAGAGTGGTGATAACGGCCTTCTCCGGATAACGCTCTCGGTATTCGGATACCATTCGGGCAAGAGAATCTCCGCTCGGACGCCCTCCCTTCCACTTGCGCACTTCTTGTCGGGGAGCCAAGCTCGCGCCCCCGTCGGGCGCGAAAACGTCGCTGTCCGTATACCACCAGTATTGAAAATCAACTACGTCCACTATCGCTGCGCGTGTCCGATCTTCCAAGATCGCATCCTGCACATCCTTAGGGCAACTCAAGCCAATCACGGGGTCCTTGCCGGTTTCCTCCATCCATTCCGCGACCACGTCGAGCCAGAACTCCATAAAGTGGAGCGGTCCAGTGTATTCCGCGCCTATGACATGGATCACGTTTCGCTGATCCGACAGATTATCGAGGCACTTGCGAATGTAGGCGCGGTTCACTTCTCGGCGAACCGGATGCTCGATGTCGTAAAACTCGTCCGCCATCTGGATCGTATCCCCCTTGAAAGGAGGCGGCTCGGTAAACTCCGTTTGCTGGAGGGCGTTCACTGGCCTCCAAGGATTGTCCACCCAATGCGCCCCCGACTCGATGATGTTGTGCTGGAAGAACATTTCGTTAACCAGAACCAGTCCTCTCCGTTCCGCGAGCTCCGCAAAGTCATCTAGCCTCTGAAAATACCAGGGATTGTATTCGAAAAGATCAAACTTGCTCAAACCATCCCAGGCCTTTCCCACACCACTCCTGGCGAAAGGCTGCTCGTAGAAAGGAGCCCAAACCTCTGAAGAGCTCCGCCTCGACATTTGGTGGTCATCCCGCCGGCGATCATACCAAAGCCCGTAATGGTGACGGAGCGCTACCTGCCCCTTTTCCAGCATGGAATTCGTAACCGCGTGCAGGTCATCGGTCAGCCCCGATCCGGAGCGCCCGGGAGTGAATCGCGTAATGCTGTATCCAAATTGGTCGGCACGGGTGGGCAGCAAGCGACCACGCCACCAAGTGATGCCTGCGTCGCTTCCAATCATCGGCAGTCCATCCACCTGAAGCTGACCATGCACCACTTGCATGGACTTTTTCTCGTACAGCTCCGCCCGAGGCAGCTCAGGCACCACCTGCTCCAACTCAGGGACGGCCATGCGGTTGGCGATCATCAAGCGCGGTCCCAACGCTTGGATTGCTCCCTCACCGACTCGCTCCTGCAATTGGGCGCGGTACAGACTATCTGGGTCCGCAAACTCGCTGGTTTGTATCCAGGTCCCGTCTCCTCTGAAGAGGGCCCAAACCCCAATCGCCCAATTGTTGGCCGTCGGCGGACGGCGCGTTATGATTTCGCCAGCGGAAGACTGGTATATAACGCTGTTGGCTGCGGCCCATCCTACGCCTTGATTGTAGATCTCACGGTTGTCGAGCGCCAGTATTCCGCCATCGACATGCACATTGTCGAAAAGGATTCCCGAGGCCCAGTGACCGATCGAGCCGCTCGTCCCTCGACTCATGCGCGTGGTACAATCCAGAAAAACGTTTGGCCCGGTCGCTAGATGCCCAACCGTAAAGTCCTCGATCGCGTCCTCCGAATAACAACGTAAAAAGAGCGTCTGCTGTCCATACGTATTGAAACTTTGGCGACGGTGCCCTCCTATCTCCGAAACCGGCGCGAGGAACGAACAATCCTGCACCGTAACGCGTCGGCAATCCTCCCCGACTCGCACCGCCGAAAGGGCGAAATGGGTCGCTGTCACGTTGTTCACCCAAGAGTCAACAACTCCATTGAGCGAAACCGCAACCCAGCTGTGGTTCTCGTCCTTCGAATTCCCCAAGTCGTATTCGCTGACGCAGGACAAATCCTCAACCCCGATTTGAGATAGGGCGGAGCTCGCCACGATTTTCTGGGCATAAGATTCCCCATAACGGGCATCGAGGGCGGTCGTTACTGGGGCGTCCAACAGAATTCGGTCCCCTGAAATCCCTAGCACTACGCGGTCCCATCGCAAAACCACCGTTTCGCCGCGCCAATTGAAAGGCGTCCGCGCCGGAGCGATATCCATCCCGAGGTCCGTTGCCCAGAGCTTGCTGCCAGGACGCGTGATACGAATCGAGTCTCCCGCTGAAAGTCCTTCAACGGAGGATAAAGCAAGCTCGCGAGCGCCCACGGGTAAATAGCCTTCCAAAACCGAACGCCGTTCCGCTTCGAGCTCAGGACTAGCGGAGCTTCCCACGGAGATCAAATCGCGGCGCCCTTCTCCCGCCGCTATCAAAACCGTTTCATTTCCCTCGCCTGCAAAACCTCGCAAGGAGACGCCGCTAGCCCGAATCTTCAGTTGCCCCGCTACAATGAACTCGCCTGGAGCCAATTCGACCGCGCCGCGAATTCCGCGACTATCAAGCGGCAAGGACGAAACCCAGTCGATGGCAGCCTGTATCCTGCGCGTATCGTCAGCCCCCGACGGAACCACGCGTACCTTGGCATCGACTCGCGGCAGCGAAACGCCACCTCCTCGATAGCCAGCGCTGGAAAAGTCGGGCACGACATTTCCCCGCGCGTCAGCATCGTAGACCAAGCGGCCCGCCTCATCCACACGGAAAACCGGCTTGAGCTGTTCCGCCTGGCACGCGGCGAACGTTGCCAGAGCAAGGAGCAGATAGGTAGCGATTTTTCGGATACGCCTCATTTAGAGGGTTCCCTCCAATCTTCCTAGCTCCCTGCTTTGGGAAACAACCGCCCCGTCAACCATCAAGGTAAGTCCTGCTCCCTTGCCGTAGTGCTGCCCCGTCTTATCCCAGATCACGGTCAGCATATGGCCACGGTAAGGAACGCCATCGAGGCAAAACCAATCCCAAACGCTTTCCGGAAGCAAGGGGTCGATCACCACGCGATTTGAATCCTGAGGACGGATACCAATCAAGTTGGCGATCAAGAGATCTGCATAGGTGGAATGGTGATAGAACTTGCTGCGCGGGTTGTCCCCCTTGAGCCATTCCCCCGTTTGCTCGTCCTGATACTCGCCGATGTAAGGAAGTCCGTTTTTGCGTTGAGCCCGCGTGTAGCTGAGGAAAGCGTCATAAAAGTCTTCCTTGGACACGACCTCTTGCTCGTAGTTACGAATCACATTGCCCATGGCAACGAGCGTCTGCGAGGTCGCGTAAGGCCAAATCGCCCCATCCCACTCGCAGTAGCCAGTGCCATGCGAACGAAATTCAGGATGGCGTTGCTCCGCAGTGGTCAGGCCGTATGGGGCAGAAAAGCCTTCAGGGTCGAGCACCTGCTTCCAAGCTTCCTCGTATCCGTTCCCTTTCGTCGGCAGATTGAAATACCACGGAATGAAGCCGATCGCTTCCCTCACGTTCGCGAAGCCGCCGGTTTCCTTCACCGACTCGAAGAACGTCAGCTCCTCGCTCCACAGCGTATCCAGCACTCGCTTACGCTGGGCCTCCGCTTCGGCATGGTAGGCGTCGGCCTTCTCATGCTTGCCCACTAGAGCGGCCATGTTCGAGAGGGCCACCGCGTTGCCGAACATGTAGCTGTTGATGGTCGGCCGCACGTTCTTCTCGTGCCGCCCGCCCGAGATCGACTCCTCCATGGCGTCCCACACGTCCGCCTGCCAGTAAAGCCCGCTCTCCAGCTGCTTCTCTTCCTGCCAAAGCTTGTAGTCCGCCTCGAAGCGGTCGAAGCGATCGGCGATGAACGCCTTGTCGCCGGTAACGAGGTATCGCTGCCAAAGAGCGTCGTAGAGCCAGCTGCTGTAACGATGGAAATGTCCTTGGGGCCCACCGTCCTTGCCTACCATCCAGTAGTCGAGGTAGGAGTCGTCCTTGCTCTGGTCGACCAGCCAACGCGTCTCCATGAAATGGTGACCCAGGGCGCTCGCGATGGTCCGCTCCGGCGGAATGAACCACGCCTTCGTATCGAGCTCGATGAACTCCGTGTACACGTAGTAGTCGCCCACCTGCTTCAAATGCTTCCGCAGGGCCCACCAACGAAAGTAGTAGATCTCCCGCAAGTCCTCGTCCGGACAGTCGAGGAAAGGCACCTGATCCGCCATCCAGTCCCAGGACGCGGCGTTCGGCACGAGGTTCACCACCGCCTCGTCGTCCCACTCGTTAAAGCTCTCGACGATGCCGCGGTAGTCGCCCTCGTCCAAGACCGCCAAGCGAGACTTTTGCTTGTCGCCACTGAAAAGAGTCGGAGCGACAAACGCAGCGGCTAGCGGCAAAGCGAGTAACAAGGACTTGAGCGGGAAACGGCGAATCGCTTCGCCAGCGCTCGATTCAGGATTCTTAGGGTTTCGGGGGTCCATAGACAAAAATGGGGGTAAATTCGGGCGGCAAGCCGCAGGGCTGCCTTTTAATAGGTTTTGATCTTCAGCAAGATATGCGTTGGTTCAGCCACTATTGCACGCATCTCAGACTCTGACAATCAGGCGGCTCCCGGAGCGGGTGAACGAGGGCTTGCAAAGCCGTTTCTCCCATCCAAGCAAATTGCCTCCTTTTGCACGATCGTTGATTGACACGTACAGAACAGTGGTTTTATTTCATCTCATATTTCAAATGAAATAACCGGCAGTCATGCGGGCACCTGTCAATATTTTTCACTTCCCGAATCACACTTCCTCACCTAAACAGCTACCTCAATCGATCCTTCCTCCCAAAACATGACCACCCGAAAGAAAAGCAGCCGAGCCACTATCGCCGACGTGGCCCGCAAGGCCGAGGTCGCCATTGGCACCGTCTCGCGCGTCTTCAACAACCACCCGGACGTCAACGAAGACATCCGCAACCGCGTTAACGACGCGGTGAACGAGCTCGGGTACGTACGGCTGCGCAACCGCAAGCGCCCCCGCGAATCCAACGACCGTCGGGTCGGAAACATCGGTCTGGTATTCTTCGGCATGGAGGACACCCTCGTACAGCTTCCGATCGTGAGCTCCGCAGTGCACGGCATCGAACGCTCGCTCGCCTCCCAAGGCTACAACCTCATGCTCGCCAACATACCCAATGGCGACCGCACCCCACACTTCATCTCCGATCAACACATCGAAGGCCTCATCCTCAAAGGCCCCAACCAAGGAGTGCTTCCCTCGGAAGCGAAGCGCAGCTTGCTCAGCCGCTTCTACTCCATCCCCTACGTCTGGCTCATGGGCCGCTTGCCCAACGCGGTCGGCGACCACTGCAACTACGACACCGAGGAGGCCGGCCGCCTCGTAGCCGAGCACCTCAACGAAAAAGGGCACCGCAGGACCGCCTTCCTCAACCCCAAGCCCGGGCAAATTCAGTTCGAGCGAATGAAGGCCTCCTTCAGCCAACACTCCGCTCGCCTCGGACACGAGACAAGTACCCTCGAAGTGGACCCGCCTTCCTCCATCGAATGGCCGCTTCCTTCCATCACCCTGCAAAACAACGTCGACGTGCTGGTGGAACGCTGGATGCAGCTCCCCAAGGCCAAGCGCCCGACCGCCCTCTTCGTCCCCTCCGACCGCACCGCCGTCCAGGCCTACGCGGCGTTCGCCCAACGCAACCTCAAGGTGGGCGAGGACGTCAGCATCATTTCCTGCAACAACGAAAAGCCGCTTTTGGCCAACATGAACCCCACGCTCACCACCATCGACGTGCACGCCGAAGTCATCGGCCAAAGAGCCGTGGACCAGCTCATCTGGCGCATCTCCAACCCCAACCAAAAGTGCCACTTCCAGAACCTGGTGGAGCCCACCCTCGTTCCCGGCAACTCCGTTAAGCAACTGTAAGCAGCTGCTCTCCAACTACTTTCGCCTCCAAAGCGCCTCCCTCGCGGTGGCGCTTTTTTGGGCCTCGCCCCAAGGCGAAGCGCTGCCACCACGCCCCAACACCAGCTCGCCCCAGCCCTGAGCCCACAACGACAAGCACCCTTTTTCGAAAAAAATCCACCCGCTGATTGAGCGATAATCGAGATGAAACAATTCTTGTTATATCATCGTTTTTCATGAAAATAGCCTTGATCTTTTCATCACTGAAAGGTTTCACATTTTCCATGAGCCGTGCGATGGCTGGCTCATGGCACCCCAAACCCTAGCTTTCTTGAGTGTACTAGACTATGCAGTTATTGGCATCTACATGCTGGCGATCGCTTTGATCGGACTAGCCGCTAGCTCGCGTCCCAAAACTGCCGCCGACTACTTCGTAGCCAACCGCTCCATGCCCGCATGGGCCGTCGCGATGACCTTGATGGCGACCATCATCGGAAGCGGCACCATCGTCGGACTCCCGGGGTCGACCTACCAAAAGGGCATGATCCTGCTGCTCGGCAACTTGACCTTGCCGCTCGTGCTCATCGTCGTAGCCAAATTCATCGTCCCCTTCTACCGCAACGTCGTGGGGATGAGCGCCTACGAGTTCATCGGCAAGCGATTCGGATTGGGCGGCAAGTTCTACGCTTCCTTCGGATTTTTGGCCGATCGCACCTTCGACCTCGGCGTCACCCTCGTCACGACCGCGGTCGCCGTGCACGTGATGACGGGCTGGGACCTTTCGGACGTCATTCTCGGTATCGCCCTCTTCACCGTTCTCTATACCATGGTTGGCGGCATGGAAGCCGTGGTCTGGACCAGCGTCGCCCAAGGAGCCATCTTCATCGGCGCGGCCATCCTGATCACCTTCCGCCTGGTCTTCGCCTCGGAAGTCGGCGCCCCCGGAGCCGTCATCGCCAAAGCCTGGGAAGGGGGCCGATTCAGCCTCGGCGACTTCAGCCTCGACTGGAAATCCCTTACCGATCCCGCCGTCACCACCCAGTGGCTCTTCATACTTGCCTACACCATCAACTGGGGTCGTCGCTACGTTGCCGACCAGCACATGGTACAGCGTTACTTGATCGCCAAAACGGACCGGGAAGCCAGCCGCGGTGCGCTCTGGAACGCCCTACTCTGCGTCCCCGTTTGGACCGTCTTCATGTTCATCGGCGCCTGCCTTTGGGGCTACTACCAACTCAGCGGCGAGGCCGGTCCAGCCACAGCTGACGACGTGGTGCCACACTTCATCCTCGGGCACATGCCAGCCGGCATCGTCGGGCTCATCCTAGCTGCCATTCTGGCGGCCTCGATGTCCTCCATCAGCGCCGACCTCAACAGTATCTCCACCGTCGCCACCAACGACTACCTGCTCTACTGGAAGCCCAAGTTGAGCGAGAAAGCGCGCCTCATGAGCGGACGCTTTTTCGTGGCCCTCGCGGGAGCGTTCGCTGCCGGAACCGCCATGCTCCTCATCCCCGAGCAAGGCATGGCTTCCATCATGGAGCGAGCTGTCACCATCGCCGCAATCCTGTCCGGCGGCACCCTTGGCTTCTTCCTGCTCGGCTTCCTGACCCGCCGGGCCACTCGCCGTGGCTGCTACACCGGCATCGCTGCCTGCCTCGTTTTCACCGCATGGGGAGTGCTCACTTCCGGCGGCGACGCCCGCATCCTGGATCTCGGCTACAACTTTAGCTGGCACCCGATCTACTTCGGTATCGGTGGCCATTTCATCCTCTTCGGCGTTGGCTACCTGAGCAGCTTGGCTCTCGGCGGATACCGACCGGAAAACGTGGAGGAACTCACCTTTAGAAGGAAACAGAACCGTGCCTAACTCACTCGAAGCGAACTGCCGCAGCAAACTGCGTCCCCTTACGCTGCTTCAACCCGCCAAAATCTCATTTGGCGCTGGAGCGAGCCTGCAGGCGGTCGATTTCCTGAAAGAGAGAAACATCGCCTCCGTGGCTCTCTTCGTATCCAGGTCCACCTGCAGCCTCGCCGCCGGACTTCTCGACGCGCTGCAAGCGGCCAAGATCGAAACCCACGTTTCGCAGGCCCAGCCAGCGGAGCCCACCTTGCAAGACGCCGAAAGCGCCCGAGCTTGGCTTCGTTCCACCGCCGCTCAGGCAGCCATCGGCTTCGGCGGAGGAAGCGTCATCGACATCGCGAAAATCGCCGCCGCCACCGTTCGCCAAGCAGCGTCCCTTTCGACTTTCGTCGGCAACGGACTCCTGCCGTCCCGTCCCATTCCGCTGCTGGCCATTCCCACCACCTCGGGAGCAGGCAGCGAAGTTTCGCCGAACGCCATCTTCCTCGACGTAGAGGCGCAGCTGAAAAAAGGCATCATCAGCCCTTGGCTCGTGCCGGACGCCGCCTTTGTCGATCCGGAACTGACCTACTCGCTTCCCAGCGGGACTACGGCCAGCACCGCCCTAGACGCCCTCTCCCACTGCATCGAAGCCTACGCCAACCGCAACGCCCATCCCCTGGTAGACGTCTACGCCCTCAAAGGCGTCGAGTTCATCTTCCAAAACCTGAAAGCCGCCATCGAAGACGGCCGCAATACGGAAGCACGGTCAGCCCTCGCCCTCGGAAGCCTTTACGGGGGCCTCTGCCTAGGGCCTGTGAATACCGCAGCAATCCACGCGCTCTCCTATCCGCTGGGCAGCGAATTCCAGGTGCCGCATGGGCTGGCAAACGCCATGTTGATGCCGCACGTCCTCAGTTTCAACGCGGTGACCGCCCCTCAACGCTACGCCGAAATCGCCCTCCATCTCGGTATCGCCAGCTCCACGGACGACGTTACCGAGCAAGCAAAGCGCTTTATCCAATCCCTCACCCAGCTCTGCGCCGACTGCTCTATCCCCAGCAGCTTGTCGGACTTCAGGGTCAGCCAAGACGACATTCCTCGGATGGCCGCCGCTGCCCTCACCATCCAACGACTCCTTGTCAACAATCTAAGAGACCTGACGCAAACGGACGCTGAAGCAATCTACCGAAACGCATTCTAATGAGCCAGCCAAACAAACACAGAGGCACGATCGTTCCCATGGTCACGCCGTTCACCAAGGAACTAAGCCTGGACGAGACAGCCGCCGAGCGAATGGTCGACCGCCTCGCCTCCCACGGCATCGGAGCGTTCGTCATGGGCACCACCGGAGAAGCCGCTTCGATCCCGTCCTCCCTGCGTAACCGCTTCGTGGAAATCGCAGTCAAGGCTGCCGCAGGACGCGTTCCCGTGTATGCAGGGATTGGAGACAATTGCGTTTTGAATTCCATCGACGCCGCGAACGCTTACCTGACCATCGGCGTCGATGCCGTGGTTGCCCACTTGCCGAGCTACTACACCCTCACCGCTGGGGAAATGGTCCAGTACTTCCAGCTCTTGTCCGATCAAATCAACGGCGCGATCGTACCTTACAACATCCCGCCCGCAACCCACATGTCCATTCCCATCGAAGTGGTTAAAACCATTTCCGACTGGGACAACGTAGTCGGCTTCAAGGACTCTGAAAACCTACCTGGACGCCTGGAGGCCATCGCCACCCTCGGGAATCGGGACGACTTCTCTATTTTCATGGGAGTCGCTCGCAACTCGCTCGAAGCCATGCGCCACGGGTACGACGGACTCGTACCCAGCTCCGGCAACCTCGCGCCCCACCTCTGGCAAACCTTCGAAAAGCAGGTCGAGGAAAACGATTGGGACGCTGCCCAGGAGACTCAGCAGCAAGCCAACGAGCTGGCCCAGATCTTCCAAAAGGACCGCACGCTCGGACAGTCCCTGGCAACTCTCAAAGCCTGCATGGCGGCTCTAGGACTTTGCCAGCACTACATGCTGCCTCCCCTAGAAACGCGGCCTTCCAGCGAAATCGAATCCTTCAAGCCACTGCTGGAAGCATTCGAGGAACTGCCCACCGGCAGCTCCAAAAAACAAGACTAGCAGGACATCATGATAGTTGTGGCAGACGATTTCACGGGCGCTGCCGAAATCGCGGCCGCATCCTTCCAACATGGATTCAGCAGCGCCGTGCTCCGGACTCCGATCCCCGAGTACACCATCGTGCGCCATACGGTTCTGGATACAGACTCCCGGCTCCTGCAAGCCGCCGACGCCCAGTCCGCCATCGAGCGAACCTTGGATTTTATAGAAAAGCAGCCCCCGCAAAGATACTTCAAAAAGGTCGATTCCGTACTGAGAGGCAATGTCGCCACCGAGCTCGCGACGCTCGCCAAAGCCCTCAACAAGCCCCGCGTCATCCTCCATCCCGCCAATCCATCCGCAGGACGCGCCATCAAGGACCGAACCTACCTCGTCAACGGCACGCCCCTATCCAAAACCGAATTCGCCAAAGACCCGACGCATCCCGCCACGAGCGACGACCCCTTGCAGCTCATCGGGATCGTATCTGATTTTCCCCTACACTACTGCACACTCGCAGACGAACTTCCCGCAGCGGGCATCGTTGTTTGCGAATCTGCCTCAGCCTCCGACGTCAAAGCTTGGAGCCGCAAGCTAGAAGCAACCGACCTTCCCGCGGGCGGCCGAGACTTCTACGAGTGCATTATCGAGGACGAGAAGCCAAAAGTCTCAAATATCGCCCACAATCCAATTCGAGCGAAGCAAGCAAGCCTGCTCATCCACGGCACAGTCTCCCACCAGAGGGAGGCATTCCACCACGCAGTCAAGGGACGCAAGCTCACGCGGCTCCAACTCTCCCCCGAGCGCAACGACGCTACAGCTTTAAAAAAGACCATCGAAGCGCTTTCCGAGGCACTACGAAACGAAGGCCTCGCCACCGTCGAATTCGAGCGCCTCGCGCGCCCGCCGGCCAACGCATCTCTGGAAATAGAAAGGGCCCTTGCGGAGATTCTCAAAAAACTGAAGTCGCGGCGCCCCCACTTCTCCAACCGGCTCCATCTCATCGTCGAAGGAGGAGCGACAGCGGCTCTCGTGCTGCAACAACTCGATATCAACGAGCTGCAAGTCGAACATGTATGGGCCGGAGGAGTCGTCTCCCTCTCTACGCCCAGCTTCGAAAAACTGACCATCACGAGCAAACCGGGCAGCTACCCTTGGCCCGCCGCGCTCGTACAAAAGCTATCCCTCGAAAACTGAGGCCAAACACGCATCCATTTTATGAATACCTTAGACAAGCCAATCCTCGCCATCACTATGGGTGACGCAGCGGGCACTGGAGCCGAAATCATTTCCAAAGCCTTCGTCGAAGAAAAACTTGCCGCGCGATGCCGTCCCCTTGTCATCGGCGACCTGCAAGTCATGCAGCAAGCCCTCGGCTTTACCGATTCCCCGCTTAAGCTACGCGGGGTCCAGTCGGTTTCGGAAGCCAAATTCGAGGAAGGAACTCTCGACGTGCTCGATCTCGACAACATCGACCTCACTAAGCTTCGTCTCGGCGCCGTAGACGCCATGTGCGGGCAAGCCGCCTACGAATACGTCAAGAAAGCCACCGAGCTCAACCTGAGCGGCGAAGTGGACGGCATCGTCACCAGCGCACTCAACAAGGAAGCGATGAACAAGGCGGGACACCATTACGACGGTCACACCGGACTGCTCGCCGAACTCTGCGAGCGCCCCGGCGCCACCATGATGCTGGCAGCGGAAAAGTTACGCGTCAGCCACGTGTCCACCCACGTGCCTCTCGTCGAAGCCATCCGTCGCGTCCGCCCAGAACGCATCCTCAAGGTGATCGAACTCACCGACGAAGCGATCCGCCGGCTCGGAGTCGAGAAGCCGCACATCGCTGTCGCTGGCCTCAACCCGCACGCCGGCGAAAACGGCCTCTTCGGCGACGAGGAAATCACCTACATCACGCCGGCCATCGAGGAAGCCAATCGACGCGGATTCCATGTGTCTGGCCCCTACCCGGGCGATACCGTTTTCTTCCGAGCCAACCAAGGGGAATTCGACGCCACAGTTGCCATGTTCCACGATCAAGGGCACGTTGCCGCCAAGATGCTCGGAATTTGGAAAGGCGTAAACGTCACCCTCGGGCTCCCCATCATCAGAACATCCGTCGAACACGGAACGAACTTCGACATGGCGGGCACAGGAAAGTCCGACCCGCGCAGCCTTATCGAGGCCGTCAAACTCGCTTCCCAACTCGCCGCAAACCCCGTCACCAGCTCCCTCTCGTGAGACATACACTTAGAATTTCCCTAACCGCACTTGCAGCGACGTCCCTGCTTAGCGCCACAGCTTGCGCTCAGGTCTACAGCACCGATCCGGAGCCACCCATCATCTACGATGGTGAAATCTCGGTCAGCACCAACGCCGACGGCGGCCTCCGCCCGGCCGTCGGGACACACAACATCCAAGTCTATCGCGCCAACCGTTCCGAGCCGGAGCACCTCGACGGACTTGACCATACCTACCTGCACGCTCCCATGCTCGCCTACTGGCGCGGCAAGTTCCATCTCGACTACCTCAGCGCTCCCGTAAACGAGCACGACAGCCCGACCCCCACCTCCTATACCAGCTCGGTCGACGGCATCCATTGGGACGCGCCCACCACCCTATTCCCCGCATACGAGCTGCCCGACGGCTCTCGCCCCCTCACCCACCAACGTACCAGCTTCTTCATCGCGCCCAACGACCGCTTGCTCGCCACGGCGTTCTACGGACTGTATCCACGACCTAACGACGGATCCGGCATTGGCCGCGCCGTACGTGAGGTAAAAGCCGACGGCAGCTTCGGTCCCCTCTATTTCCTTCGGTACAATTCGCAGGAAGGCTGGGATCCGGCCAACGCAGCAGCCTTCCCGTTCTACACCGAAAGCCCTGACAAAGGTTTTGTCGCCGCTTGCGAAGCCTTGCTCGCCGACAAGCTACAAACCGCCCAGTGGTGGGAAGAAGACCGCTCGGAGGACGGCTTCTACCGAGAAAAGGGAAAAGCCCTCTCCTACTACCACCTGCCCGACGGAAAGGTGGTCGGAATCTGGAAAAACGCCGTAACCATGACTACCGATGACGAAGGGGAATCATGGATACGTACTGGCTTCGCCAAAAACATTCCCATCAATTCTTCCAAATACTGGGCTGAAAAAACAAAAGACAGCAATTACGCCCTCGTATTCAATCCCACCACCCGACTTCGCCACCCCTTGGCAATTGCTACCAGCGAAGACGGAAAAACGTACCGCAACCTGCTCTCGGTACACGGAGAGCTACCGGACCAGCGCTTCCCCGGTCTTTACAAAAACATGGGACCGCAATACGTGCGCGGCATCCTTGAAGGAAACGGAAACCCGCCCGGTGACGACCTCTGGCTCACCTACAGCGTCAACAAAGAGGACATCTGGGTAAGTCGCGTCCCCGTTCCCGTAAGCCATAGCACAGCAGGGAGTTTCTTCGACGACTTTGAAGATTCGTCCGAAAACGGTCTTCCTTCTTTCTGGAACGTCTACCGCCCTCTCTGGGCGCCAACCCAAATTGTGGATACGAATTCGAAGCAGGGGCGCGCCTTGCGTCTCAGCGACGAGGACCCTTGCGACTACGCCAGCGTAACGCGCATTTTCGAAGAAGGCCGTTCCACCATGATCCGCTTCAAATTGCGACCTGAGCAAACGGACGGGCGTCTCGAAATCGACGTTGCCAATGCGGAAGGCCTACGCCCCGTGCAAATCGCTTTCACCGAAAACGGAACCGTCGAAGCCCGCCACGAAGGTATTTGGAAGCCAGCAGGCACCTATGAAGCCGGCAAATGGATCGACATCGAAATCGACGTCAATCCGGACAACAACACCGAACGCTTCCAGTTCCGCATCAACGGCGAGGAAGTCCTCTACCGTATCGCCTACTTTTCCGACCTCGCCCGCACCGCAGAACGCCTCACCTTCCGTACCGGCGAATACCGTCGCCGCGGCAGCGGTGGCCACGAAATCCCAGGCGCCGACTTGAAGGTCAAGAAATCCACCTTCCTCATCGACGACGTCTCCATCGAACCTCGCAAGTAGGAGCGACTTTGGTCGCGAAACGAAATCCAAGGGCTCTCTGTGCCCGCACATAGACATGAATTCGAATTTCAGGCTACTCCTCGCACTCGGCGCGGTCGCGATCGCGAGCAAACTCACGGGCCAAATCCCCCACGCCAGCGACTACCGCGGTCACCAAAGGCTCGATACAGAGTGGAAGACCACGACCAAGATCGACCCTAGAACAAATTCATTTCAGGATGCCGCTTTCGACGACAGCGATTGGAAAACCGTATCCGTCCCGCACAATTGGGATAGCTACGAGGGCTACCGCCAAGCGAAGCACGGCGTGCATCACGGCAGCGCTTGGTACCGAAAGTCCTTCTCCGTACCCTCCGGCGAGCGAGGCAAACAGATTTCCCTGTTCTTCGAGGGCGTTGGGTCCTACGCGACCGTTTGGGTAAACGGGCAGCGCGTGGGCGAGCACGCGGGAGGACTCACTACCTTTTCCGTCGACATAACCCACGCCGTATCCTTCGACACCCCAAATATCCTCGCCGTGCAAGCGGACCATCCTGCCCACATAAGAGACCTTCCCTGGGTTTGCGGCGGATGTGAGCTCGCCTACGGATTTTCCGAAGGCACCCAACCCTTCGGAATTTTTCGCCCCGTACACCTCGTCACCACAAACCCGATACGTATCGCGCCATTTGGTGTACATATTTGGAACGACCAAAACGCATCCGAGCAAGGAGCCATATTAAACCTTACCACCGAAATCCAACGTGCCGCCCAAGCCAGCTCGCAAACGCCACTCCTCCTCAAGCACCAAATCGAGGACGAAACCGGCCATGTCATTGCGGAATCGCTAAGCCGCGAACTGCAGGCCCCTATCCAACTCACCCTTCCCGCTGTAAAGCTCTGGCACCCTGACCAACCCTACCTCTACACCGTGGTCACCCAAATCATGCAAAGCGGAAAAGTGTTGGATGAAGTCCGCACTCTCTATGGCGTTCGCACTGTCACTTGGCCCGAGCTCGACGGTCCCGCAGACCAACCGCTTCTCGTCAACGGCGAGCCCTACTTCCTGAACGGGGTTGCCGACTACGAGCACTTGCTCGGCCAGAGCCACGCCTTCTCCGACGAACAGGTCTCCACTCGAGCCTCCAAGATTCAAGCCGCAGGCTTCAACATTTTCCGCGACGCCCACCATCCCCACAACCTTCGCTTCAACCAACGTTGGGACCGGGACGGCATGCTTTGGTGGACACAGTTCGGCGCTCACATTTGGTTCGAAAACGAGGCGTTCTACGCTAACTACAAAAAACTCTTGCGCGACTGGATCAAGGAACGCCGCAACAGCCCTTCCCTCATCCTCTACGGCCTGCAAAACGAGAGCAAACTCCCCGCTTGGTTTGCCAAAGAATGCGCCGACATCATTCGCGATCTCGACCCGACCGCCAGTATCCAACGTCCCATTACGACTTGCAACGGGGGCGAAGGTACCGACTGGGATGTCGCCCAGAATTGGTCCGGCACCTACGGGGGTGACCTCTACAACTACGCTAACGAAATCCGCAAGCAACGCCTCGTCGGCGAGTATGGGGCTTGGCGCAGCATCGACCTGCATAGCGAGGGCGGCTTCATCGAGGATGGTATCCTCTCCGAGGATCGAATGGCAGCACTCATGGAAACCAAGGTTCGTCTCGCTGAAACGGTGCGCGACAAGGCGATCGGCCACTTCGCCTGGCCCATGACCACTCACCAGAACCCGGGTCGCAACGTCGGTGGCAGTGGACAGCAAACCACCGACGGTATCCGCGAGCTAGATCAGATCGGGCCCGCCAACAACAAAGGCCTGCAAACGATATGGGGCGAGCCGCTCGACGTTTTCTACATGTACCGCAGCAATTACACTCCCGCTAGCGAGGATCCCATGGTCTATATCGTCTCCCACACGTGGCCCGACCGATGGACAGAACCTGGCCTGAAGGACGGCATCATCGTCTATTCCAACTGCGAGGAAGTGGAGCTTTTCAACGATTTGGGAGGCAAGTCCCTCGGGACTCGCAAACGAGGCCCTCGCGGAACCCATTTCGCTTGGGACCAAGTCGAGATCCAGTATGACACACTCTACGCCGAGGCGCGGATCGACGGCAGGACCGTCGCTACTGACATTATCCAATTCCATCATCTTCCTCCCGCTCCACTTGCCAAAGCGGCCAACGAGCGAGAAGCGCCCGTTGGGCAATCCTCGAAAGATCGCCACTACCACTACCGCATCAACTGCGGTGGTCCTGACTATGTGGATACAAACGGAAACCTCTGGCTTGCCGACCAAGCCGAGACCGAAACCTCGAGCTGGGGAGCCACTTCCTGGGGCGACCGCTTCGCCAATCTTCCACACGCCTTCGGGAGCAAGAGGCGCGTCTATCACCCAATCTCAAATACCCGCGACGACTCCTTGCTGCAGAGCTTTCGTTACGGGCGCGAAGAACTTTCCTATCGCTTCGAACTCCCCGACGGTGACTACGAGGTCGAGCTTCACTTTATCGAGCCATGGTACGGCATCGACGACTCTAAAGACGTTGCGGGCTGGAGACTCTTCGACGTAGCCCTCAACGGAGTGACCCAAATCGACAACCTCGACATCTGGAGCGAAGCGGGTACCGCCAGCCATTTGAGCAAAACGGTTCCGGTTACAGTAACCGGTGGTGAACTTGTCATCAGCTTTCCCGAGGTGCTCTCGACGCAAGCGGTCATTTCAGCGATCGCTATCAGCTCGAAGAACGCGTCAGAAGATCCGGATACATTTCGTTTGATAACCCATCTCAGCAGCAGCTCCCCCTCCACCGCGGCGCTAACCTGGCTCGACACTGGGGTTCAGCTTTTCGCCGACCAAGCCGCTACACTGTCAGAGCTGTCGTATCCGCTGAGGGAAAGCGAGTGGATACAGGTCGCCGCCCAGGATACTGAGCAAAAGGATTTCAACATCGAATTCACCTTGAGCTCGGATGCCGACGTCTTTGTAGCAATGCCCAACCCCCATCCTGCTTGGCTCTTGGATTGGGAAGACACCGAATTTACGCTGGAAACGACACAGTCCTCCGGCGAAGGGATTCCAATTCTTCGCAAACGATTCGACCAAGGCGAAAAAGTCACGCTTGGTTCCGGCCAGGCCTATACCACCATCGCAAAGCTTCGCCCCGCTCCTGCTCCCGCCACTTCCGTATTCGATTTTAGGGTACGTGGGAGCCAAGCTAGCGAAAAATGGCAAGCCATCGCCAACTTGCGAGCCGGACGTTCGCTCTACAGCGATGGGGGCCCTAGTATCGAACGTTTCTACTCCCGACTGAGCGACTGCGATTGGCTGCGCGGCCCGCAAAACGATGCCCAAAACGAGGAACTGGAAATATATTTTACAGTGGACGACCACACCGAGGTCTACCTCGCCCTTGATCCACGTATTGAAGAACGGCCCCATTGGCTCAAGGATTGGATCCCTACCAACTATTACATCCAACCCATCGGCCACGGACGTATCCATATGATGATGCGGCGCTACGCGCCCGGCGAGCAAGTCTTCCTCGGCCCTAACGGTTCCTTGCCCGACGGTTCTGAGGCAGCCCTTTACAGTGTCGTCGTTCGATCCGTGCGCGAATCGTTCCTTAAACCAATCGTCACCCACGCTCCCGAAAGAGGCCTTGCGGAATGGGAAATCTACGTCGGCGTCGGGGATCGCTACGGATTGAATATTCCTTACCTGTTCGAAGGCGGCGCCCCTCTAGAAGCGAAGCTCGAAATCATCTCCCTAGCGGACGGCAGTCTCGTCTGCGACGATACTTTCACGATCCAACCCAGTATCGGCAATCCTGTGACAGACGTGATCCGCCTCCGCACCTGCGACAGCATCAACGCGGGCAACTATACCATCCGCTTCACTTTCGAGCCGGGCAACAAGATCCAGTTTCAAGATGTCGTTGTAGAATAACGCTCACCCCAACTCGCCACACTCCCATGGAATCCCTCTTAATCTATCGCTTGGCGATTCGCATCACCGTTACAACACTGTTGCTGATCACTACAGGGCCTAGCCAAGCGAAGGATCCGCTGGACGTTTTCGAGCTCGATGCTGTATCCACAAACGGAAAGTTCGAACTGCCAGAGCCAGAGGATTGGAACTATGCCCAGCTCGGGCAGCTGGAAATTCTCACAGACGCAAAACTCAGCAATGCTGAACGGCTGCTCAACAACTTCCAAAAGTTCGCGGACGCTCTAAGCATCGTTTGGCCGATCGCCTCGAACAACCAACGTCCCGCAACCCTTATCATCTGCGGCAACAATGGGTCCTTCAAAGCGTTCCTGCCACAGGATAGGCAGAACGAAAACGGATACTTCAGCCTGTTCAGACAAGACGAGGAACGATCTGTCATCATTCTTGATTTCGAGCGGCTCAACTACGACCTCACCTTGCACAACAAATTTCTGCGGCTGCAAGTTGACTACCAGCGACAGCTCTACCGGGAGTACGCTCGCTTTCTCTTCGAACAAACACAGCCCAAACTACCCCCTTGGCTTCTTGAAGGAAACCTTCAGATTATCATGGATATCGATTTCACCGATCGAGTCATCAAGCTAGGGGAATTGGATACAACTCGCGGTACCCCCGATCCTGCAGAAATCCCACCCGAAGCTGAGCTTGTGTATGTGCCCGCCCCCCTTACCGACTTTGAGGAAACCGCGAGCGAAAACGACGAATTCACTGTGGAACTGGAAGGACACAAAGAGGGCATCGTCACCTTGGAAAGCGTCATCGAGTTCTGGACCGCAGACCCACCCTTCAATATCGCCCTAGCACGTAGCCCGCTCCTTACGATGGAGGAACTCTTTTCCCTTAGCAACGAGGAGTACGAGTCGCTAAATCCGCTAGTAGACCTCGCTTGGGCCAAGCAAGCCCACGCCTTCGTGCACCTCTGTCGCTACGGAGCGAATGGAAAACTTAAACCTTCATTCGAAACCTTCGTCCGTCGATTGGAGAACGAACCGCTGAGCGAACAACTCTTCGAGGAATGCTTCGAAATGTCGTACGACTCGATGCTCAAAAAGCTCTATAATCACATCCGGTACCCTCATCACAACTACAACTATGTTAAACTAAAGAAGGATGCCCAGCTGCAAGCCTCTCCCATAGCCTTCGCAAAAGCCACCCAAAGCGTTATCGGCAGGATTAAAGGAGACGCTCAGCGTTTGGCGGGACTGGAAGATGCGGCGCTTTTGAGCTACAGAGTCGCCCTCGCTCATGGCAATCCCGACAGCGAACTGCTCGCCGCTCTTGGAGTCGCTTCCTTCCACGAAAAGAGATTCGAACGAGCCCGCCAGCTTCTTGACATCGCCGTAACACGCGGAACGAAACGTCCTTCCGCCCTGATCGCCTTGGCGCGGCTACGCCTCGACGCAGCCGTCGCGTCAGCCTCAGACAAGCCGCTCGCTCCAGAGCAAGTCGGCGACGTCTTGCTTCCCCTTTTGAAAGCCCGCCAGAATGGATCCACTACAGCCGAGCTTTACGCAACCATGGCAGCAGCGTGGGAACTCAGCGCGATCCCGCCGAATCAAGTACAAGTAGAATTGATCAGCGAAGGAGTACTCCTTCATCCGCAGGAATCTCAACTCGCGCTCCGCACCGCCCAGTTTTATGTGGCGATCGGTGAAATAAAAAACGCTAAACGCTCAGCCACCCTAGGTCTTAAGCACGCGGCTAGTTCCGAATGGCAGGGACGACTGGAAGCCTTCCTGGAACGGCTTCCAGCCGATAGCGCTCAACGCAGAAACGAGAGCTAGCTCGTGTTCTAGGCTTCTAGCTTTACCGGATTCGTCAACGATCCGATCCCCTCGATCTCGATCGTCACTTCGTCGCCCGCCTTCAGCCACTTGGGCGGGTCAAAGGCCATCCCAACGCCATGTGGCGTGCCGGTCAGGATGACCGTACCGGGAACGAGCGTGGTGCTGCCGCTGAGAAACTCGATGATCGCCGGCACATCGAAAATCATATCGTCTGTATTCCAATCTTGGACACGCTCGCCATTGAGAATCGTTGCGATCTTTAGGGCGTTCGGATTCGTGATCTCGTCCGCAGTGACCAAACGCGGACCAAGCGGAGCGAAGGTATCGAAAAATTTACCGCGACACCATTGTCCCCCACCCAACTTGATCTGCCAGTCGCGGGCTGATACGTCATTCGCGCAGGTGTAGCCGAGCACGTAATCAAGCGCGTCCTCTCGCTTCACGTTCTTGCAGGGCTTGCCAATCACGACTGCGAGCTCGCACTCGTAATCGACCTCCGCGCTGGCCATAGCGGTAGGAATCTCGATCGGATCCCCAGGATGCTGCAAGGTATTCACTCCCTTCACAAAGAGGATCGGACGCTCCGGCATCTTTGCTTTGGTCTCTTCCGCATGACGCTTGTAGTTCAAGCCGATGCACAAAATCTGCGTCGGAGCGACGGGAGCCAATAGCTTGGCGACTTCCGCCTTCTCGCTGGTCACCTCGAAATCGCCGAAGAGATCGCCTTCGATCCGCAAAGCAGAACCGTCTTCCTGCTCCGCTCCGAAATGCAAATTTCCCTTTGTATCCAAATAACGTATAATCTTCATAACTGTTCTCCTTATCGAGGCATCAATTCAAAACTTCGTCACACTTATTGCCCTTTGCGGACAAAAACCAACTACTTTCCCGCAGACCAACCACCATCTATCGACTGGCAGGATCCCGTTACCATGGCCGACTCGTCGCTCGCCAAATAGTGGGCCAGCGCCGCAATTTCCTCCGGTTTTCCCATTCTCCCGTTGAGTTGGGTAGACGCCATCTCGTGATAGGCCGCCTCAGGATCGGGGTATTCAGCCAAGCGAGCCTTAACAAACGGAGTTTCCACCCGCCCCGGACAAATCGCATTGAACCGCACTCCGCTATGCGAATGGTCGCGAGCGAGCGAGCGCGTCAGGCCGACCACCGCATGCTTGCTCACGGTGTAAGCCAATCGATCCTTCACCGCTAGGAGACCGCCAACCGAAGACATGTTAATAACGCTTCCCAGGCCCTTCTCCAGCATTCCGGGCACGAAAGCCTTACACAGGTTGAAAGGGCCTCTTACGTTGACCGCATGTAAACGATCCAAATCATCCGACTCGGTTTCCAGCAGTCCGCCAACGTGGCCGATTCCAGCGTTGTTCACGAGAACCTCGATACTTCCTAACCGCTCCGCCAAAGCCTTTGCGGCCACAGGATCGGAGACGTCCAAACAATGAAATTCGGCGCTACCGCCCGCTTCTCGGATTCGCGCAGCAACCGCCTCCCCCTGAGGTTCGTCTCGATCGATCACGAAAACCTGAGCGCCGGCTTCCGCGAACCTGATCGCAATTGCCTCCCCAATGCCAGAGCCCGCGCCTGTCACGAGCGCTCTTTTACCTGTAAGATCAAACACCATAAATCCTCTCCGCATTGATCGAAAACAATTTCGACCGTTCGCTATCGCTGGCTTGCGAGCATAGTTCCTTCGTAATCTGTATCCAGTTTCTCAGATCGCTTGTCAGCGTACACACCGGCCAGTCGCCGCCCCAGACCATCCGCTCCCAGCCGAAACATGAAACAACATGTTCAAACCAAGGCCTCATGGAGCAAGCCTCCACTTTTTCAGGATCCGCATAGGCAACAATACCGCTGACCTTGCACGCCACCACATTCGCGTATCCTGACAACTCCCGTATATCCTCCTTCCAAGGATGAAAGCCTTCTCCCTTCACATCGGGCACCCCACAGTGGTCCAGAACGAAGCTCACCTCCGGGCAGGCTCTCACCAAGTCGATAGCGACCGGTAGTTGACGAGACAATACGCAAAGGTCGAAGACCAACCCGTGCTTAGGCAAACGCTTCAAGTTTTCCCGGAACAAAGGGGTCTTGGAAAAATCATCGTCGCGAGTGTGCAAAACCCGTCGAATCCCCCTTAATTTCGAGAGATCGAGCAACGCTTCGAGGTGATTCGAAAAGGTATCCGACTCCAACGGAGCGCTCGCCACGATTCCCGCTATCAATGGGTTCGCATCAGCCAACCCCTGCGCCCAGCGAGCTTCTCCGAGGGCATGAGGAGCGTCGACATCGCACTCCATGAAGATCGTCTTGCTCACCCCTTCGCCCAACGATGCTTGCCGATAGTCTTCAAGGGAAAAGCTCCGGTTAAGGGCCGGAATCCCTGCGGTCCAGGAGTAAGGGAAACGATCCTGTTCCCACAGGTGCTGATGCGTATCTACAATTCTCATACCCATTGCCCTAATGCCCTGCAGCGGCGGACTCCGCTCCAAGAAAGTTCCCATAGGTGATCAAGCCGACGGCAGCTACCAACAATGCGAGCGCGAGCAACATAAAGCCAAAAGTCTTGGAACGAGCGCCTCTCCATTCTCCAATCAAAACGCCGAAGCCACTGCTTAGCAAAATGAGAATAATCATGTGAATCGCCCAACTGGAGAACTTAAAGTCTCCCATGCGAATGTGACCTAGTCCATAGAAGAAGAACTGCATGTACCACATGATCCCCGTCGCGAAAGCTAAGACATAGTTTCGCCCCAAGCCTTTACGGTCCGTAGTAGCAGAGAACTCCCCCCAACTTTTCGACCTCCCCGCCAAATAGATCACATATACGAGAGTCGTAAGAAAAGCTCCGTTCATGGTGAACGGATACTTGGCAAGTTCCTGAAAATTGCCCGCGCCATGCAAGGCAGCTACTTCCGCAATGGGGGCCCCCGCTTCCAGGGAGAAATTGAATACGGCGCTTAACACCCCTGCCACAACGCAGATCGGCAGCCCGAGCTTCACGTTGAACCCACTGCCTTCACGCTTTCCGGCTTCCGCCAACTCATGCTCCTTGCGGAAGCCTGCCATGCCCGAAACAATCATGGCAAAGAAGCCAAGGGCCACTCCGCCTACCACGATCATACCTCCCTCCTGTTGCAACTTTTCTCCAAGGACTCCGTTGATCAAGGGCATGAATAGCGTTCCAATCAAACAGGAGAAGCCGATTGCGATTGCATAAGTCAGCGAAAACCCGATGTAGCGAATGGCCACACCGAAAGCGATTCCCCCCACGCCGTAGAGGACGCCGTATCCAAAGGCCAACCACATGGAATCGCTTGGCGACTCAGCCAAAACCATCCCGTATTCAGGCACGAAAAGGTAAGCGAACAACCAAGGAAGGAGCAACCAGCATACAGATGCCTGCGCCAGCCAGTAAGTTTGCCAGCTCCATTTGTGGAGGAACTTTTGCGGTGAGTAGCACAAGGCCGCGCTCGCCGCTCCGATCGTGTGCAAAAGGGTTCCCAATAAAGGGGATGCGTCAGGTGTCATGGGGCAATATAGGGGTTATAGGCAAAATTCGTTCTCGATGCGTTCCGTGTGCTGGCCCACTCGCGGAGCCCCCAGTGGGGACTTGAATCGCTCTCCGTCGATAGTAATCGGGCAGCGCGTCGTCTTCAAAGTCGGTCCGCCTTCACGCGTCACATCCTGCACGAAGTCGAGCGACTGAAAGGCTTCGGTCTCCCACAGACGCGGCCACGAGAGCACATCCGCGCACCAAAAGTCAGCTGCTTCCAGAACCGCTAGCCAGCTGCAAGTCGGCTTTCCTTTCAAGTGCGCTGCAAGCACTCGCTTGATCTCGTCGCGTTGCGAAAACCAAGTTTCAGCGTCTTCGTAGGCCTCAAGAGCCGCGCAGCCGATCAGCTTCCCAAGCGTCACGATCGACCCCATCGCCAGGGCAAGGTAGCCGTCCTGCGTTTGATAAATTCCGTATGGAGCTCCTAGATAGGCGTGCCCGTTATTTACCGCGCTGCGACGAGGCTCCCGTCCGCCATCATTCAGGTAGGTCGTCGTCACTTCAAACTGCAGATCGAGCACAGACTCCAGCAAGCTAACTTCTACCAGCCCCCCTGTGCCGCTGATGCCACGGCGAACCAAAGTCGCCAAAATTCCCTGGACCAGGTGGGCGCTAGCAGTCAAGTCTGCCACCGCCAGCCCGAAGGGCATGGGTGGTTGGTCCGCATTTCCATTCAGCCAAACCAAACCCGACAAGGCCTGAGCCAATAGATCTTGTCCTGGCTTACCCACCCACGGCCCTTCATTTCCATATCCAGAAACAACACTGTATACAATTTTTGGATTCAGCTCGCGGCAAACCTCGTAGCCAAGACCAATGCGGTCCATCACGCCTGGACGGAAATTTTGAATGAGCACGTCAGCCCGAGCTATCAGGGCCTTCACCTTCTGCAAGTCCGCCGGATCCTTAAGGTTCGCCGCATAGCTTTGCTTATTCCGGTTGATCGAGTGAAACAGGGTGCTGTCTCCATCCAAAGCAAGGTCGGAAATGTAGAGCTGGCGACAAATGTCACCACTCCCCGGTCGTTCGATTTTGATAACGCGAGCCCCTAGGTCAGCGAGGCGCGTCGCTGCCCACGGTCCCGCGAGAAACTGGGAAAAGTCTAAGACTAAAAGGCCTTCAAGTGGTTTCATCTACTAAAAATCAATACGATCAAATTCGTAGGGCTGCCGCTTGCGGCACGCCGCATTGCAGGACAAATCCCAGTTCACTCCATAAGTCAGGAGACACCATCAACGCCCCTCCGCCAGAGTTTCCCGATAAAGAGCATCCAACTTCCGCAAACACTCCTCTCGTTCCATTTCGCCCCGCAACCCTGCGTGTAAAACCGGTCCCCCTTCTTCTTGGAAACGCGTATAGCCGCAATACCGGGGACGCTGATAAGCCCGATCCAAAACCGGCAAGGTATCCACCAGATAGTTACCGTTCAACTGATTGCCAAGTGCGTCCAACCACGCCGCCCGGTGTCCCGGTTGCCCGCCTGCGGGCGTGCCCAAACAACGCTGCACCTCTCCGGAAGCAGCGTATTCCACGTAAGAGCAAACCACCTCTAAGTGCTTCGTCTGCGACGAAATCGCGAGCCCGGTCCCACCCAATGTCGTCGACAATGCCTGTCCTCTCCAAAGAGGCGGCTCCCCGTATTTAAGGCGATGCGGAGCGTAGCCCTCCCGTGCGTAGTTAATATACCCATACGCCAAGGGACAATACGCTACCGTCTCGTTGGCGCTGCTCGCAAGCAGGTCCTGCGAGGCGATAGGATTGCGACTCCAGCAGCCCGCATCGCAAGCGTCCAAAAGCTCGGACAAAATATCCATTGCTCCCAATCCTACTTCCTTCGATACCACTCGTTCCTCCGAGGCAAAGGGCGTTTCTCCAAGGGCCACACAGAAACTGTAAAAGTTCATTAGGCAATAAATCGGAGCTCCTGGAATCTCCACGTGCCCTCGCTTTGCCAAATCCAAAAGGTCCTCCCAGGTCCGCGGCAACTCGAGGCCAAGCCGCTCCATCAGGTCTTCGCGCCACAGCGAGACTGGAGCCGCGGCGTCGATCGCTATAGCCCATTGCCCTCCTTCGTAATAGTAGCTCTCGTGAGACCCACCCACCGAATTCGCTTTCTGGTCCCGTAAAAAATCTGCAGGCAAACAGGTTTCCAAATTCGTCAGGGTGCCGTGCTTGGCTGCGTATCCAACAAATGGATGATCAATAATCATCATGTCGTAGCGCTCTGCCAAAACTTCCACAGGATACTCTTCAAAGTCTTTGAGCGAACGTTTTTCCCAAACGATCTTCACTTCGGGGTTCAACTCCTCGAAACGCTGGGCGCTAGCAACCATCGGCAAGTAACCGCGCGAGTGGTCCCAAGTCATACCTCTTATTTCGATCTTGCTCATTCGCTCGCCTCTATTCCGGAATGGGAGTTCCACCGCTTGCGTCCGATTGGTAGGACGCTTCCACCACCGCCATCGTACGGAAGGCATCGTCGACTGATGTCGGAAGCTCATCCGTCTCTCCGTCCGCAAAGCGCATCAGGCTAGCCATGGTTCCAATGAACGCATGAGGGTACCAACTCCCTTGCAGCTCCACGCTCTGCCACTCACTCGGATTTCCTTCTTCGTCCAATGTGCAGTACTCGAGCGCATCGGGCTCCCCCTCCGGGTAGTTCATCAGCAAACCGAGGGTCGCCTTGATCGCTCCCTTCGTTCCTTCCCATTTCACGTAGCTCTGCTGATGCTTCAGGCCAAAATTGTGCCCGTGATTGGCGCTGATATTCGCCCGCTTCAGGTCCCCGTAATTCAAGGCAATGTTGGTTCGTGTGGAGGCTAGCTTTTCCGTGTCCGGATGTTTGACTGTTTTCGCGTACACCCCGGTCGGTTCCCCGAAAAACGAACGCACCAGATCGACGTAGTGAACACTGTGATACAAAATTTCCACGCGAGGAATTCCCTCCAAAAACGTCCAGAGGTGCCATGGCATGTAAACCGTTACCCTCACCGCCACGTCGTGCAGCTCACCGATCACCCCCTGCTCGATCAAGTCTCGCGCCGCCAATATATAGGGAGCATAGCGCAGTTGAAAGTTGACCGCCGCCTTGAGTTTCTTGCTCCGGCATAGAGCCAGAAGCGCCCGAGCTTCTTCCAGGTTTTCACCAAACGGCTTTTGCAGCAACGCAGCCGCTCCATCCGGCAAGGCTTTCAAAACCTTCATCAGGCCTGCAGCCGGGACCGCGACATCGAACACCACCTCTGCGGGATCGTGGGCACAGGCTTCCTGCAAGCTGCTGTAGACACGATCGATACCGAAATCGGCGGCCAGCCTCTCCGCCTTCTCCCGATCGATATCGTAGATTCCAATCACCTCAAATCCAGCAAGCTTGTAAGCAGGCAGGTGGGCGTCCCGCACGATTCCTCCAGCGGCCAATACGACGATCGGACGCGGTTTCTGCGGCAAGGTTGGGGTTTGGCGAGGCGGCAGGGGCATTTTTATTTGCAAAATGTCTTTTCATATACGAAATCTTTCAAGACTTAAATACACCCTTCTTTTCGAGCGATGCCTCAAGCCCCCCAATACAAAGTACCGGCCTTGGAAAAAGGCCTCGATATCCTGGAAGCCCTCGCAGCCGACCCCATTCCGCTTTCTTTGGCGGAACTAGCGAGCCGCTTGAATCGCAGCAGCAGCGAGCTATTCCGAATGCTCAACTGCTTGGAGCATCGCAACTACATCGAACGCGATTCCGTATCCGGTAAATACCTACTTTCCCTAAAACTGTACGCCCTATCGCACACTCATTCGGTAATAGATCGGCTCACCCGCAGCGCTATCGGTCCGATGCAGGAACTCACCGACTCTCTTCGCGAGTCCTGTCACCTCAGCCTCTTGGACCGCGGCCGCCTTCTGGTCGTATCCCAGGTCGAAAGCCCTTCGCCGATTCGCCTCTCCATCGAAGTGGGAGCTCGCTTCGACCCCTTGTTGACTGCCTCAGGCAGGTTGTTGCTCGCTCATAGCACCGAACCGAAACAAGCGGAACACCTGCAGCAATCCGACACTTGGAACCAGTTGTCCCCGGCAAAGCAGAAAAGAGTACGCTCCGAGCTGCAGGCCCTCTCTAAAAATTCCTCGGTGGAAGCGGAGAGCGATACGATCGAGGGGGTCATCGACCTCTCCACGATCATCGGCAATTCGCCAAGCGGACTTCTCGCCGCCCTCACCGTGACTCGTTTCCGCAGCAAGAAAGCCCCTTCCAACAAAGCGAGCGCTGCAAAGAGCCTGCTTGAAACTGCCTCGAAAATTACCGACTCCCTCGGCCTAAACCCAAGCTAGGCATACCAAACCCATGAAAACTCTATTCTTCGAAGACTACGAACTCGGCCATTGCCGCATCTCTACCGGCCGCACGATCACCGAGACCGACATCGTCATGCACGCGGGTCAAACCGGCGACTTTTACCCGCATCATATGGACGCGGAATGGTGCAAGACCCAGGACTTCAAGCAACGCATCGCCCATGGAACGCTCATCTTCAGCGTCGCCGTCGGCCAAACCGCGGGCGAAATCAACCCAGAGGCCTTTTCCTACGGATACGACAAGATCCGCTTCATAAAGCCAGTTTTCATCGGCGACACCATCACTTCGAAATGCTCAATCAAGGAGAAGAAAGACGACCCTAAGCGCCCTGATTTCGGGCAGGTCATCGAGCTCGTCGAAGCCATCAACCAAAACGGAAAAACCGTCCTCGTCGCCGAACACGTGCTCTTGGTGAAAAAGAAGTAGGAGTCGACCTTGGTCGCGATTTTAACTTTTCACCCTTCAACCTTCATCCATTCTCTCCCGTGCCCCATCTCTCCCGCCGTCGCTTTCTCGAATTAAGCTCAATCACTGGCCTTGGCCTCCTCCTCGCCCCCATCGCTTGCACACGCAGCCCCAAGGCCGCCACAGCGTCCGTCTTTGCCAAGGCCTTCGCGAATCCACCGCGCCCCTACCAGCCAAAATTTCGCTGGTGGTGGCCTCATGGACTGGTCGATCCGCAACAAATCCGCCGGGAGATCAACGCGATGGCGGACGCTGGATTTGGAGGAGCAGAGATCGCGGACGTGCATCACAGCGCCCGCGGTGTCGACCTCCATGCCGACACCCACGGATGGGGCACCGCGCCATGGCGAGATGCCGTGCAAGCCGCCCTTGAGCAAGCGAAGGAGCGCGGCATGAGCATCGACCACTCCATCGGCCCCAGCTGGCCTGCTGCTAGCAACCAAATCACACCCGACAGCGATGCCGCCTGCAAGGAGCTCGCGACTGCCACGACCGTTCTAGACGCGGGCGAAGCTTTTGACGGCCCCGTCCCCCCGCCCG
Source organism: Pelagicoccus enzymogenes (assembly GCF_014803405.1). Classification (NCBI taxonomy): domain Bacteria; kingdom Pseudomonadati; phylum Verrucomicrobiota; class Opitutia; order Puniceicoccales; family Pelagicoccaceae; genus Pelagicoccus; species Pelagicoccus enzymogenes. The sequence continues at coordinate 155,685 of NZ_JACYFG010000036.1, forward strand.
CGTCCCAACCACACAAAGGCGTGGAGAAGCAAACTCTTCAATACGTGCAAGCGATTCGGACAGTCGACGGCACCGACCTGAAAGCGAAGGAAGTGGCCGTGCACGGGGACTCCCTAATCGATCTCAGCAGTCAAGTATCCAACGATCACTTACAATGGACCGCTCCATCAGAGGGCACGTGGATCCTCATCTCCTACTGGCTTCGAGGATCCGGCCAACAACCGGAAGGCGGGCCGCATACCTCGCCCGAATCCTACGTAGTCGATCACTTTAGCCAAAAGGGAACTGATGCCGTCATAGCACTTTGGAAGAAAAGCGTCCTCACAGCCCCCATCAAAAAACTGATGAGGGAAGTTGGCGGCAATCTATTCGAGGACTCCATCGAAATGGAAACCAAGGAAACGGTGTGGACTCCTCGCATCCTCGAGGAATTCGAAGAGCGACGCGGCTACTCCGCCCTGCCCTACCTGCCTATCATCGTCGAAAAGAAAGAGGATCCAATATTCGAATACGTCGATTTCGACGCTCGCCATATCTGGCACGACTGGTGGCAAACGCTCTCGGAACTCTTCCTTGAAAACCATTTTACCGCCCTCAAGCAGTGGGCGAACTCCCTTGGACTGGGATTTCGCGGTCAACCCTACGGGCTGAAAACGGATGCCGTGCGAGCCGCTGCCACCCTCGACATCGCCGAGGGAGAATCGCTCGGCTTCAAGAACCTCGACGACTACCGCTCGCTAGCCGGCGGCCGCGACATGGGCGGCCGCAAGATCCTCTCTAATGAAGCAGGAGCCTTCCAAGGCCTCGCCTATTCCACGACATGGAAACGCGTTCTTAAGAAACTGAATCCTCAATTCGCCGCCGGGGTCAACCAAACCGTATTGCACGGCTTCTCCTACGCTGAAGCTCCGGGCGCCAACTGGCCGGGCTTTTCCGCATTCACTCCCTACGGCGGCGGGCCCGGCTATTCCGAGTCCTGGGGCCCACGCCAGCCGAGTTGGGAGCATATCACCGACATCTCTGGCTACTTTTCACGTGTCCACTATCTGCTGCAACAGGGGCAACCGCAAATCGACATCGCTTTCCTCCGTCAAAAGGGCTATGCCGGATCAGGTTTCGGCGCTCCTTGGTTTTCCAAGGAAGGCGTATCCGTCGGCTGGACACACGAATTCATTTCTCCCTCAACCCTTGAGCTCCCAACCGCAACCGTTCGAAACGGACTGCTCGCCCCCGACGGCCCCGCCTTCCAAGCGCTCGTCTTTGAAGGCGATGCCTTCCACGGACGGAAGTGCACTTTTGAACTCCCCGCCGCTCGCCGTCTTCTCGAGCTGGCCGAAGCCGGCCTGCCCATACTCGCCATCGGCGACTGGACTCAGCCCACCAGTTCCGGCCGACCCAATCCGGCAGACGACGCAACGCTCCGAGAGATCTTTGCCAGGATCCTCGAGCAAGACAATGTCGTCATGGTTCCAAGCCGTGGATACATCGAACAAGGACTTGAGAATCTTGGCATTAAGCCACGGATCTCACACAGCAAAGCCAACATCGTGCATGCCGAACGCCGCACCGCGGATGGTCGTTGGTTCTACTTCTGCAACCAGTCCAGCGAAGGCTCCTCGGCGGCAACCGTACAGGTTCCACTGGCCGACGGACCCAACCATCCCCATCATCTCGATCTCTGGACAGGCGAAATCACACAGATGCAAAACTTGGAGGCGATCGACGGCAAACTCCAGATAAAGCTACCACTGGAGCCAAACGGTAGCCTCGCCTTCTGCATCACCAATACCCCCCTCACCCACAAGGAACGCGATACAAATCCGGTCGATAATTCCACCATCATCAACTCGCTCCCTCTCCGAAACTGGAAGCTTTCAGTGGAGAGTTGGCTCCCCGGCGACAGCCCCAGCTCTACCCGCAAGGAAGTCGCCTCGATCCCTCTGGAGCACCCCCAGCCCTGGAGCGAAATCGAAACCTTTGCCAACGATTCCGGGATCGGCACCTACGAATGCACTTTCGACGCGAGCGAGGAAATGGCGAATTCTCCACGAGCTGGACTGATGTGGGAAGAAGCGTTCGACACGCTTCGCATATCGCTCAACGGCAAGACGCTGCCGCCGTGCAATCTCCTCCGCAACACGACGCAACTCAAGGGATTCTTGGTCGAGGGGACAAACACCCTGCGTATAGAAACAAGCTCCACGCTCATAAACCGCCTCCGCGTTTCCGATCCTAAAGTCTACCAAATCGCACGACGCCAAGCCTACGGAGTCAGCGGCCCCGTGCAGTTGCTTTGGTGATCAGGCGACCATCTCTTAGCTCGAATCATTTTTTGTGGGAAGCGCATTGCGCCGCGATTTCACAGCCTTGATCGCGGCGCAAGGCCGCTTCCTACTTGAATTTCAGCTTCGAGAAAAGAGAACGTCACCGAGCAAGTACCTCTATAGCATCAATTCCCCCTTCTCCCCTCCGAAGGGGCCTTTCCTGTCATCTTTACATGAATACGATAAAATTGGGTGTAACTCCCGAACCCAGCCGCCAGGGAAGCTTCTAGCATATTCATGCTGCCACCCGCGCCGTAAAGTTCCTTGAACTTACGAAATCGTTGTTCGCTGCGATAATCCGAAAGGGCCTGTCCCATCTGCTGCTTGAAGAGGCGACTCAAGTGCTCAGAAGACATTCCTACTTGCCGAGCAAGCCCTGACAGCGAACGTATCGCCGGATCCCTACACAAGGACAGGGCCGCCTTAAAAACACCAGGATGCAAGGCCTCCGACCTCAGCGATTCAGAATCCCTGCCTAAGGTTTCCTGCCAGGCGCTCAGCAACAAATAACGAATACTTGCATTGAATAGGTCCGCGTTTTCAGAAAACGCCCGCCCCGCCCTTTCGCAGAGATCTCGCAGCGACTCAAAAGCAGCGAGACTAAGTTGAGTGAATACGCGTCTGAGCGGTTCCGCACGACGCAATTCCCTGAATTCATCCGTTTTGCAGGCCCGATCCAACAAGCCGGGCCGGAAAACGTACACCCACATCTGAAAATCTTCGGAACTTCCTGATAGAGCGTGGTTTTGAGAAGGAAAAAGCCAAAGCAGGGTTCCCTGCCTCATGCTCACCCGCTCTCCATCGATCAGGTACTCAGCAGCGCCTCCCACCACCAGATTGAGCTCCAACTCATCGTGCCGGTGAAGCGAGCCGTCACCTCGAGTCGTTCCTTCGATCCAATACGCTCGCCCCTCGAGCTGCTCCTCTATTTCCAGCGATTCCTTCATCCGGCAACAATATCAAATTATGCAATGTATTTCCTTTCATACGCAATGAAAGAAAACCGCAAATTCGCTACGCTTATGCCTGATTGGAACACCGCTTATGAACTCATCTACCCTTACCCCTCTGATCACTGAAGATCACATTCGCCAATATCAGGAAGAAGGCTACTTCATCCTCGAAAAGGTTCTCGATCCCGAAACCGTGGAAAAGCTCCGCGACTTCAGCGGACGAGAGATCGACCGCATGCACGGCCTGATGGACGAGCAAGGCACCGACGTCATCGGCCTCAACCGCCGCAACAGCCGCTACTTCATTCCCCATTCCTATCGCGAGGACGAAGCCGTCTACAACTACGCATTCGGCGATATCATGAGCCAAATCTGCCAGGCGACGATCGGGCAGACCGCTAACCTTTTCCTCGACCAATGGGTCATCAAAGCCGCCGAGAAAGGATCCACCTTTTCCTGGCACCAAGATTCTGGATACATCGAATTTCCCCACGATCCCTACGTCACTTGCTGGACCGCGCTGGACGACGTGACCGAGGAAAACGGAACCGTCTATCTCCTTCCCTATTCTTCCATCGGCATCAAGACCCGAGTCGATCACATCAAGGACCCTGAAGTGAACGACAAGGTCGGCTACTTCGGCAAGGATCCCGGGATCCCTGTCATCGTTCCTGCCGGGAGTGTTGCCGTGTTCTCGTCGGTTTGCTTCCATCGCTCCGGATCGAACACCACCCCAAACTTGCGTCGTGTATTGCTCACCCAATACAGCAAGGACGCCATCGAAAATCCTTGGACTGGCAAGCAATCACTCAACTGCATCCCCTTCCTCAAGAACGGAAAAAAGGCTGACCCCGGTTTCGAGGAGGCTAAAACGATTCGCTTCGAAGACGACGGAAAGTTCGACTGATCCACAGCTCTGGGACGCGTTCCCCGAACGCGTCTCCTTTGTTTCCAGCCACCCGACTCCAATGCCCATTCCTCAAACCAACGACGGCAGTCAACAGCCGCCCCGGATCGAACTATTCCTCAATGCAGGTTGCCTCGTGGACCTTCCTCCCCATGCAACGGCTCCCAGCGGGGAGCTTCGGTCCGTGTATTCTAAAATCAAGGACATCGGATTCGCTGGCATGCAGGACGGAGACTTCGAACTCGCCAAGGATGTCGGACTGCAAATCGCCGCCGGAGCCCGCGTGAACTCCCCCGAAGAAATAGAGCCATTGGTGGAGAAGCATCTCTCCCAAGGCCAGATTGCCACCACTTTGCATTGCGGCTGGGGCATGGAAAGCGACGCAGAGGTAGACGCCTACGCGACCACCGTGCTCGATATCGCCACACGCTACCGCTATCCGCTCTTCATCGAGACGCATCGAGCAACAATCACCCAGGACAATTGGCGAACCGTCGAGCTGGTAAAACGCTTTCCCGAGCTACGCTTCAATGGCGACTTCTCCCATTGGTACGCTGGACTGGAGATGGTCAACGGACACTGGGATGAAAAAATCGACTTCATTCGCCCCGTGCTGGAAAGGGTCCGTTTTCTGCACGGCCGCATCGCGGACCCTGGCTCCATCCAAGCTCCGCTCTCCCTTGATCCAGATGCTGGATACATCCAGCACTTTCGGGAGATCTGGAACATATGCTTCCAAGGATTCCTGGCAGCAGCCAAACAAGGAGACTTTCTGGTATTCGCGCCCGAGCTCCTTTGGCCTCAAATCTACTACGCCCGCATGCAAAGGCAGCCCGACGGCTCAGTCGTGGAATCAGGCGACCGCTGGGCTGACGTCCTAGTCATCAAGCAAATCGCCCTCCAGGAATTCGAGAAGGCGACAGCTCGTTGTAGGAGCGTGCTCGCCACGCGATTTCCCTAAAAATCCCCGTAGGACGCTTACGCCCTACGAGCATCCTTTCAAAACTAATGCTCGAAATCCGGCACCTCGCTGGTCGAGGTCCACCCACCGTCTACCACGATTGTCTGCCCCGTGATCTGCGACGACTCCGGACTGATCAAGAACAGCACTGCGTTTGCAATGTCCGAAGGAAAGGCAGCCCTGCCCGTAGGCGTCGTCTTCGCCCACTTCTCAGCAAACATCGGATCTCCTGCCGCTGTACGTTCCGTCACCGTCGCGCCAGGCGACACCGCGTTAGATGTGATGCCATGAGGCGCCAACTCCGCAACGAGCCCCTTTGCTAGCATCCGCAAAGCCGCCTTCGTCATTCCATAACAAACGATGCCCTCGTGGGCCTGATGTCCGGTCACGGACGAGATAAAAACCAGTCGCCCGCCCTCGCCTTGCTTCACCATTTCCAGGGCGGCGAACTTGGCGAGGAACACCGATCCCTGCAGGTTCAGATCCAACATCTTGCGCAGCTCGGCGACCTCTACCTCCAAGAAACGATTGAAAATCGTGAGCCCGGCATTGGCCACCGCGACGTGCAAGCCTCCAAAACGCTGCACCGCCAGCTTGACCATTTCCTCGATGAATACCGGATCGGAGGCATCGCCCGCACAGGCAACACAGAGCTCGCCGCTCGGGTCGATTGACAGAGCCGCTTCCCGGGCGAGCGCGTCGTCACGATCGTTCAGCAGCAGCCTGGCGCCTTGCTTCGCGATGGAACGGGCGATTTCCAAACCAATCCCGCATCCCGCGCCTGTGACGATCGCAACCTTGCCTTCCAGTTTTCCCATGAGCTCGAACAGCTGATACTACTCTGCCTTGAAGGGCGAGGCCGGCAAGCCTTCCTTGTTGAATAGATTCCCCTCCGCCACGTTGGCCCATCCATAGCGGACCGCCTTCACCAACGAAACCTGCTTCGAACGCAGCACCACCTCGTCGTCTTCGATAGTTGCCTTTGCGGCGTGAAAAGCCCCGTCCCTCCCGGCGACCTCAAATCCATACAATTCGCCTCCTTTGGCCAGCAAGCCGCTACCTGTACTTGAAAAGCGTATACGCGCAGTTTTTCCTTTTGCCCTCCAAGACTCGAAGACCGGGCCCGAGTAAACGATCTCTTCCCCGTAGGAGAGCGCCCGAGCCGCCAATGCCAAGCGTTGACCGACCGGTTCCTTGTTCGCAGGGTGGATATCCGTGGCGTCCCCCACATCGATCGTCACCACCATCGCGGTGGTCTCCGTCGCCTTTTCAGCCAAACGCTGAGCTTCGCGAATCTCAGGAGGCATGCCTTCGTAGGGAGCAATCTGCACGTAAAGGAAAGGCAGGTTCGGCGCCCCCCAATGCTCTCGCCAATCCGCGATCAAAGCCGGCAAGAGCCGTTCGTATTCCGCAGCCTTGCCCGCGTTGGCCTCGCCCTGGTAAAAGACGAATCCTCTCAAAGCATAGGGAACCAAGGGAGCGATCATCGCATTAAAGAGCACCGTGGGAGCCCCTGGATTTTGGCTGAGGTCCTGCGGAGGCCAAGGCCCCTGCCCCAATTGCAAGGTGAAGCGCGACTCCCAGACACCCGCTAAATCCAGACTGATTCCTGCATTCCCCGTTTGAGAGATCCGCAAGGGCTGCTGCGCGTTCCAAATGCCGCCGCCACCACCTGTATCCAAAACGCGCACGAGGATGGCAATTTCTCCCTCCGCCGTGAGGGAACTCGGAATCCGATACTCTCGGGGCGTCTGCCAGCCCGTAGTAGATCCCAGCAAGCTTCCATTCACCCAAGTCGTATCAATATCGTCAATCGCTCCCAACTCTAACAATAGGTCTTTCCCTCGCAAAGCCGGAGGAAGGGCGACACTCTTGCGAAACCAGCAAATACCGTCGACTCCCGGATACCCCGCATCTTCCCACATCGCCGGCAAGCTCATCCTTGCCCATTCGGACTTTGGACTGCTCAAAAGAGCAAGCGGGTCGGAGCCATCGTTTTCGCGGAACCATAACTCCAGCTTTTCCTCATACTTTTGTTTGATCTCGTCCAGATCGCCAGCGAACTCGAGTTGAGCCTCAGCTTGATCTACGTATCCAGGAAATGCGGACAATCCTTCCAAGCTCGTCCATGCTTCGGCGGGCGTTCCACCCCATGAGCTATGAATGATGCCCACAGGCACGCCTGCGGCTAGGTGCACGTCCCGGGCGAAGAAATAACCGACTGCCGTAAAGTCAGTCACCGACTCGGGTGTGCAAACGCGCCAATGCGCCTCGACCTCCTCCTGCGTTCGCAAGTCTCTCGACTGCTTCACGTAGAGCTCGCGAATCATGGGGTACGCTGCAGCGGCCGCTTCCTCCTGCCAGCCGATGATGTCCTTTTGCCCGCCTCGCGGCCCGAGCTGTCGCTCCATGTTCGACTGCCCTCCGCACAGCCACACGTCCCCCACTAGTACGTCCTCGAAAACGATAGCCTCGCGCGTCGCGCTTCCCGTTACCACGAGTTCCCGAGCTTCAACCGAAGCCGTCATGGGCGCCAGCTCCACTTTCCACTCCCCCTCGCTATCCGCCTTCGCGCTCGCGCTCTGTCTGGCAAAGCCAACCTGAACCCGCTCCCCCACAGCTGCCCTTCCCCAAACGGGGACCCCTTGTTCTCGCTGGAGCACCATGTGGTCGCCAAAGGGGCTTGCCACCTGGACTTCTGCTAGGGAGCAGACTGGGATAAGAATGAGGGAAACAGCAAGGAAGCAGCTCTTCATCGCGCGAACCACATCACGAATGCCGTCAATGGCCAGATTCCATTTCCCCGTCCAAATGAGTGAGGCTACTACTTTTTTTCGGCCACCTTACTTTTCCATGTGGCCCGTGTATTTTATCGGATCCCATTCGTCCAATTTCCTTTTACGGATGACTGTCGTAAAAACATATTGGGCATCATAGATATTATCCGTTGTGGTCGGCAAAGGCTCTCCCTCTAGAACCATCCGCACCTCCATTATGACGGCCTTCATCATTCGCGATCTTTTTCCCAGATTATCCCCCGGCAAAGGTGGAGCCCCAGGTCGCGTCACGCGCGCACTGACGAAGCCACGATCCCTTTCTTTAGAATAGGTCACCCGCTCCAACACAAAGGCATAGCCGTTATTGTCGAGACAGACCTCTGCGCACCGCAGCAGGCAAAGGTCGTTTATGTAATCCCAACTTTTGCCGGTGTGAGCAACCATCCTCACATTCCATAATTGCCCAGATAACCTTCCTTCCTCGAATCCACCCGTGTGGTCCCGCGGCCAATAGTAGGACTCGCAGGAGCTGAGCAAGAAAACGACAGGCAACAGCAGGATATACTTCTTCATGAATCGATTCGCTTGCTGACAAGCAAGCGGCGTTGGGGGCCGCGCCTATTGCAGGCGCTTGGCAGGAGCTCGTGGGACGACGCAACAGCTGATCCTATTCACTCCCAATCATATATTGCCTCTATAAACTCTCGAATCGCTTCCCGTTCACTACCACGTTCTTCACTTTTAGCCCATCCACCGGCCCCAAGGTGATCGCCTCGTTCTCGATTTTCATCTCAAGGTTCTCAATCGTGATGTCCTCGATCGTATCCAATGGATTCCCCATCAACTCGCCCCACTTGCCGGTCCAGCCTTTCACGTTGCGGATGGTTACGTTACGCACGACCGAGCGCGGTGGTTCCTCTCCCTTGAGGTCAAAAAACTGGGTCCAAGGCTTCACGTCGAAAATCCCGCCTCCCGCTTCGAAGACGATGTTTTCGTAGAGCAAATTCTCGTAGGTCTGAGGCGTATCCGGGCGCAACTTGAGGCGCACAAGCTTGTTCCACCCCGTCACGACACAGTCACGCACGACCACGTTGCGCACGATCGTCGCTTCGCTGCCCAAGGTGACCACACCATGTCCGCTGTCGAAGCGACAGTTCTCGATCAGGATATCCTCCACCGGAGGGCTGGATTCATCCTCGAGGGCGCGCGGACCCTTCGTACCCTTAATTGCGATACAGTCGTCTCCGACCGTAATGAAGCAGTCCCTCACCGTCACCCGCTGACAGCTGTCGATATCGATGCCATCAGAACTCGGAGCCCGATCCGGAGGAGTTCCGTTGGGCGAAGTGATGCTGACACCCGAAATCGTCACGTCTTGCGAACGATAGACATGAATATTCCAGAAGCCGGAATCCTGCAGCGAGATTCCCTCGATCAGCACATCCTTGCACTGGTCGATAAACATCATGCGCGGGCGCTCGACTTCCAGATTCGTGCAATCCGGATTTTCCTCGCGACGCTGCCAAAAGGCTGCCCAAAAAGGTTCCCCGTTTCCATCCAGCAGGCCTTCTCCTGTGATACGGAGCTGATCGACATGCTGAGCATTGACCAGCGCCATACGCCATGGCTCGAAGTGTCCCTCGATACGCGTGTTGCGCTTGGGATAATCTTCTAGCTGCTGAGAACCTTGCAGTACGCCTCCCTTTTCTAAATGCAGGCCGACGCCGGGTTTGATAAAGATAGAGCCGGAGCGAAAAACGCCCTCCGGTATCACAACCACTCCACCACCTGCTTGGGAGGCTGTATCGATGGCTCTTTGAATTGCCTTCGTATTGATCGTGCTCTCGTCGCCAACCGCGCCGTAGTCCGTTATCAAATACTTCTTCCGATCGAGCAATGGATCGTGCTCGATCGAACTTTGAGCGTAGCCTATCGTTCCAGCCAATGCGAACAAGGTCGCCCCGAGAGTAAGTTGCTTCAATAGCTTCATGTCATTTCCTTCCGGATTCCGTTTTTGTTATTTCGAATTCTTGTGCGCTTCGAGCCACTTCATCTGCTCGTCCCGATCCCACTTTACCTTATCCTCCAAAGTACGCTCCCATGGCTTGGCATCCCACATGGAGGAACCTGCCACATAATGCAGACGGGCATAGCTCACGAGCCTTTCATAGACGCGCACGCTTTCCTCCATCTTTTCCTTCAGATCGTCCGCATAGCGATCCTCACCGCTCACGATCAGCATCCGCTTGGCGAAAGCAGCTTGGATTTTCAGCTGATAATAGCGGGCCGTGAGAATAAGGCACTCGCTGTCGCTGACAAAACGCGCCCGCTCGGCTCCGTCAATCCCAGGCAACGCCGCCATGCGCTGGGCGATTTCCTTGGAACGCTGCGCCATCTCCACATAGAGCTGCACCAATTCCAGCGGAAGCAGGTTCTTCCGCGACACCTCTCCAACCACAACCTGCTGGGCGTATTGGGCAACCGGGAGCGACCGCAAGTCCGCAACCTCTTCAAGACCGTAACGCTTCCGGTAAAGCTCGATCGTGTAAGCATCGATCGGACGACTATAGTAACGCTGGCCCGTGTGACCGGTAGCTCCCACAATCGGGCCTTCCTCGAGCGAGCTCCGGGATCCGATGATCTCGTCCACGTCCGTTTGTACGCGAGCGATCGATGGAGGAAAGAAATTCCCAAAACGCACTGCGGTCAGGTTTTGCAATCCGGGCAGGATGGGAGCGGTCAAGTCGTACCATTCGTTGAGCAGCTCACCGACTTGGCGGTTGCCGAACTTGCGACCAAGCCAATCGGCGGACCATTCCGCTTCTTTCGCTGCATCACGCTTGGCCTTCCAAAGATAGCGTCCTTGCAACAAATGCCACAGCTCGTCCCGCTCGAAAGCCACCAACGCTTCCCCCTCGCCAAGCGAGTCAACCGTATTGGGCCATACCCAAGCTTGCGGGGGATAAAACCACGACCCCTTGAAGTACCCTTCGTCCTTCCAGTGCCCCACCATTTCATTGAAGAGCTTCGGGCTTCCGGTGCGATACGGAACAGCGTCGGCCGGGTCGTGCAGGTTGATGATATGCCCCTTGAGCACCCCCTTCCATTTGCGATGACGTTCATCCGGCCACGGACTAGTGATCGTTTCGTCGTTGTGCTTAAGTTCCGAATACAGGTTTGGATAAAGAGTCGGCAAGGCCTCCATAAACGCTGGATCCAGCGTCCAATCCCGAATGATCAGCAAAGGCTCCCGCCCCGATTCGCGTGCTGTCTTGAAAATGACGTTTTCGAACCAGCTCTGCTGATGCTCCAAAGCAAGCGATTCTCCCGGACAAACGTAAAGCCCCACACTGGGAAAGGTCTCGAAGTAGCGTGAAAGCAAGGTGCGGTAGTACTCCGCAACAAACGCGTCCGGCACGTCGTAGCGGGTCGGCTCCTTGCCTTCCCGCCCCATCGACTTGGCAAGGTCCTCGCTGATGTGGATATTATAAAAATGAGTGAGCACCGTTATGTTCCGTTTGGCGCACTCAGTGGAAAGCCAACGGAACTGCTCTTGGTTGCGACGGATCTCCTCAGCCGTGAAACGGGAGGCCTCCGGATATTCAGGTAGCTCGAGGATATGCGGGAACAAGTGCCCCGACCAGAGAACCAGCGTATTCAGACGAGCTGACATCATGTAGTCGAGATAGCGTGTCAGCAGCGGACGATCGAAAAACCACGGAAAGATATCAGGGTGAAGTTCCGATTGGTAGTCCCAGCTTTGGCTCAACATCATCAGCACCGTGCCGCGAATCTCAAAGTCGGGGTCGCCTTCGACTCCAATAACCGAATACGGCTGCGTCAACTCTTGCGCCCCATAAAGAAAACCAGCCGGAGCAGCAGCATGAACCCGCCATCCTCCGCCCGACGCCTCCAGTCGGAAGCCCTCAGTCGAGGCGAAGTCAGCATCCTTCACCCACTCGACCTTATCGGAAAGTCCCGCTTCGCTTAGCAGGGATCTCGCATGTTGCTCGATGAGCGACTCGCTTGCCGCAGTGGAGACAAAGCCAAATGGCAAAAGCAAACATGCTCCCACCCAAACTCGCCGAAACGTAGCAATCCGCTTGCTTTCGTTCCCCTCCGCGCTCCTTGCAGTCAACAAGCAGCACAGCCTCCCAATACATCTCAAAACGCAATTCAGTATCATCAGTTTAAATCAGTGTTATCTGTGGTCTACAATCCTCTCCTACTTCCCCTCTTTTCCGAAGTGCTCCCGCGCCCGGTCGACCACGATGGCGAGCAAGATCAACCCACCTAGCAAGGTATTCGAGTAGTTGTCGTTTATCTTAAGAATGACCAAGGCGTGCTGTATCAGCTTGAAAATGACGGCTCCGACAAGAATGCCGACCGGAGAAATCAAACTACCGCTTAAACCAGTTCCGCCGATAATAGCCACCGCAAAGGAAATGATCAGCCAATCGTCTCCCGTTTGTGGGGCCGCATTGCCAGACCAGGAGGCCCACATGATCGCAGCCAAGGCCGAAAAGCCACCTGAAATCACATGGGCAACGACAATCATCCGGTCCGTATTGATTCCGCTGAGACGGGCCGCGTCGCTATTGCTTCCAGTCGCCAGCAAACGGCGCCCGAGCACCGTATTGCGATAGAGGAAAGATATGCCCCAAAGCACGAAGAGCACGATCAGCACCATGAAGGGAATGCCAAATGCACCTCCCTGCCCGAGCCACCAAAAGCTTTCGGGTACACGATATGAATTGCCACCGGAAATGCCGGAACGCAGCCCCATGTATACGAACATCATCGAAAGCGTCACGATAAAGGCGTCGATCTTGAAACGCGTTATGATCAAGCCATTGATCAGTCCTGTGAGCGGTCCGATGAGAAAGACAAGCGGCACGCCGATCCAAGGCGACAAGGCTGCGTACTCCGGAGCGATAGCCATGCCGAGGCTTACGGTTATGATGCTGCCGATCGCCCCAACCGTAAGATTCAAGTCACCTACCGCTAAACAAACCGCTTGCGACATCGCGACCAAGACATAGAAAGCCACGTAGCGACTCTGGCTAAAAAAGGTTTCACCGGTAAGAAAACTCGTGGACGCCAAGGCCATGGATATCATGAGCAGACCAGCGAACAAGATGAGCCCAAGGGTACGACTGCTCACCCAATCCGTCTGACCGAAGCCGAGGTTCGTATTTAAAGTATTAGTACGTGTACTCATAGTGATATATCCAATTCAATTAGATCGTGCCGGCTCATACGAGATACCTCCCGATCTCTCGACTGACGGTGGCGTAGGTTTTGGCCTCGGTGTCAATGTTCGTGACCTCGCCAACTATCTTTTGCTCGCGAAATACCAAAATGCGATTGGTAATGCGGACGATCTCCGGCAGGTCAGATGAAATCACGATGATTGACTTCCCTTCCTTGGCTGCCAGATCCCAAATTAGTTGGTGGATCTGCTCCTTTGCCCCTACGTCAACGCCAACCGTCGGCTCGTCGATTATCAAGATATCGCAGTCGGCCGCTAACCATTTCCCGATGCTGATCTTTTGTTGGTTTCCGCCGCTAAGCGCCCCAACGTATTGGGAGAGACTGGGCGTCTTCACACTCATCGCCTCCGCATATCGAGTCGCCGTGGCCCGCTCGAGCGAATCGTCGATCTTTCGCGTAATGGCATTTCGTATACGCGGCCAGATCGGCAAGGCGATGTTCATGCGAATAGAATTCTCCAGCAACAAGCCCTCTTCCTTCCGGTTTTCCGTGACGTAACCGAGACCGTATCGATAAAGACTCGTCTCCACGCTATCGATCTGAGCCACTTGTCCCTTGATCAAAACGGAGCCGGAATCCTTCTGGTCTTCTCCAATTAGGATCCGGGCAAGCTCAGTACGTCCCGCTCCTACGAGGCCGTACAATCCAAGCACTTCCCCCTGATGCAACTTGAAGCTGACATCCCGAGCCTTCCCTACGCGGACGATGCTACGAGCTTCTAGGACGACTTGGGAATAATTAGGGTTGAGCACCCCGAGATGCTCTTCCTGGCAAGTACGGCCAATCATCATCTGCACAAGATCTTGCTGTTGCAACCCCGCGACCTCACGCTCCCCGATAAACTGGCCGTCGCGCAATACGCTCACTCGATCGCACAAGCCAAGAACTTCGTCGAGTTTGTGGGAAACGAAAACGAGCGCCACCCCCTTCTGTCTCAGTTCTTTCAATACATCGAAGAGACGCCGCGCCTCATGCTCCGTAAGCGAACTGGTCGGTTCGTCGAGAAAGAGAACGCGTACATCCGCTGAAAGCGCCTTGGCGATTTGGATGAGCTGCTTCTGAGCCGCGCTCAGCCCCCGGACCAACCGATCGACAGGTAGATCCAATCCCACCAAGTCCATGTAAGTTTGGGCGGTCGCGTAGATTCCCTTCCAGTCGATCACGCCCCAACGGTTTCCCTCCAACTTATCGAGCATGATGTTCTCCGCGACCGACGCGTCTGGAATCACCTGCAGCTCTTGGTGCACAATACCGATTCCTTGGGCCAGACTGTCTCTGTAATCAGCAAATTTCACCGCATGCCCATCGATTGCCATTTCGCCTGAATCCGCTTGGTGGATACCGGTCATGATCTTAATTGCGGTACTCTTTCCCGCTCCGTTCTCGCCGATCAAGCCATGTATCTCTCCCGCTCGAAAATGCAGTGACACCTTGTCCAGCGCCCTCACTCCGGGAAAGGATTTGGAAATGTTTCGAAGCTCTAACATGCGGATTCCATTGGCCTATAAAGGGCACGAAGGCGTACAAAGCTTGAAGAGAGAGGAGTAGAGAGATGCAGAACCACGCTTCGTGATTCTTCGTGCACTTCGTGGGTAAAAATGAATTTAGAAAGTCTCATCGCTTCACCAAATACTTTCCCTCCATCTCCGACACGATGCGTTTCGTCATGGATTCGATGCCAGGCTGAAAATCGTCGACGTTTTCGCGGGTGACTACCACCGCTCCTGAATCGATGAATTGGTAAGATTCAACCGGCTCCCAGCCATTCAACAGACGATCTAGCAAGGCACAGGATATGTAACCGTGCCCAAATGGGTTTTGAGCTAGGGTCGCATCGACATGCCCAAGACGAATCGCCTCCAGCACCCGCTCATCGGTATCGAGCCCAACAAAACGGATACGCTTGGCGCCAGCCTTGGCGTTGCGTTCCGACAAAAGCACAGACGCAGCCACCGTAGTTGTATAACCCGTACAAATGATCCCATCAACCTCGTCCCCTCGGGCCACCAAAGCGCTCTCGATTTTCTCGCGTGCCTTCGCTTCCGTAGTAACGTCGCCAACCGTTTGGATTATCTCAACCTTGGGATATTTGGCGACGACCTCCTCGATGGCAGCTTTGCGAATCGGCGTATTCGCGTCCGTAAGGGACTCGAGCACGTTGAGGATCTTGCCTTGCCCTCCCATCAGCTGAATCAACTGCTCTGTCGCCTGCGTCGCTGCCGACCGCGTATTGGTTGCAACTGCGAAGGTCGCAGCAGATCCTTCCATTGGTTCGGCGCCGTAAGCTACCACATGGCGTCCTCCATCGCGAAGCCTAGCGAAAAGCCCTTTCGAACCTGCTGGGTCTACTGGATAAATGGCAAAACCTTGATGGCCGAGGGTGTACATCGACTCGACGTTTGTATTCACGTTTGCCTGCGTGCTCTCTTGTCCGACCAAAACGCGGACCCCTGTGCCGGTCGATTCTTGGTAAGCTTTTCCGCCCTCGCCCACTGCGTTGCAATAAGGGTGCGGCAAGGGAAGGTAGAGCACAATGGGGTCTATAGCGGTGCCCTCAGAGCCCGATTGAGACCACTTGATACCAGCAAGGACCAGGAACAGACCAAGAAGAGTAAGGATAAGGAACTTATTGTTTCGAGTCATGGGTAAGCGCTCAATTGCCGACGAGGTCCTCCAAACCGTATCGCCTTAAGAGGTCTGCAATCTTGACCGGGCTTCCCGAATCGGACGCCTCCTCCATCGCCTGCATCATAGCCACCGTCACGATTCCTTCCCGAGCGTCAGGCTTGGGAAGCTCTTCGAAACGCAGGCAATGGGCGATGTACTCGATGTAGTTTTGATATTCGCCCGCATGGTGAGAATGCCCGCCAAAGCGGAAAAAATAGCCGTCGAAGTCTTCAAAGGTTTCCATGCCTGAGCGACCGTCCAACTTATAGGCATACCTCAAGTCGTAGTAGTCCGCTTGGCTGGCCCCGTTGTCGCAACGCAAGATGCAACTCATGTTGCTGTCCCGGTGGTTCGGAACCACCGGACTGGAATAGGTCCCGCTCACGCGAGCCGGCACTCCCGTATCGGTTTTCAACACGTAGTGAAACGTATCCGGATGTTTGAGACCGAGAGCCTTCCCGTTGTTGCTCAAGTAAGCGTAGCCGCAGACTTCCTCGATGTTCGGCAGGTACCAGCGAATCAGGTCCCCGGGGTGGCTAATACAACCGTAGAGCCATTTGAAGCTATCGTTACGAGCCCAGTCCTTCTTGAGAAACCAGCGATGGTCCGCGTTGTAATAAGACTCGATCGTCGCGATTTCCCCAAAACGTCCTTCGTCGAAGTGCTCCCGTTGACGTTTGAACGGCGCGAAAAAGCGCGAGCTTTGCCCTACCATCACTTTGCAGGCGCTTCGTTCAACCGCCTCCAAGACGTCCTTTGCTCGCTCCAAGTTATCGATAAACGGCTTCGTGCAAACAACGTGCTTCCCCGCGTCCAATGCCTGAATCACATGGTCCGCGTGCAAGTGGTCAGGGGTGTAGATACCGACGACATCGACATCCGGATTTTCCAGCATCCGCTCGTATTGGGTCGTGTAGCTGCTCAAGCCAAATTCCCGACAACGATCGCGGCAAAGCTCCTCGTTTCGATCACACAGACTAACCACGTCCCACATCTCGCTCTGCATTCCTGCAGAAATGATACTGCGTCCTTCCCCGAGGCCCAATACTCCAAGGCCCAACCTTTCCTTTTCTCTAACGTTTTTCATCAGACACAGCCGCATCGTCATATACAGGATTGCGGCTCCAAATGTTTGCTAAAATCGAACCAGAAATGTTCATCCAAGGACTGAATACAGCAGAGGCCAACCCAAGCGTCCCCAACTTCCCCATGGAGCCTGCGATTCCGGAAGCCATGCCTCCATTCTGCAATCCGACTTCCAAGGCCATCGCCCGAGCGGAATTCTTCCCCAAGCCCAATGCCCGGCTAAACCAGTAACCGAGAAAATATCCGGCCGCATTGTGAATGACTGCCGCCACGAACAACAGCAGCCCCACGCTCATCAGCGACTCACGTCCCGCAGCAGTCGTAACCGTAGTGAAATAGACGATACCAAACATCGAAAAGTAGGGCATCGCCTTCCCGATCCCCGGAGCGTGCTTCAGCAACGAGTGGTAGATCACTCCAAACAGGATGGCGGCCATAAAAAAACCGAATACACTCAAGGACATTGCGCCCGACTCGCCCAAGCGTTCCTCAAACCAAGGCCATCCCACGACCGCAAGCAGCGCCAGCCATGCGAGGGATGCGGCTGCGACCGACCTCCAAGCGAACAAGGAACGAGACGAAGCCCCGCGGAGAAAGTCCGCCAATAGAGCTGCTCCGATAGGAGCCAGTACGATCTTCACGATCGTCATGACCATTCCTAAGAACTTCACTTCAACCAACGTCGACGCAAATACCTTCATCAGCAGTGGAGTCATGAGCGGAGCCACGATCGTAGCCACCGCAGTAACGGTGACCGACAAGGCCAAGTTCGCTCTAGCCAAATAGGCCATCACATTCGACGCCAAGCCGCTAGAGCACGATCCTATCAGAATTATGCCGGCCGCAATCTCCAACGGGAAGTCGAAGACCCGCGTCAGCAACCACCCCATAGTCGGCATGATCGTAAACTGGCAGAGCAAGCCAACCAAAACTCCCTTAGGCTGCCGCGCCACGCCGCCAAAATCCTTGAGCGACATCTGCGTCCCCATGCCAAACATGACCAACTGCACGACAATCAAAATCAGCCACTTGTTGCGAAGGTCGAATTCGCCTAAGTGCAGAAAACGATCTGGATACAACATGCCTCCCACCACCGCAGCGACAATCCAAGCCGTGTACTGGTACCCCTTCATGGAGGGTACCGCCCCCAGTCCGAACGCCAATAAAGCCGCCAGCAGCAAACCGCTAGCAGACGCGTATCCAGAATCAATGACACTGAACAGAGATAGAACGAGAACTAGAGCTGAACCGCCTGCGAGGAAGAGGCTTATTTTTCGGGCAAACAACATGGGGTAAAACGTAAGGTCGCGTCGAGCCTTAGCCCGAGACTGCGCTAAAGGGTTCTTCGAGATACAGGCTAATCACCGAGAACCCCTTTCAAGTATTCCATGGCAATTCCGGGACTCGCCAAAATCGGCGTCTTCCGATCCTCAGGCGAGAGCGTTTCGACGACTCGCGCCATGGACGCTTGGGCGAGCAAAATCACATCCACTTCCTTGCTCAACGCCTTCAAGGCAACCGAAACCTTTTGATCATGCGTTGCCGCATCTCCCCCCATCAAGGCTTCGAAAGCGCCCTCACAAAGCGTTTCCGTCAATTCGATCTCCTTGCCAGCCACTTCAGCGCGGCGACGTACCAAGTCGGCGGTCGGTTCAAGCGTAGTGGGCAATGTAGCGATTACGCCAATACGTTTTCCGCTAGCGACTGCCTTGTCAGCCATAGGTTGGTCCACCCGCAACACAGGCACGTTTGTCAATGTCGCCGCCGTTTCGACGGCCTTTCCGATCGAAGAGCAAGTTACCAAAATATAATCCGCGCCCGCAGCCGCTGCTGATCCGACATGCTCTACGACACGTCTCGCCGTACCAGCCGTCATCTCGCCGCGTTTGATGACATCCTTGATCAAACTGTCGTCCGCGATGTTAAACGTATCCACATTCGGGATATGCTGCTGGCTCAACTCCTGAAAGATCGGAACTAAGGTAGCCGAAGTATGTACAAATCCTAGGGTTTTCTTTTTCATATCAATCTTCCTCTTAAATCTTCCCGTTCGCCACTTGGGAGAAATAGGTCTCGTCCCCCACCTGGCCTCCCTTGAAATTCAGCTCGATGCCGTCAACCGGAGACCCTGGAGCGAAGGCTCGGCAAACCGGAGCACCGGGACATAAAGGAGCAAGCATCTCTACCGCTTCGATACCCATTGCCCGAGCTGCAAAGCTCGAGGAGTCGCCCCCAGCGACGAGCAATCGCTTGATCCCCGTTCTTTGGATACATTCCTTGGCAACTTCTCCCAATGCGCTGCCAAACCACTCGCCGCTTCGCTCCTTGAGCTCTTGACGTCCAATCCTGCCCCCAGAAAAGGCCTTCTGCGTCCGGGTGATTCGTGGATCTTCCGCCCCTCTGGCTGTATGCACGATAGCGGGTCTACCTGCTTCTAAATGAGAACAACTTTTTTCCACAACCCGGCTCAGCTCTTGTTGGCGACCGTTTTCGCTCGTGAGCAGACTCGTGTCCAAAGCCACCTCTGCAAAGCCGTTGCGCGTTGCGTGCTCGATTTGAGAGTCTGTAACAGGAGAACAACTACCAGAAACAACGAGCAGATTCGATACTGGCTCGAGCGCTTCAAACGCTTCTTTCTCACTAAGCGCTCCACTTCGCTTCCACACGGATCCTAGAGCCACTTCCACTCCAGAGGACCCAACCGAAAAGACTGATTGAGCTTCTGCAAGCTCGTCCAGCAAGTCCCCTATCACATCCAAGTGGCCAACACTCAGCGTATCCAAAACGACTGCTTCGTATCCCTCTGCGATTCGCTGTTCGTAAACAGCCCACGGGTTGTCCGACTCTAACTCTTTGAAATCGATCAAACCAATCGATTTGCGAGTCTGCCTTTGCAAATGCCTCACCAAATCAGCCTCTCGCATAGGAGTGACTGGATGCCGCCTAGCAGAGGGATGCCGGTCCAAGCGAAAAATTTTTCCTTGGCTACCAATTCCCATGCGAGCGAACAAGTTCCCAAAGGCAACGTAACGACCCAACGCTGGCGTACCTACCACTACCGGAGTCAATTGATTCTTAAAGAAACGACGTCCGACTTCGATAGCCCGACCGATCGATCCGATCTCGGGCGAGGAATCAAAGGTAGAGCAAACCTTGTAGTGAACATGCCTGGGACCGAGCTCATTCAACGACGAAAAATCCTCCAGCAACCTTTCTTCCATGCGGTCCGGCGTCATCGACCGCGTCAGCCCCGCCACGCCGATTGCATCCAGCTCTCCGTACTTTCCCAGCGTCACCTCACTTGGAGGCTTTACAAACAGTACCGTTCGAGCTCCCGCTCGTGTCAGGAACTCCAGCGCATCCGTGGACCCCGTAAAATCGTCGGCGTAGTAAGCAAGCTTCAGGGTCATCGCGCACAAACTCCCAGTAGGCAGCGGCCTTGCCCCGCGATTTCAATTGCAGATATCGCGACGCAAGGTCGCTTCCTACAAATCAATCGTCCGAGAAAAAATCCGTGTTCATTCGCGTTCATCCGTGGTTCCTTACTTCTTTCCAAATTTTTCTACAGATGCTCCAAACTCTGGATACGCGTCAGCCGTTTCCTCCAAGCTCAAGCCTGAAACCGCTCCGTTCCAAGCTTGCTGCAGAGCTCGTACACCGTCGCTCGGGCCGCCCGGATGCCCCATGATTCCGCCGCCCGCCATGTAGAGCAAGTCGACCGTGGGCACCCGACGATAGGTTTCGAAGGCTTGCCCGCCCCACTGCCCTGACGACACAACCGGCAAAACGCTGTATCCGCCCAATAAAGGTTTCCCGCAGGCTTCCATGGATCGAACAACTGAATCGTCGCTTTCCCAGAACTTGTTGTCGATGCCATTCACATGTATCTGGTCTACCCCAGCCAATCGCCAAAGCTTCTGGTATGCAGGAAATTCGATCCCCAGCAAGGGATGCCGATTCATCATGCCCCATCCATTACGGTGACCATGGATGGCCAAAGCTCCCTGGTCGCAAATCTTCTTGGCGCCCGCCAAGCCGACACTGTTGAGGCTTACCATGGCGCAGGTACCCCCTGCCTTCACTACGGTTTCGTAGTTTCTCAACATCGCATCAAGCTCGTCCGAGACGTTAAAAGCGTACATCACCTTTTTCCCAGTTCGCTCCGCGCACTCGTTGATAACGGCCATGATAGCGGAAACGCGCTCCGCAAAGGGGGAATTCGCCGAGCTGGACATAAGTTCGTCATCCTTGATGAAATCGATTCCAGCCTCAACCAATGCCTTCACAATCTCCGCCGTATCCGCTGGCGCCATACCGATACTCGGCTTAATGATCGTACCGATTAAAGGCCGTCCTTCGACTCCCGTCAGACGGCGACAGCCTTCCACTCCGAATTTCGGTCCGCGGAAGTGAGTAGCATAGGAGTCAGGCACTTCCAGATCCATCAACTTCAAGCCCGTGAACTGGGTCAGCTCATACAAGTTTCCCTGCAAGGTGGAAATCAAGGTCGGCAGATTGTATCCAAAATTCTCTATCGACCATGAAACTCGAACGCGAGCTTGCTGGTACTTTCCCGGAGCAAGCTTCTCGCTTGGAATGCTGGGAGTCGAAACCACCTCGAGAGCCTCGATCAATTCCACGCGGGCCGCAAACCTTGCCTTGAGTTCCTCCGTCTCGCCCGGCACCGGCACGAAAGTACCCGAGGACTGCTCTCCCGCAAGCGTCGCCGCAGCCTTCTCTAAAGGGAAAGGCGTTTCGATAAAGTATTCTGCGTAAATGCGTTCCATTAATTCAATACAGCGTTCGCACCACAAACGACGCGTCCCTTCACCTTGACTTCGTAGCTGCCGGATACCGCTCGGCAAAGCAGCCAGTTTTCCTGCTCGGAAAGCGCTTCCAATCCATCGAGATCAACCGATCCTTCGGATCCTTTCGGCACCCAAACCTCTGCCTTAGCATTCGCGGGGATTCGGAATCGCCATATCCACTCCTCTTCCCCGTACTCCCAAGCGCTTTCGTAGGTCCCGTGCAGACTGCCGTAACTCGTCTTCACCCAGGCGAGAGCTTCGCTCGGGTAGGGCTTCAGTACCGCTTCGGCAAATCCGGGCTGGGCAGCCGCAAGCTGAATTCCCGCGACATGGCTAAACAACCATTCCCCGACCGAACCCAAAGAATAATGGTTGAAGGAATTCATAAGCGGATCGAAGAATCCACCCTCTTCAGTCCATCCGTTCCAGCGTTCCCAAATCGTAGTGGCTCCATGCTTTACTGGATACAGCCAGGAGGGATAGCTGTCCTGCAACAAAAGCTTGTAGGCGACGTCCGGGTACCCCGCTTCGGTGAGTACTGGATTCAAAAAGCGGATACCCACGAATCCGGTACTCAGATGCCAACCGAGGTTTCTAATATTTTCCACCAAGTGTCCCGCAGCTTTTTTCCGCAAGCTCTCTGGCAACAGGTTCATCGAGAGAGCCAGCAGGTAGGCCGTCTGCGTCTCAACCGTCAGGTGGCCATCCTCCTTAACGAACTCAGCCTGGAAGGCGGATCTGACCTTCTCGAACGTTATCTGAAACCTCCTTGCCTCTTCCTGTCTTCCTAGGCATTGAGCCACTTCGGCCATTTTCGCGGCGTCGTCCGCCCAGTAGGCGGTTGCCAAAAGGTTCTTCATCGGAGAATGGGTGCGGAATTCCCGATCGGAAGGAATGCACAGCCAATCGCCGTAATTGTTGCGCAGGTCGTTTACCCGCAAATATTCCGGGTTCGTTCGTTCGAGGTAATCCAACCAGGCTACCATGGACTCCCAATGCCTCTCCAACACCCGCGTGTCGCCGTATACCTTCCAAAGCGTATGGGGAATAATGATACCCGCGTCAGCCCAAGCAGCACCACCGACCAAATCGTCGAGACCGACGAAGTTTTCGCCTTCCCTCAAGCGCGGCGCTGTATCCGGAAAGATCCCATCCTCCGTTTGGGCGTCGCAAACGTCGACCATCCACTTGGTGAAAAAGGCTGCCACGTCCATGTTGTAGGTTGCCGTGCGCAGAAAGACCTGGGCATCACCCATCCAACCAAGACGCTCGTCCCGCTGAGGACAATCGGTGGGAACTGATAGGAAATTATCCTTTTGCGACCAGAGCCCGTTTTTCCACAAGCGGGTCACGTCATCGTTGGAACACTCGAATTGGCCCGCAGGCGGGGTTGCGGAATGAATCACGCACGCTTCGATTTCGAAAGCCCCCGGATCCGCGAGTCCCGAAACTTCGACGTACTGGAATCCGTGAAAGGTGAAGCGCGGCTCCCAGCGCTCTTCCGCGTCGCCTTGGCAACAATAGGTATCGGTCGCCTTCGCCCGCCTAAGGTTTTCTACATACAAGCTTCCGTCCGGCTTCAATCGTTCCGCAAAGCGGATACACACCGAAGTCCCGGCTGGCTGCGATAAACGAATGCGCGCCCAGCCTGAAATGTTCTGACCGATGTCGTAAATGAAAACACCGGGTTCAATTTCCGTTTTGGAAAGCGGCTGAAAAGTCTCAACCACCTTAACCGGCTCCGAACGCTGAGAGCAAAGCGCAACGGGGGGCGTCTCGATCGTTTGGGCGGGCAACCAATGAGCATCTCCAAAACCCGCCGTATCCCAGCCTCTCTGCTCGCGGCGGGCGTCATAGACTTCGCCCATCATGAAATCGGATGTCAAAATAGCCCCTGTATCGCAGCACCAATCCGCATCACTGGAGACTATCGATTTTTCCCCATCTTCGTATTCAAGTTCGAGTTGAAGCGCGAACGCGTTTTGCAAATCGCCGTAGCGACCCCGCGTTTCTTGCCAGCCTACATAACCGCTCCACCAACCGTCACCCAAGATCACGCCAATAGCCTGCTCTCCCTCGGAAAGCAACTTGGTGACATCGTATGTGCGATAGTGGATACGCGTGTCATAGTCGGTCCACTCGGGGGCAAACAGATCCTCTCCTACTCGCTTGCCTTCGATACGAGCCTCCACGACTCCGCGAGCGCTCAAGTAGAGGGTTGCTCGCGAAAACGGCTTTGCGACCGAAAAGGCTTTGCGAAAAGTGACCGGCGTACCGCAATCGGTCCAAGTCGGCTCGATCGCTTCAGAATCCCGTTCGATCACCTGCGGGTCCGCGGCGATCCAACGCGCCTGCCAATCCGTGTTTTTCAAAAGCCCCATGCTCCAATGCGCAACTTCCGAGCGCAGGCAGGCACCCGTTTCGTCCCAAACCTCCACCCGCCAGAAGCAGAGCTGGCGAGATTGGAGAGACTTACCCTTGTAGACGATTTGGGATGTCTGAGCAGACTCGACTCGCCCGCTATCCCAGAGGTCGCCCTCGCCTAGATCAATCTTTGCAGGAGAACTCGCCACTAGGATACGACGAGCAACTTGCCGAGCGCCGCGGCGCTCTCCTCTTAGCTCGTAGCTAAGACGAGGAAAAAGCTCATCGATACCGAGCGGATTCCGCAAGTATTCGCACCGTAGATACGTGATGGAGAGGGAGAATGACATGAATCTGGGATAATTCCGTAGCGCGGAGCTTCAGGTCCGCCGGCAATACCGCGCGAGAGCAACTCTCGACCTACATTTCGTGCTGGTCAGGCTTGATCCAGAAGATCGCGGTCGCGAACCAGAGCACCATACCGACAGACATGTAGTTGTAATGGTTTTCGAATTCCATGGCGCCGGAGAAAACGAGCAAAGAAGGGACCACCGAAAGCGCGAGCCCGAGATAGGAGATGAGTTTCAATACAGATTTCATGGTCGCTTATCGTGCTACAAGTTCGACTTCAGGTTCGGAGGCAGAGGCTCCGCTTCCTTTGAGCGGAGGAACCACGCCTCGATAGAGTTTCTGCTGGATCGTGGCGCAGGCCGTGTAAAGCACCACCGCAAGTATCCATGCCGGCAATACCTGCATGAAGAAGTCCGGCTGGTAGCTCGCCAAGAAGCTCGGCAAAACATCGTTCACCCAAGCAAAACTCGGATAAGCCTCCTTGGCATAAAGAAAGAAGCAAATGATGAAGGAACCAAACCAGCCCACCAAAGCCGGCCAGCTTGCCAGAAGGCCAAGTCGCTCTGCCCAGTTGCGTTGCAGACCGAGCTTCGGGAACACCCAGTAGTCGAAGAAGATGAACGCTCCGAGCGGCATGAAAAAGAGACCGTAGTAAGCCACCACCATATCGAGGTAGAAAGTCACCGCAGGAACGCAGGCTGCCACCATCATACCGACACCAGCGAACATGGTGATCCTCCAACGGCTCCAACCCGGAGTGACCACCTGGAACGCCAATCCCGCGCGATAAAGGGTCGGGTTCGCTGTCGACCAGCCCGCAAGCACGACGCACACCAAGCCAGCCCAGCCCGCGCCCAACCAAGCGATGCCGCCAGGGCTTGGGTTTGAACCAGCTCCATTGAGCTGCAAGAAGGCGGCACACATGATACCGGAACAAATCCAAGCGATATAGTGGCCGATGAACATGCCGAAGGCCGAAGCGAAACCGTAGTACCACTTCTTGGCATAACGGAAAATAGTGACGTCACCCATGCCCATGTGTTGGGAGACGTTGCACAGCCAAGCAAGTCCTACGCAGCTCCAGAAGCCGTACTTGGATACCCCCTCGGCGGGCACTCCTGTCCAAATCTTGGTCTTGGCCGCTTCCATGAAATCACCCGGTCCCGTAACGCCCAGCGCTGGCAAGGACGCCACCGCTCCCCCTACGAAAATCAATGGCATCCACGGGGCGCATACTTTGGCGAAGTGAGCCAACTTCTCGAAGCCAAACATCGCCAGCAAGGCGATCACCACCCCTACCCCGCACGCCACGAGCATCCAAGGCAAGCTCGGTATCACGTCGCCCGCCGCGAAGTTCGGGCTTTCAATGCCAAAGGGGTGGGCGATAGCAGTAGTGGATACAGCCACCATCGAACCAGCAAGCACGCACATGATCACCGCAAAGAGGGCCGAGTAAATCACCGTCAAATACGGCCCAGCAATCTTGCGAATTTGCCAATAAACCGTCAGACGCTCCTTCACCGCGATCGGAGCGCACATGAGGGCCCAGCTCAAGACGGCGAGGATGTTTCCGACTAGGAGACCAAACAGCGCGTCGAAGGCGGAAACGCCATGCAGTACGAGCAGCGTTCCCAAAACGAATTCCGTACCCGCCACGTGTTCGCTGGAGAACATGGCGATAAAGGACTTGGCACCGTGTAACTTGTCCTTGGATACGGGTTCGCGCTCGAACTCGTTGACCGCGTCGAGACGTTCGACCAACGACTGTTTATGGGTATCTGAACTACTCATACTTTAGGGATGGGGTTGAGGAACTATAGGATAAATCAATTTTCAGATACCGCCTGCTAGCGTGACTGCAGCCAGATCGTCATATCTGTGTCGCCGCGGTTGCCCCAAGCGTAATACGGCACGAATTCGAGCTGGATCGGCTTCGCCTGCGTCTTGCTGGCCTTGCGGTAGAGGCTCTTCGATTCCCAGCCCTCGCTGTTCAAGTGCCAAGCGGGCAAGGTCACGGTGGTCACGGTCGTATTCACTATTTGCTTACTGCCAAGAACCACGCCCTTCTCCGCTGCGTCGAGGGAAAGCGCGACATCCATCAAGTCCACTCCTTGCGGTAGATCGTTGGACTCCACACAGTAAACCAGCGGACCGTACTTGACTGCCACTTGGCCCAATGTCTCCTCCACTAGCGGATTCGATTCGTAGAGGCTCACTTCGAAGCCGAGGTCGAGCTCTACCACGTCGCCTTCCTTCCACTTGCGCTTGAGCTCGAAGTACTGCCCTCCCTCGATGCCGCTGGCGACCTTCTCGCCGTTCACCACAACTTGAGTGGTTTCCGGATTTACCCACTCGGGAATTCTCAGCTGCAGGGCAAACTGGGACTTGGGAGCCTTTTCAAAATCGAGACGTACCGCCCCGTCCCAAGGATAGTTCGTGCTCTGGCGAAGCTTCACCGCTTGACCGTCTTTCCACTGCGTATCCAAATCGTTGGCACCATAGAGATTCACGAAAAGGGCTCCGTCGGAGAGCGAGTACATGTGGTTGTGAACTTCCGCGATCGTACGCAGGACATTCGGTGGACAGCAAAAGCTGCTCTTAATATTCGGGGCGCGGGTGACGCCCCAGCGGAGCGGCCAATCGAATTCCTTCAGCTTACGTAGCGGATTCGTATAAAAATACTCGGTTCCCTCCAAACTGATCCCCGGCATAATTCCGTTGTACAAGGTTTGCTCGAAAAGATCCATATATCCAACTTCCCCCGTCAAGGTAAGCATACGCCAGTTCCATAGATTGTATCCGATGGTGGCGCAGGTTTCGTTATAGGCGGTCAAGTTCGGCAACTGGTAGTCGCGACCATAAGCTTGATGAACAAGCTTGATGGAATGGTGCTTCTTGGAGCCGTCCGGCGACGCGCCGTCGTAGATCGCGCCCGTCATGCCCGTAATGTAGAGCTTTTGCGTGGCAACGTCCTCCGCTATCTTCTCCAAAGGCTCGAACAAGCTCCAGTCCCCGTTTTCGACAACTACGTCCGCTACGCCAGCGTAGAGATAGTTGGCCCGTACCGCATGGCCTACCGCTTCCTCCATTTCGCGAAAAGGTACACGATCCTGATTGTGGTCGCTGCCAATATCTTCCGGCACCAAGCTGCGAATCTCGATCATCTGGGCTCCGAGTTCCTTGTACTTTTCGTCACCAGTTACTCGATACAGTTCCATCACGCCCATGTAATGGGAGGGACAAATCGCATTGCGGGCCAAATCCTCCGGCACGTCGCGACAAAGCCCATCGATGTAGTCAGCCGCCTTGATGGCCAGCTCGAGCATGCTTTCCTTTCCAGTCACCCGGTAATGCAAACAGGCAGTCGTGATTAAATGACCCATGTTGTAGGTCTCGAAGTGCTCGCGGTCCTCGAACTCCTTGGCCTCGGCGATCCCTTGGCGTTGGGGAATGATGACCTTCGTGTGCAGGTAACCATCTTCGCGCTGGGCCTTGCTGACCACCTCGATGATCTCATCCATCAACGCGTCCAGCTCCGGATCCTTGGTCAAGGCATAGACGTTCACTACCGCCTCGAACCACTTGAGAAAGTCCCCGTCGTTGAAAGGAGGCCCCCTAAACCGCCCCTCGCCATGACGTCCCTTGCCCAAGCCAGCCGCGATCAAGTAGTTCGACCACGCGTGACTCTCGTAGTCGTCCTGGAAGAGTTCCCACATGTAGGGAATCATCGATTCCTTGAGCACATCGAAGCGCTCGCCCCAAAAGCCCTCGCGCCACTGCACGTCGTCCACGTCCACCATGTACATCTTCGCGTGCGGCGAATCTGAAGTGTCTACCAGGGAACGCTCTCCGGCCTGAGCTAAGGCCAATGGAAGCAGTAACAAGGATGAGGCAATAGTACGTTGTAACATGTGAATTGGGCAGATTCCCCCACCGATTCCTTCAGAACCGGATGAGTCGCTGCGTCAGGAGTAAATTAGGGAGCGAAAGGAGACACGAACGTCCAATGAAACAGGGTATTATTTCACAAACTCGCCCAGCGACCGCCCTACCAAAGCGGTCACCGGACAAACCTATGATTATCGAGAATAAGAGTCAGTAAACGCCAGCAGAGGAATGACAAGAACTTTTATGAAACAACCGGAAACAATTTCTTATTTCATTTCAGTTTCACGAAGAATCGCAGTTTACGAACGCGATTGGACAGGCAGTCGAGGCACGAGCTTCGCTGGAGATCACCCTTGCAGCTCGGACGACGCCAAGGTCGCCCCTCCATTTTTACTATCTCTGGAGGGACCGGTGGACGTGTCGCTTCGCTCGGCACCACCCGGTCCGCGCTGCAGGGATAGATGGCAGCAGCTCTCGGGCACAAACCGCCTGCATCGAGCACGAAACTCTGCAGCACGACTCCGGGGTCGACCATCCATACTTTGGGCGTGTGCGTGCCGGCCGACATTGCCCCGAGTTCGCTGACGCTGATGCGATCGCCAACCGACTGGTTCCACTAATCGGCGTATTTCCAATCAGGCTCCACTTCCCTCTTTTTGATATTCACCAGGCGCGGATCCTCCCTATCGATCGCGAACGCGAAGTGCAGCCCATCGGCCGCCTTGAAATCTTGGGTCGGCGAAACGTTGGTATGCAAATCAACCTCAGCATCCTGCAGTAGCGTGAAGGTTTATTCCAACCGCTGAGCCGAGAACCCAAGCGGGATGCGTTCCGCATAGTGGTCGTTTTTGCCAGCTGCCACATACATCTCGCTCAGATTGCTGCAGGCTTCGATCGCATACAGAACCAATTGGCAAAAGGCGGAAGAGCCATCGCTCTTCCGCCTCATTTCATAATAGCACGCCCAAGTCCAAGTACTCGAGAACCTACTTATCGCCTACCTCAAGCGACCTTTCCTCTAAACTCGAGCGTGCCATTATTAAGCTAATTCCGGCCGGACTAGAACTTGCCCTTTACGCCCAGCGACCACTGGGAACCGTAGGATTCCTCGCGGTAGAGCACACGCTCCGTGGTGGGCGACCCCGCCACTTCGCCAAGATCGAGGATCCAGCGGTAAGGAGCGTTCTTGGCGTTGCGCACAGAGAAGAACACCGACACGTTTTCGTTGACCTTGTAGTCGCCGTTGATGTCGAGCGTCGTACGCTCTTCGTCATGTATGTAAGGACGCAATACAGTGCCATCCACGAGACGCAAGTTGCGGGTACCGCTTTGCGTTTCCTCCCCGCGGGTGTTCCAACGGAACTTGAGCGAGAACGGACGCTTGTCGAAGATGAAACCATAGGAGATCGTTTCCTTGGCGAAACCTGGTAGGGTGTCCGTGAAGGAGGCATAGTCCGTCCCCTCGAAGCGACCTTCGAGATCGAGGAAGGTACCGTTAGCGTAGACGCTGGACGCCTTGAAGAATTCAGGAACCCAGGACTGGTCCAAGCTTTGGTTCCAGCTCAGCTCCAGGCCACGGACCGTCGCGTCGCCCGCTGTAAAGGTGTACTTCAGGTTGTCGACGTCGTCATACTCTGACTGATACGGAATGCCCGCGTCCGCCATGGCCTCGCGGCTCATTGGAATGGTGGTCGTTCCTTCGAAGTTCTTGATGTCGTTCTGGAATACGGAAGCGCTCAAGAGACTGGTGTCGCCGAAGTAGTATTCGAGCGTGAAGTCCAGATTGTCCGAACGACGTGGCGTGAGGTTCGGGTTCTTGAGATTCAAAGTGTATTCAAAATTCGAGGTATCATAGGAAATCGTCGCCGCGCCGAACATGTTGCCAAAGCTTGGACGACCAATCGTGTTCGCTGCAGACAGACGAGCCGTGAGCTGCGGCGTGATGTTGTAGCGCAGGTGAGCGCTCGGGTGATAAGTCCCGTAACCCTGGTTCGCTGAGAGGAACTCGCCGGTCAAGACGCCGTTTTCGCCGCTACCTTCAAGCCACATGGTCGACAGCGTTTTGGTGCGGTTCGGATCTTCTGGCGTTGGATCGGGAACGACCTTCGAACCTACGGGAGACAAGCCTTCAACGTTCGTATCTTCATAGCGGATACCAGTAGTGAACAAGCCCTTCTCGCCTGCGAAACCGATCGAGCCCATCAGGTAGAGCGAATCGATCGTTTCGTCGAGATTCAGGTAGCTGCCTTGCTGAGCGCTCAACGCGGTGCTGTTCGCCAAGGTGAAATCACCCATGTTGGCGTTCAAGTAATCTTCTAACTGGATCGAGCTCAGCCAAGTGAAACCTGGGTAACCGAAACCTGGAGTGATGCCTACGTACACTTCATCGACGAAGTCGGAGAGCGGCTTAGAAGCAGTGGCGCTTCCGCTGTTCACGTTGTAGCGCCATTCGCGGTTGATCGTGTCGCGATGCTGCTTGCTGCGGTCGTATCCAAACTTTACCGATCCCTTGTGGTCGCCTACCTCGAATAGGCGAGTCACGTTGAGGCGCAAGTTCGTGCGCTTGTCCTCCGAGTCGTTTGGACGATGACGCAGGTAGGCGAGACGGCCTCTCGACAGGTCGAAACCGTAGTTCGGCAGGACGTTGCCCGAAGAGTCGGTGGAAGTGATGTCCGTGTAGGCCACCATCATGTTCTCGAAGTCGTAGGCCAAACGCTGACCGCTTGCGTTGAAGCTCCGGGTGGACATGCCTTCGACGTACCCTTCGGATCCGTCGCGATACTCGTTGGTCGCGATGGACGAGGTGAATCCGTAATCGATCTTCCAGTCGCCAAAGGTGTGCTTGGCGCCGAGGTCGACGTGGGTGGTGATTCCTTTTTTGTTACGAACGGAGGCGCCGACGTTGTTGTTGGAAGTGAAGGAGCCTTCGATGTGCCCTTCCCTCGAATTCGCCATGTCGGTGCCGATCGCGAAGTTGTAGTTGCGGTTGTTGAACTCCGCATCGTACCAGTTCACCTGGGAGCGCAGGGTGAAGATCGTGTTCTCGCTGGCCTTGTAGTCGAAGTTGGCCGCCAAGCTTTGGCGGAAGCTGAACTTCGGTCCGTCCTGGATCTGTATCCGTTCGTTGGCGACGCTTCCGTCGTTCAGGACACGGTAGTCGCCCGTGTAGCTGAAGCGACGTTGGATATTGAATTGGTTCGATTGCGAAACCGTGAAGGACGCGCCGAGGCGATCGTTAAGGAACACGTCCGAGTATCCGAACTCGAAGCTGGGATTCGTCTTGGTGCGGTAGCTGTCCGCAGTCCAGCCGGGAGACTTGTCGAAGTCGAAACCGTAAATACCGTTCCAGTTGGCAAAGGCCTTGTAAGTGATCTTGCGCCCACCTTGCGCGAAAGCGTTCTTGCTCACAAGATTGATGGAACCGCCCATGGAGTTCGCAGGGTTGTCCGGACGCGGAAGCTTGGTCACTTCGAGCTGCTCGATGTTCGTCAGAGAAACCTGCTCGAGCTCGAAATTACGTCCCTTGCCGCTGGATGCGGCAGAGGCCATGGAAGCCCCGTCAACCGTCACCGTGGTGAAGTCGGCCGACATGCCACGCAACTTGATGGAGCGAGCGTCCGCCGCCACGTAGTCGATGGCCACGCCGGGCATGTTCTTGAGGAACTCGCCAATGTTGCCCTCGGCGATTTCACCCAAGGCATCGGCGTGCTGCACGAGCTTGAAGTTCGAGGACGTCTTACGTTCCTGCTGGGCGATGGCGTTGCTGTCGAAATCGCTGCCGTCCACCGTGAATGCCTCCAGCTCGAAGACTTCCTCGCTGTCCAAGCCGGCACGAGCGGTGAACAGGGCGATGACCGGAGCGGTGGTGCTGCCCGCCCCTACCGAGACGGTCAAAGACTTTTCTCCGAGTCCCAGGTAACTCGCCGTTACCTTTACCTCCCCAGTGGCAACGTTCGAGAAACGGTACTCGCCGTACTCGTCCGTGTAAGTCCTGAGGTTCGTGCCCTCGATCACCACTTGGGCGTTCGTGAGCAACTTCCCGGTGGACAAGTTTTTGACCTGGCCGCGCAAGGAGCCAGTTGATTGACCGAATCCGTCAGTGCTCATGGAGAACACGACGGCAAAAAGGGAAACGCAGGCAAGCGCAACCCTCACAGCGCGAGCAGAAGCCGCACCCATTACAGTACCTTTGCAGTATGACATTGTCGTTTGATTTTGAGTAACAAATCAACAAACCTAACACGTGTTAGTTTGTCGGGGTAAAAAAAGCTGAGCCCGCATGAGCTCAGGAGTTCGTATTTGAACTTGTTTCGAGGTATTTGTGCGATTTTTTTCGTCTGTCAATCAAATCTATTGCTCTCCTAATGGGAAATATTAGCGATAAATCATCTTTTCACATTTGGACGTCCCCCCACGGATTTCTTCCCATAATAGCTGGGGAATCAGGCGACTCCCGACCTTGGACAGCAGCTCCCCAAGCCAAAAAGGCCCTTGCCTCGTCCCATGAGTTCATATTTGAACTTTCCCAATGGAAAAGTATCGCATTCCCAATCTGCACAAGGCCTGTCTAGTCCTGAAGCTCCTGTCGACCACCCCTCAGGCTCTTTCCATTCGCAGCATATCGGAATCGCTGCAAATCCCGCGCACCACGACCCTTCGCATACTCGCAACGCTCACCCTCGACGGATTCACCGCCAAGACTGGCGACTGCTACAGCCTAGGCCCCTCCCTGATCCCAATCGGCAGCGCCGCCAAGTCCGCCCTCGATATCGCGCAGCTGGCCCGCCCTCTCCTGCATCAAGTCGTTCAAGCCACCGGAGAAACCTGCCACCTAGCGGTTCCTTCAGGCAATCGAGCGCTCATCGCGGAGGCCATCTCAGGCAAGCAACGCCTTTCCGCCTCGACCAAGCAAGGTGCCGTCATCGAGCTTCATTGCTCCGCCACCGGCAAATGCCTGCTCGCCTACGCTCATTGGCCCGACCTGCAGGGCGTAGCGAGCGAGCAGGACCTGAAACGCCACACCCCCAAGACCATCACAAGCTTCCCCCAACTCTCCGACGAAATCGACCGCGTCAGAAAACGACACTACGCCCTCGACGACGAGGAGTTTCGCAAGGGCGTCCGCCGTATCGCCGCCCCCGTATTTTCCGACGACAACCGTTGCGTAGCCGCCATTGGCATCTCCGCATCCTGCAAGCGCCTCCCCCTCGATCGCATAGAGGCCACAGCCAGCATAATCAAAGATGCGGCGCATGAACTTTCACGCCTGCTCGGATGGACAGTGGCCTTGCAGGAATCCCAAGCCTAAGCCAGCTCACACCGGAAAATCGGAGAAAGTTCCCTGCCCACACGAAATTTACAAAACTATCTTAATTGATTCCCGATCTCCCGTACCCACTATCTGGGTACATAAACGCCTTTCATGGGCGTGCTTGATTCAACCTATCATTTAAGATGAAAACATCATTGGTGACCGTATCCATGGTCGCAATCAGCTCAGCGATTCCCTCGCTACATGCAGAGTATTCAGCAGAGGCCTCACTCGGCTACCAGAACTTGGACTCCAATTTCTCCGGCGAAGACCTCTACCTCGCGGGATTTTCGATCTACACGAGCCCGCTCGACTACCTCGGCAAGACTCCCTACGACGAAGCCGCCTTCTTCAACCAAGTCGGTCAGGTCGACCTCCAGTACGGTCTCGCGACCGGTTTCGGCGACGACATCAACACCTACGGGCTGGCTTATACCCACCAAAACAGGAACAGCGACCACGGCTTTTCCGCAAGCTGGTTCACTACCGACGTGCTCGACAACTTCAATGCTTACGAGGCTGGCTACCACTATTTCCTCGACCAAGGCTTCTCCGTTGGAGCCGAGGTCGCTCTAGCAGACTTCGACAGCGGCCACGCATGGTCCTACGCCTTGAACTCCAAGCGCCTTTTCTCCTTCGAAAACGACCGCTGGCTCACGCTCGAAGGCGGATTCGGCTGGGCCAACGACGGCAGCGAGGGCGATTGGAGCATGAACGTGCTCGCGACCTACTATCCAACTCAACGCACCGGACTAGGTATCGGAACGACAACTACAGACCGACTCTCCGACTACAATACAGTGTTTAGCGCCACCCACTACTTGAAACCAAACTTCGCGGTGAACGTCTCCTACAACCGCGACTTCATCAAGAACGCGAGCGATGCGGACGGCATTAGCTTTGGCGGCAAGCTAAGATTCTAAAGCTTATATTCAAAATAACCGTTCAACAGCGGCAGCTTCCTTCGAAGCTGCCGCATTTCTTTTCCAAGCACGCTGGAAACAGCTCA
This sequence comes from Pelagicoccus enzymogenes, assembly GCF_014803405.1. NCBI lineage: Bacteria > Pseudomonadati > Verrucomicrobiota > Opitutia > Puniceicoccales > Pelagicoccaceae > Pelagicoccus > Pelagicoccus enzymogenes. The sequence continues at coordinate 190,365 of NZ_JACYFG010000036.1, forward strand.
GGCTCGAGAGCCGATAGAGCCAGCCCCGCGACACGAACGCTTGCTAGGCAATCCAGAGCGCCTTAACGCGCTAGCGCCAACAGGCCTAGTTCGCATCTCGGTTCTCTGGCGCGTCCAGAACCATCGCCTCCGGAAAGTCCGCCGCTCGATCACCACCAACCGGCCCTAGGCGCTTGTTTTTCGAGAAGGCACCAGGCTTGCGTAGCGGCACCGCGTCGCCGCCTAGGTCCTCCATCATCTCGTACAGCCTATTCTCCATTTCTCGTTGCTGCTTCGCATACTTGGGATCGTGGATCAGGTTGCGCTGCTCTCCCGGATCCGCCTGAATATCGAAAAGCTCGTCCGTGTCCCATAAGCCGTAGTAAGTGATGTACTTAAAGCGATCGCCTCTCAGCGAAAACTGGGTCGGCGTCTGAGGGAAATTTTTCTCCCAATAATAGACGTACAGGAAGTAGTCGCGCCATGGGACCTCTTTTCCCAAGGCTAGCGGTATGAAGCTCGCTCCATCCATGTGCTGCGGCTTATCCAAGCCCATCGCATCCATGACCGTAGGCGCGATATCGATGTTGGCAACCACCTCATCTACGACCGTGCCTCCCTCGAAAAGCTCAGGGCATTGCATCAACATGGGAACTCGAATGGAAGTTTCGTAGGCCACCCGCTTGTCAATCAAGCCATGCTCGCCAAACATAAACCCATTGTCGCCCATGTAGATCACGAGCGTTTCATCGTAAATACCCATTTCCCTCAACTTTCCTAGCACAGCTCCCACGCTGTCGTCCACCGAGCTGAGAGCCTCGCAGTAGCGGCGGTAGAGATATTCGATGTCCGCATCGCTGTGGTACGGAAAGTCCACCCCATGCCAGCTGTTGCGCTGGTCCAACAGCCAACGCGGGCGATTGAGTTCGTTGCCAATCACTTCTGCTTCGCTGGCTGGCCTTTCAATTTGCTTGCCCGCAAACTCGCCGTCGTACTTCGGCTCAGGAGTGAAGTTCGAGTGCACCGCCTTGTGCGACAGGTAGAGGAAGAAAGGTTTCTCCGCGTCCTTCTGCCGATCGAGAAACTCGAGAGCATGATCCGTCAGGACTTTCGTTATGTATCCATTTTGCTGGATACGCTCTCCATTCTTGTTCAAGGTATAGTCCGCGCTCGGCGGATAGTAGTGCCCCTGCCCACGGAAGCTCACCCAATAGTCGAATCCCGGACGCGGATCGTCGTTATGAGAGCCCATATGCCATTTTCCGACAAAGCCCGTAGCGTAGCCCGCCTGCTGCAAGTACTGAGGAAAGAATAGCGTCCCCTCCGGCACCAGCCTCTGATTGTCGATCACCTGATGGCGGAAGGTATACAAACCTGTCAAAATAGAAGCCCGACTCGGGGAACAAAGGGAGGTAGTGACGAAGGCGTTTTTCAGATGCACCCCATTCGCTGCCAAGCGGTCCAGTTGCGGAGTTTCCGCTATGGGATGACCCATGAAACTCATCGCGTCGTAGCGATGGTCGTCGGACAGAATAAAAACCACGTTTCGCTTCTTGGCGCCGTCCGCAAATTTCGGGACGACTTCCGAAGGAACGGGGTGCACAGCGGCTTGAGTAAGGCAGGCAAGCGAGAGGAACGTAATAACGGATAAGCTAGATTTCATTAGTTTCGGGGGGTTAGGGTTAAGCGAACGCCTAGCGGAACGGAGCGGATCAAGCAAAGCAGAAGCTGTTCTTTCAGATGTTCTATTGCTCTGCAACCACCCGCCAGAAAACGTTCTCCTGAGGAATCCAATCCACGGTCACCTCCAATTCACCGCTATCCGTACCGAGAAAAGCGCCCGCCTCCGACCATCCTGCCTCCCGCCCCAAGGACAAACGAGATTCGATCCGGTAAGGAACGCCCTCGATGACGTTTCTAACCGTGAGTCTCGCCTTGCCCGCTTGCCTATCGAAACTATCGGCCTTCACTTCGGGAACCGCCAGATCGACCGGACCGTATACCGCGTATCCACGCGGCGGAGCGCTCACCGCCACTCTACCTCCGAGGGAAACCTCGATCTCTGACGGTTGAACGTTCTTGCCCGCGACGTAGGAATACCAAGCATAGCACTTTAAGCGGCGTCCTCGCAAGAGCGGGTTGCTCGTGTATACTTCGGACGATTCGGCTAGCGAAGCGCTGTCATTGATCGCCACGATGTATCCAGGCGATCGCGACAGTCCATTTTTCGTCCCGTAGACCAGCAGATCCGCATGGTTCCCTTGCAGGATCTCAATCTCCGGCTTTCCACCCGCCAAGGCTCCTCGAGCCCATACCAAGGCCTTGATGCCATTGCCAGCTTGCCCCCCGAGATCCGCTAGGCCGCGATCGAAGTAGTCTCGCCAAAAGAGACAGGGATAGCCTTCCGATGTCAGAATGTAAGCGTAGGCCAACATGCGGTTGCTTGCAATTTCGTCCGTGTCGTGATTCGCGACGAAAGTAACCGCGTATTCAGGATTCCGTACGAGCAAAGAGCGATTTGAGTCTCGCAGACTCGCGATATTCCCTCCTCCCGCCTGATCGTTGAATATGTCCCTCATTGCGTAGTAGTTGGGAAAATCGAAAGCGCTCGTCCCTCCGCAAACCCGCAAGTAAGCCTCGATCATAGGAATCCCATCCCAGCACTCGATTATCCCAAAGGGACTTCCCGTTCCCTCCCGAAAATCTCGAATCATACGCGGAGAGAACCCCTTCACGTAGTCGAATCGCCACCCACCATCAAAGCCGGCGTTCGCCGGATCCGTTAACCAGTTTCCCCACTCCAACAGGTCGTAGACAGGATCGCCCGGCCCCTCGCTCGCTTTGTGCGCAACATCGGGAAAACCTGCAAATTTCCCTTCATCGCTCACTTCCAAGCTGGAAGGGTGAAAGTCATCGTAGTCCCACTTTGCCTTGCCACTGGCAACTCCTGAAAAGTCCGTCCAATAGGCGTCTCCAGTATTTGGATTCACTTGCCAATCTCCGCCGCTGCGATGGTTGAGCACGATATCAGCCATACAAAGTATCCCCTCCTCTCGGAAGGCGGACAAAGCAGCCTTGAGCTCGTCCTGGGTTCCAAAGCGTGTCCGCACCGTACCTTTTTGGTTGTATTGCCCCAAGTCATAATAGTCGTAGGGATCGTAGCCCATCGAATAAGGCCCCGACTCGCTTTTGCTCGGCGGAGGAAACCAGATGCGATCAATCCCTTGACCGCTCCCCATATTGCGCAGCTCCGAAGCCTTGCTCGCCATGATCTTGTACCAATTCCCCGCAGGCGCATCCCAATAGAAGCCCTGCATCATCACCCGCGATTCGCTCGCGGTATCGGGCAGTGGCGGTGGTTTCGGCAGTTCTGCGGGAGCATCCGCTAAAGTAACCTCCACGTGCCAGTCGAGCGTACCATTATTGTCCCAAACATTATCGCCGTCGCGGAACACAAAATCGATCTTGTAGGCAGCTTCCGGCACTTGATAGGTGAATTCGAAAGCCTTCAAATCCTCGTTCCACGACATTTCTTGGTCTGGTCCTGCCACCGCCGCCCAGTCATTGAAACCTCGATACAAGTAAACTTTCGACGCGTCCGAAAGCACGCCCCCTTCCGGGTCGTAAATAATCGTAACGTCCTCTCCAGAGACAGGAAATTCCGGTACTACGGAAACCGAAGAGGCCGCAACGGCACGGCCTAAGGTCATGGCGAGAAGCAAGTGGGTAATCTTCATGGGGCAACTTGCCCACTAGCCTAAGCGCATGACTCGTCACTCCAATCGAGCAGCCGAGTACAAATCCGAAAACGATCCGACAAAACCTAGAAATTGCCGCATCCGCAGCAGCCCGAACGGAAACGAATCAGCGATGAGATTCGCCAGCCGAGTAGTCGACGTGGTCGTAATAGATCGTCTTGGGACGCGACTCCTCTTTGCGTCGCCGCTCCTCGCTTTGCGCTCGGTATTCTTGCGGCGACATTCCTAGAAACTTCTTAAACACGCGGGCAAAGTAGGCCGGATCCGAAAACCCGCTCGACCAAGCGATCTCCGAGACGTAGAGCGGCGTCGTCTGCAGGGCCAGGGCCGCCCCCTCCACCCGGATTCGCTGGATGTAGTGAGTGAGCTTTTCCTCGGTCTGCGTATTGAAGAGATGCGACAAGTAGTCCGGCGAGCACTGCAAGCGTTCCGCCAGCATCTTCACGTTAAGCTCCGTATTCGAAAGTTGCTCACGGATCAGCCACTTCGCTTGGAACACCTTGCCGATGTCCTTGTTGATCCCTTCGTTTCCTCTTTCGACCAAGCCCTTCACCATCGCAAAAAGAGCGATGCTCAATCCCTTGACCACATGGTCGCGGGTGGGCCCCGTCTTCTGGTTGTTGTCCACCAAGCTGTTGGTCAAACTCAGGAAAACGTCCAGGTTCGGAGCGTCATAGAATTCGATAACGTCGATCTCCGGCTTGCCCGGCTTCACCTCGAAAGCGAGGTGCACGCTGATCGCGTTGCTGTAGAATCCCACCACCAAGTTCCTGAACGGCTCCTTGGCAGAGGAGATCGTCTCCTGATGCGGCACGCCAGCCGGCATAATACAGGCCTCGCCGGGACGCACCGTTATCGTTTCGCTAGGAACCTTAAACTCGGTCCACCCCTGGTTCTGCACGAAAATCTCCGGCTTGAAATGGTAGTGCATGCCCGGCCGCTTCTGCAGCCTCCCCTCCTCGCTCGGCACCTTCAAGGTCAACTGGTTGTATTCCGCCTCCCGCACGCAGCGGCCCAACGTCTCGATAATCTCAATGCGGTCAGCCTTGGACAGGGGACTGCCAATTTGAGTTTTTGTGGTCGATGCAGTTGAACGTTTGGGCTCGCTCATTTAAGGTTACGGAAGCTGGGGGGGAAGACAAAGCCTAGTGTACGGAATCCATAAATGCCTAAGGTCACGCTTTTTGCAATTCAACCTGAAGATGCGCTTATGCCATGCATTTACTTAGAGAGTAACTTGTCTTTTATTCTTGAATCTCAGAATCAGCGTTCCTAATCCTAGATCCATTCCGCCAATTCCTCTCCTGCACGCCCGATGCGACCCGAGCCATCCTCTCACCCTCCCCCTTCCAAATTCTCACTGGCAAGGATGTGTCCGCCACGGTGGCGCCTCCCCCTCATCCTCGCGGTCGGCTCCCTCTGCGGCCTGTCCATCGTCCTTCTGCGGGTGTCGAACGCGACGTCCTACCTGTCGGACGATCCCGCCGCTTGCGTTAACTGCCACATCATGACCCCGCAGTTCGCCACCTGGGAACGCGGCAGCCACGCCCGCGTCGCCAACTGCAACGACTGCCACGTCCCGCACGACAACGTGCTCAACAAGTACTACTTCAAGGCCAAGGACGGTACCCGCCACGCCTTCATGTTCACCTTTCACATGGAACCTCAGGTCATCCAAGTGCACGAGCCAGGCCAAGGGGTGATCCAGCAAAACTGCATCCGCTGCCACGAACACCTGCTCGACGAGGGCATCCACCTCGCCGTCTCTCTGCAACAAGCCCAAGAGGGCCAAGGCAAACGCTGCTGGGATTGCCACCGCGAAACGCCGCACGGCAAGGTCAACTCGCTCTCCTCTGCCGAATGGGCCCGCACGCCCGACCTCAACTCCGTAATGCCAGAATGGCTACAAGGAAAGATTTCCAACCAAACCCCTTCCGAAAATGAACCAGCAAAATAAGAAATCCGGCAATTCCAGCATGGGCTGGATCCTCTTCCTCAGCACGCTCGTCGGAGTAGCTATCGTCGGCTTCCTCATCACCTCCGTCATGGAACGCCGTGGCGAGGCCAAGCAAGCCAAGATGACCAATCCCATCGGCGAATGGGAACCTCGCAACGAAGTCTGGGGAGCCAACTTTCCGCGAGAATACGAAACGTGGAAGAAAACCGAGGAAACCGATTTCAAGTCCGCCCACGGCGGTTCCGCCAAAACCGACTATCTCGAGGAATTCCCCAAGCTCGTCGTATTGTGGGCTGGATACGGCTTCTCGAAAGCCTACGAACAAGGCCGCGGCCACGCTTACGCCGTGGAGGACATTCGAGAAACCTACCGCACAAACGCCGGCATGCCTGCAACCTGCTGGACTTGCAAAAGCACCGACGTGCCCCGCGTCATGAACGAAGTCGGAGTTGCCGAATACTACGACGCGTCCTGGTTCGACCGCGGCGACCAGATCGTCAACGCCATCGGCTGCCAGGACTGCCACGACCCCAAGAACATGAACTTGCGCATTTCCCGCCCCGCCCTCGCCGAAGCCTTTGCGGCCCGCGGCGACGACATCAACGAAGCCACTCACCAAGAAATGCGCTCCCTCGTCTGCGCCCAGTGCCACGTCGAATACTACTTTCAGAAAGAGCCAGCCAAGTACCTCAAGTTCCCTTGGGACAAGGGCTTTTCCGCCGAAGCCATGGAAGCCTACTACGACGAGCTCGGCTTCACCGACTGGACCCACAAGCTTTCTCGAGCGCCCATGCTCAAGGCCCAGCACCCCGACTACGAGCTCTACATGACCGGCGTACACGGCCAGCGCGGCGTTTCCTGCTCGGACTGCCATATGCCCTACAAAAACGAGGGCGGGGCCAAGTTCACCGACCACCACGTGCAGAGCCCTCTCAACAACATCGCCAACTCCTGCCAAGTCTGCCACCGCGAGTCCGAGGCCACTCTCATGACAGACGTCTACTCCCGCCAGAACAAGGTGATGGAACTGCGCGGCATCGTAGAGGACCTGCTCGCCAAAGCCCACATCGAGGCCAAGGCCGCTTGGGACGCAGGAGCGACCGAAGCGGAAATGAAGGCCTCCCTCACCCACATCCGCCACGCCCAATGGCGTTGGGACTGGGTAGCCGCCGCGAACGGAGCCGGCTTCCACGCCCCCAACACCGCATTGCAAGTGCTCGGCACCGCCATCGAAAAGGCCGGAGCCGCCCGGCACGAAATCGCCCGCGTGCTCTGGAAGCACGGCATCACCGACCCGATCGAGATGCCCGACATTTCCACCAAGGAGAAAGCCCAACGCTACATCGGACTCGACCCCGACGAGATGGAGGAAACCAAAGCCAAGCACCGCGAGGAGCTCTTCCCCGTCTGGGACGAGAAAGCTGCCGCTCGCCAAGAAGCCATGGGCCTTCCCGCGAACGTATCCGACAAAAAGGCCATCAGCTACTGAAGCAACCTCTCGGAATACAGAATCCTTTTTCCTGCTAAGGGCCGCTTCGCAGCGGCCCTTTTTCAGCCCCCCTGCGGGAGCGTGCTTGTCACGCGATCTATTCGCCTCCCTAATTCACGACCCTCGTGGTTAAAAACCAACTACAGTCCAATCCGCAAACGCCTCCGGTCACCCGTTCCGACTATCTCGTCGGCGTCGCCATCTGCCTCGCCACCAGTCTGCTCGCCAGCGCCGTATCCATATTTCAAGACGGAGCGCCCCTCGTCGCTCCGCCTTGGCCTGCCAACGCCATCTTGCTCGCGCTCGTCAGCGTCTGGCTCTTTTTCATCGGCCTCAAAGGCCAACGCTTCGCCCCCACGCGTCTGCTCGGCGGCTTGCCCTTCGCCCTCTGCGTAATCGCCCATTTCTTCCTCTGGGTGCTGGTCGCCGGAACCCTGCCTGCGAGCGACGGCTCCCAGCTCCCGGAATTCGCGCGCTTGCTCGGCCTTTCCCAACCAATCACTTCCATCCCCTTCAACGCCGCACTCATTCTGTTCTTGCTCAATCTCGGGCTGGCAACCGCCGGGCGGCTCACCAAGCTCAAAAAGGCCCGCCTCAAGTTCTATGTCAGCCACGGAGGCATGTGGCTACTCATCTCAGCCGGACTGCTTTCCTCCAGCGACTTCGAACGTTGGGAGCTCATCGTCTCCGAGGGGAACGCCACCGCCGAAGTCAGCAGGGGTGACGGCTCCGAAACCCGCTACCTTCCTTTCGGCGTGCTGCTATCCGACTTCAGTATCGAGTTTTTCACTACGCAACTCACGCTGGTAGATCCCGAGGAAACGAAAATCGTTTGGCAGAAAGGCGAGCCCCTCATCGACTTGCATGCAGGCAACGTCGCCCAAATCCGCGGCTGGCAAGTCGAAGTCCTGCAAAGCTTCGAAGGAGCACTCCCCCACGGCGATGGCTACCAGCCCTCCGACTCTCCCTACGCGCCGCCCGCCGCCCAACTCAAAGCGACCCACCTAAAAAGCGGAGAGAGCATCACCGGCTGGACCACCTGCGGAAACGACCAAGTTCCCACCACCACCATCCTGGCGGGCGACAGTGGCTTCCGCTTCGCCATGGCCCTGCCCCGTCCTAAAAGATTCGCCTCGGAAATTACGATTCTCAAGAAAGGGGAAGCGCCCTTTCCCGTGAAAGTCGAAGTCAACCAACCGGTCAAAGTGGACGGCTGGGAACTGAACCAGCTTTCCTACGACGAGACCGCAGGCAAAGCTTCGCGTTGGACCGTCCTGGAGGCTGTAAGGGATCCGTGGATACCTGTCGTTTACACCGGAATCGCCTTGCTCGCTCTCGGAGCTCTCATGCACTTGCTCGATCGGGTAAGCCTGAATCGCAACGGACAGGGGGAAGCCGCCAGATGAACCTGATCCAGAGCTTCCCTTACGCAGCCGGATTCGCCCTTTTCTCCTGGGCCCTCGGACTGGTCGTTTTCCCTCGAAAGCGCCCTCTCGGCATCGCGTTGCTCAGCCTCGGCACCGTCGCTCTAGGGGGCTTGCTCGCGACCATCTGGCTCACCTTGGAGCGACCGCCGCTGCGCACGCTCGGCGAAACGCGTCTCTGGTACGCCTTCATGCTCCCCATCGCCGCCAGCGTGGTTTGCCTGCGCTGGAAAATGGTATGGCCGCTGTACTACGCCATTCCGCTAGCCGGCGTTTTCCTGGGCATCAACCTCGCCCATCCCGAAAGTTGGGACCGGACCTTGATGCCCGCCCTGCGCAGCGTCTTGTTCGTCCCCCACGTGCTGGCCTACTTGCTCGCCTACGCCTTTCTCTCCGCAGCCTTCGCCGCCAGCGTCCGCGGCTGGCGCAGCCCTGTTGGCAGCGACAGATGCGAACAAGCCTTGGAGTTCGCGGACCGTTCCGTGCAAATAGGATTCGCCTTCCTGACCCTCGGGCTCTGCATCGGCGCCATCTGGGCCAAGGAAGCCTGGGGGCACTACTGGGCTTGGGATCCCAAGGAAACCTGGGCCCTGCTGACTTGGCTGGGATACCTCGCCTACCTCCACTTCCGCTTGCAGCACCCCTTGCAAGCAAAAGGCGCCTTCCTCTTCCTGAGCGCCGCTTGGATCGTCCTGCTACTCTGCTGGTTCGGCTTGAATCACATGCCAATCGCCGACCAAAGCGTACACACCTACACGCGCTAACTGTAACCTAGCGGATAATCGCGGGTATCGCCACGGGCAAACGCCGCCTAAATCTCTAGGAAATCGCTCTTTTGGTTTGTCCGCAGCCGGTCGGGCGAGCTAAGCGTTGCACCCAGAAACCAACCTCTCTCGCCAATCCAAGTTCAAAGTGATTAGAACAGCCCTCGCCGTTTTCCTTCCTATCTTCGCGATCATCGCCGTCGTCATCGGCGTGAAAGCCAAGCAATTCGGAGCCCCGCCCCCGGGAGCCTTCCCGGCAACCATGGTCGATTCCGATATCGCCGAGACCCAGACCTGGGCGCGCACTACTACGACCACTACCACCCTGCGAGCTTCGCAGGGCGTGGAGGTCACGACCGAGCTGCCAGGCATCGTCCGAGCCATCCACTTCGAGTCCGGCGACTCAGTGGAAAAAGGCCAGCTACTCATCGAATTGGACAACACCACCGAAAAAGCCCAACTCGCCGCGGCCAAGGCCAGCGCCGAACTCGCGCAAACCGACCTGAAACGAGCCAAGGAACTTCGCGAGGGCCGCGTCATCTCCCAATCCGAGTACGACGCGATCATCGCCCGGGCGGCGGAAGCCGAAGCCCAGCTTGCCCAAATCCAATCTACACTCTCGAAAAAGCAGATATTCGCCCCCTTTTCCGGTCGCCTCGGCATTCGCGAAATCGACATCGGCCAGTACCTCACCCCCGGCTCCTCCATCGTATCGCTGCAAAACCTCGATCCGCTCTACGCCGATTTTACCTTGCCGCAAAAACAAATCGGTCTCGCTCGACCAGGCTTCGAAGTGGAGCTCTCCATCGACGCTTATCCTGACAAAACCTTCTCCGGCACCGTCCAGTCAACGAGCTCGACCATCGACGCCACCACTCGCAGTCTCACTGTCCGGGCAGCTATGGAGAATCCCGAGCAAACGCTGCTGCCGGGCATGTTCGGCACCGTCACGCTTATCCAGCCAGACCCCGTCGAGGTCGTCGCCATTCCGGGCACCGCCATTTCTTACCAATCTTACGGCAACTCCGTTTTCGTCATCAAAGACGCCGAAGGCGAAAACGCTCAGGGCAAGGTGGTGGAGCAGCGCTTTGTGACGCTCGGCCCCGCCCGGGGAGACTTCGTGGCAATTCTCGACGGACTCGAGCCGGGAGAAGAAGTCGTCAGCGCTGGCGTCTTCAAAATGAGCAACGGCGCCCCCGTCGTAGTAGACAACTCCCGCAAGCTCAAAGCCGAGCTCGATCCTAAGCCTGCCAACGGCTAGCCGCCCGCCTGCCATGAGTTACAAAAAGTCAGCTTTCACGGACCACTTCGTCCGTCGGCCAGTCCTTGCCATCGTCGTCAACCTCCTGATCGTCGTCGCTGGCGTGCAAGCCATCTTCACCGCTACCAGCGGTTCCGGAGATTTCACCGTACGGCAGTATCCGGCCAACGAAAACGCGGCCGTCACCATCGTGACGCCCTACATTGGAGCCGATGCAGAATTGGTTAAAGGCTTCATCACCACTCCCATCGAGCGGGCGATCGCCTCCGCAGCCAACATCGACTACATCGAGTCGACCAGCGTACAGGGCCTGTCCACCATCAAGGCGCGCCTCAAGCTCAACGCCGACGGCACCAAAGCCCTCGCCGAGATCTCCTCCAAGCTCGACCAAGCCCGCCGCGACCTGCCTCCCGAAGCCGAGGTTCCGACCATCAGCATCGAAACCGCCGACTCGGAAACCGCTTCCATGTACCTGAGCTTCGGTTCCGAGCGCCAGGAGCGCAACGAGGTCACCGACTACCTGGTGCGCGTGGTGCAGCCCGCCTTGACCGCCGTTCCCGGCGTGCAGCGAGCCGATATCCTCGGGCCTCGCACCTACGCCATGCGCGTTTGGCTGCAGCCCGACAAGCTGGCCGCCTACGACATCAGCGCCAGCGAAGTGCAAGCCGCCCTCGCCGCCAACAATACGCTCTCCGCAGTCGGGCAAACCAAGGGCCAATACCTCCAGGTTAAGCTCTCCACCAATACCGCGTTATCCTCCGTCGAGGAATTTCGCCAGCTCGTGGTGCGTGACAAGGGAGCTGACCTCGTTCGTCTCGGCGACGTGGCGGACGTAGAGCTCGGGGCCGAGGACTACACCGCAGACGTACGGTTCGACGGCAAGGACGCGGTCTTCATGGGAATCTGGATACTGCCGACCGCCAACGCGCTCGACGTCATCGACCGCGTGCGAGCGGAAATGGACGAACTGCGCCAGTCCTTCCCCGTCGGCTTCACCGGCGAGATTGCGTATGACGCAACTGAATACATCGATACTGCCCTCAACGAGGTCATCACGACTCTAGCGGAAACCCTCGCCATCGTAATGGTGGTTATCTTCCTCTTCCTCGGATCCGTCCGCTCGGTACTGGTCCCCATCGTGGCGATTCCGATTTCCTTGGTAGGCGGCATTTTCCTCATGCAGGTCTTCGGCTTCAGCATCAACCTGCTCACTTTGCTCGCCATCGTGCTGGCAGTGGGCTTGGTGGTGGACGACGCCATCGTGGTGGTAGAAAACGTGGAACGACACCTGCGCGAAGGGGAGAAGCCGCTGGACGCTGCGATCCTTGGAGCCCGAGAGCTCATCGGACCGATCATCGCCACCACCATCGTGCTGGCAGCCGTTTACGCGCCCATCGCATTCCAAGGCGGCCTGACGGGGTCGCTCTTCCGCGAGTTCACCGTGACCTTGGCGGGATCGGTTATCATCTCCAGCATCGTGGCCCTCACCCTTTCCCCCATGCTCTCAGGAGCAATCCTGAAAGCCGAAAACGAGGAGAAGGGCTTAACCGGCGCCATCAACCACTTCTTCGACCGACTCCGCGACCGCTACCACCGAGCCGTCAAGCTCACCGTCAAGAATCGCTGGATCGTTTTCGCCGGAGGCGCCTTGCTCACGATCTGCGTGCTGCCACTCTTCATTCTCGCAAGCATGACCACCGAACTGGCTCCCACCGAGGACCAAGGCGTCATCTTCGGGGTCGTTTCCACCCCCTCGAACTCCACCGTGGAACAGGCCAGCTTCTACACCGCTCAGGTTCAGGACGCCTTCGAGAGTTTGCCGGAGTACGACTATTCGTTCCAGCTGACGTTCGCTACTGGAGGTTTCGGCGGCGTCATCGTAAAACCATGGGACGAGCGCGAAACGAACATCTTTGAAATCCGCCAAATGCTGATGCCCAAACTCATGGGCGTAACCGGCATTACTCTCTTCCCAATCCTTCCCGCAGCATTGCCGGGCGGCAGCAACTTCCCGGTCGAGTTCGTTGTATCCTCCACGGCCGACAGCAAGGAAGTTCTCGGGTTCGCGCAAGAGATCGCCGCCGAAGCCGCCGGAAGCGGCCTCTTCGCCTTCCCCCCGGAAATCGACGTCAAGGTAGACGAACCGCAAACGCGCATCGTCTTCGATCGCGAAAAGATAGCCGCCCTTGGACTGAACATGGCCACCGTAGGGCGTGACGTAGCCGCAAACTTGGGTGGCAACTACGTGAACCGTTTCCCAATCAAGGGTCGAAGCTACAAGGTGGTTGCCCAAATCGAGCGAGCGGAACGCCTCACTCCAGACGCTATCAAGGAAATCTTCGTGCGCGGCCCTTCCGGGAAACTCATTCCTCTGGATGCAATCGCCAGGCTCGAAAACGGCGTCGAGCCGCGCAGCTTGAACCGCTTCAACCAGCTCAACTCCGCCAAGATCCAAGGCATCCCCGCAGCTCCGCTCGACCAAGCCCTTGCCGAGCTGGAACGCATCGCTGCCGAAAAGTTGCCTGCCACCTACCAAATCGATTACGCCGGCGAATCCCGCCAGCTGCGCGTGGAGGGATCCAACTTCCTTCCCATGCTGGGACTGGCCATGGTGCTGATCTTCTTGGTGCTGGCCGTCCAGTTTAACTCCTTCCGCGACCCGCTCATCATCCTGCTCGGCTCCGTGCCGCTCGGTTTCTTCGGAGCCCTGCTCTTCGTTGCCCTGCGGGCGCCTGGCGATCCGTGGACTCCACACTGGAGCTGGGGCTGGACCACGTCTTGGAATATCTATTCCCAGGTGGGCGTCATCACCCTGATCGGGCTCGTCACCAAAAACTCGATCCTGATCGTGGAATTCGCCAACGCCTTGCAGCGTCAAGGCAAGGAGAAGATGGAAGCCGCCGCCGAGGCTGCTGCCGTTCGCCTGCGTCCTATCCTCATGACCACTGCAGCGACCGTATTCGGCCACATGATGCTCATCTTCGTAACGGGCGCGGGCGCCGCCGCTCGTAACTCAATCGGCCTCGTTTTGGTTGGAGGCATGGCCATCGGTACGGTGTTCACCCTTTTCTTCGTACCCTCGCTCTACGTCATCCTCGCCAAGACGCGCGAAACCAGCGAAGAAACGGCGAGCGAGACGAGCGTCGCCGCCGGAGCCAATGCCACCGCCTAGATAACCCCTTTCACCTAACACTCTTCACCACTGACTCTTCCTCTTCCCGTGTATCCAAAACTTAAACGCGCCACCGCTGGACTTGCAGCGTTCATCGCCACGCTTGCTCCCCTGCAAGCCCAAGAGACTCCCGAAGTTCCCGAGACGCTCTCCTTGCAAACCACCCTGGAGTTCGCCTTGGAGAACAACTTCGCCATCAAACAGGCGATCGAGAGCATCAAGGAGCAGGAAGGCTTGATCGTAGAGGTCAAGGCTCGAGCCCTGCCCTCCGTCTCGCTCAACGGATCCTACCGCCAACTGGACGAAGGGCTCAGCGATCCCGACAGCTTTTTCCCGGCCACGACCGAGTCTTGGAGCATCACGCTATCCGCTCGCCAAGCCCTCTACCAAGGTGGCGGCATCAGGGCCGCTCTGGACGTGCAAGACTTGCTGCGCGAGTCGAGCCTGCTCTCCCTCGAGTCCACGGTGCTGGACGCCCTGCTCGAAGTTCGTACGCGCTACTATGCCGCCCTGCTGGCCCGCGACCAAATCGGAGTGGAAGAGCAAAACATCGAGCTTCTGGAAGAAACGCTCAACAACGCCAAGCTTCGCCGCGACGCTGGCGACGTTTCGGACTTCGAGGTGCTGCGGGCCGAAGTGGCCCTCGCCAACGCCCAGCCCCCGCTCATCCGCCGTCGCGGAGCCTTTCGCGTCGCCATCGAGCAACTACGACAAAGCATGGGCTACCAAAATTACCGCCGCGATGCTCTGAACCTCGAAAAAGTCCCCGACTTCACCGACGAACTCGTCTACGAGCCAATCGAGTACGACTTGCAAGAAGGACTCGAGCAAGCGCTCGCGAACCGCTCCGAACTCAAGCAACTGGAGGCCATCGCCAAAGCCCGCGAGGCTGGCCTGGAAATTGCCAACTCCGGCCTGAAGCCAAGCCTCGACTTGGTCGGAAGCTACGGAAAGCAACGTTCGAACTTTTCCTCCAGTTTCGACGACGGCCCTCACGGCTGGACCCTCGGCCTCGAAGCCAGCTGGAATATCTGGGACGGACGCCAAACCAGAGGACAACGCTTGCAAGCCCTTTCCCAGCTGGAGCAAGCCCGCATCCAGCAGCAGTCCTTCCGCCTCGGCATCGAAGTCCAAGTTCGCCAAGCCATTTCCGCCCTGCAAGAAGCCGACCAGCTCGCCCAAGCCGCCGTCAAGGTGGTCGAACAGGCCGAAGAAGCCGTACGCATGGCCAACTCGAGATTCGAGACAGGCTCCATCAGCCAACTTGAAGTCTTGGAAGCTCAAGTGGCCCTCACGGAGGCCCGCACCAACGCATTGGCCGCAAACTACCAGCATCTGGTAGCGGTCGCCCAGTATCGCCGCGCCTTGGGGAACGAATCCATTTCCCGCGACATCTGGCCCAGCGCCGAGTAAACACGGCTCTCCCGGCTCCTCGGAGGCTGCGAGAGTTTTCGAAAGCTTTGCTAAATGTTTGCCCAAACGGGACGATCCCTGTTTAGAGTAGACTCGCAAGCGCACGACTCTTGCTGCCATTCCCCACATGAATACCAGCGTAATCCAAATTTCTGTTAAAGGCGTCATGCCCACAGTCAACGGCTGTGCCGTTTTCCTTGGCAACGAGGACAAGGTATTCGTCATCTACGTGGACCATAGCGTGGGAAATGCCATTTCCATGGCTCTCAACGGCGTTAAGAAAGAACGCCCGCTCACCCACGACTTGATTTCCTCCATGCTGCTCGGCCTCGAAGCCAAGATCACCCGCATCATCATCAACGACGTGGAGGAGAGCACCTTCTTTGCCCGCATCTTTATCGAGATGAGCAACGAAGTGGACACCAAGATCATCGAGCTCGACGCGCGTCCCAGCGACTCGATCGTACTGTCCCTGCAGAACAACGTTCCTATCTTCGTTGCCGAAAAGGTCTTCAATTCCACCGAGGACATGACCTCCATCCTCGAGCGGGTGCTCAAGCAACAAAGCGAGGAATCGAACGACAAGTAAGTCGCCCGCCCGGTTCGTGGGTAAAGCTCTCCTCTAAAGCGTAAAGAAGGTCACTAGACCTTCGATTCCCCGCCCTCAGCTCGGACGAGCTCGCCTTAACGACGCGACTGCATCTTTGCCAACTGCGTGCGCAGCTGCCGGAAGCGCTGGTGGGTCGCAGGTTCGATCTCGATCGGAGAGCCGTCGGAACGGACGCCCAAGAAAATCGCGAATAGCTTTTTGTTCAAGGCAGCCGGAAGCATGATAAGCGAATTCACCTCTCCCTTGTCATGTATCCACTCGGGGATGACCTTAGCAATCTTCCCCGCGTTTGCCTCCTGAATCAGGATGTCCTCGCCCCGAGCGAGGCAAATGGAAAAGATATCGCTGTTGTCGGATGAAACCAGAGGACGGTTCTTGATGCGCTCATAGAGCGGCCCCGTTCCATGCCTAGCGGAAAAACGCACCGTCCTGCTATTTTCTTGATCCTCTAAAAACGTCATGCAGCACTCGATGCTAAGCTCCGCCGCAATCGCGCAGTTGAGGCTCTGGTAGAGCTTCTTGACCTGTTCGTCGTCAAGCGGCTCTTCGCTCTCGAGCATCTCTTCCAAAATGTCGTTAAGGTCGCGCTCCAATCCTGTATTCGGCTTTCCAATACCTATCGACTTTCCGGAACGACTCGAGGCTGCGGCGCGGACGGAACGTCCATCCAGCCGCGCCCTCAAGGCTCGATTCGCAGGCGAATCCTTGCTCTTGATTCCGATCACTTCATTCAACTGGCTCATGCTGGAATCGACCTTTTCTAGCCCCTCCAACACGCTATCAAGATCGATAGGAAGGCTGTCGCCAAACATGTTCACCAACGCTCCCAATTCGCTCTTGAACTGATCTGGATTCAAGGTCTCGTCAAAGGTCAGCTCGCACACCTTCACGCAGAACTCTGCGGAAATCAGTATCTCCTCCGATTCCGACTGCGCGGATCGAGCCAGCTTTTCCTTGGGCAATTTTTCCAAGGACTGCATGATGACGTCGGGAAGGTTGGAGCTCAGCAACAGGGTGTGACCCAATTCCAGCGGCGTGAGGCCAAAGATTTCGTGATACGCTGCATCGTTGTCTCCGCGCTGGGACAGCTCGCGAGCTTGCTTGTACTCGTCGAGGAAATAAGTCGCGATCAGCAGCTTTCCATAGTTTCGCAAGGAGCCGCTCACGAAAGCGAGATCCGGATCCGCGCTGAACATCTCGGAACCTGAAACAAGATTCTGCGCCAGCATACCGCTGCAAACCGAGAGGGAGGCCATTTCCCGCTGCTGTTCGCTGTCGAGCCCTTTGCCCGCGTTTTGAGCCAGCATCACCGTCAATGTCAGATTGCGAATCCGATCGAAGCCCACGGTGTGAATCGCCTCGTTGATGGTCGCGATCTCTATGCCCGAGGGATTGTAGCCAAAGGTGTTCGCTGCGCTGATAACCTTTTCCGTAACGCTGGGATCCCGCTCGATAATTTCCGATAGGTCTTGGATCGAAACGGTCGCGATTTGCCCGGACAGCTTTCGCACCGTCTGCACGATCTCCGGCATCGCCCCTGTCTGACCGCTCTCAAAAGCGTCGTTGAGGCGACGCAGCGTTTTACGCGCGAGAGGACTAAGCGTATCTGGAGCAGCGGTGGACACAGAGGAAGCAGTTCGTTTGAGGCTCAATTGAGCCACGGGGAAGAAATTCGAGAATGGAGGAAAAGCGAGCCTGGAACGGCTCATTCCTCGGAGACTTCTTGCCAGGGAACGGCCAACTAGGACCAATCTTCTTATCGGCAAACCTGCCTAGCGGGTTTAGGGCCTCTTTTTCTCCAGCCGCTAGGCTCCTGCCCCACAAGAACTAAGGAGTTTCCGAGGCCACTCGCTCGAAACGTCCACTCGGAAGCGAGCAGCCCACTTGCAGAGAGTCAGCCCTTTCGCATGAAAAGAGCCGTCAGGAAAAATCCGCTAGCCTAAGCCTTCCAAGCCCGGGTGCCGCCCATGGGACGCGTCTCGAAGATCTTCGGCTCGATGCCGAATTCCGCTTCGTAGCGAGACTCGATCAAAGCCGTCAAGGACGCGACACAGTCACGACGTACCAAAGCGATAGCCGACCCGCCGAAACCGCCTCCCGTCATGCGACAGCCCGCTACGCCTTCCTGAGCTTGAGCCAGCTTCGCGATAAAATCCAACTCCGGGCAGCTCACTCGGTAATCGTCCCTCAAGGACGCATGGCTGGCATTGAGCAGCTCGCCCGCCAAGGCATAATCGCGCTGGCCAAGAGCCTCTACCGTCTCGAGCGTGCGAGCGATTTCCGTCACCGCATGGCGAACGTAACGCTTCATGTCTTCCGTCAAATCTGGATGAGCGAGAGCTTCATCCAACTTGGCTGGATCGATCTCGCGCAAGGTTTCCACTCCCAGAATCTTGGCCGCTGCATGGCAACCGTCACGTCGCACGGCGTAGCCACCGTCGGAAAGCTCATGGCTCACGCAGGAGTTGATGATCAGGAGCCCCCAGTCCGGATCCTCGAACGGGGCATGCTGAAAACTGTCATCCACGCAATCGAGCATTAGCAGCTTTCCCTCTTCGCAAAGAATTACGGCTGCTTGGTCCATCAGCCCGCAGGGAACGCCCGCAAAGTCGTGTTCCGCCTTCTGACAGAGCTTGGCAAGGTCGAGACCGTCCATTTCCTCGCCGAGCAAAGTCAGAATCGCTTTGCCGAACACCGCTTCCAAGGCCGCGCTACTGCTCAAGCCGCCACCGACTGGAACCGTCGAAATTACCGCTGCTTCGAAGCCGGGAACCTCGAAACCAGCCTTCTTCAAGCCGGTGACCACTCCCTTGATGTAGTTTGACCAGTTGTTGCCCTGGGGAGCCAAATCGTCGCTGGCAAGAAACTCCTCTACCTTGCCCGGAGCCTGGGCGGAAACCAAACGCACCAGAGCGTCGTCGCGACGGCGAATCGCCACGTGAACCCAACGGTCGATCGCCGCGGGCAAGACCAAGCCGCCATTGTAGTCGATGTGCTCGCCGATCACGTTCACCCGCCCCGGGGCCACCGCAAAGACTTCGGGAGTTCCAAATCCGGATTCCGCAAAGAGATTACCGACTTCTTCGATGGTCGCTTGATGCTCAGGTGAGAGGGTTTCAGTGCTCATATTAAAAGATTCAATCAGTACAGGAACGGCATAATACCAACTATTTTTATCTTGAACAACGATTGCTCAGGTCAAACTTTGTAGAAATCAGGTCACATTAAGATGCCACGCAAGAACATAGCCATTCTGGTAGAAACCTCGCTCAACTCTGGCCGGCAGATCGTGCGAGGCATTTCGCGCTTCGCTCGCGAACGCAACGACTGGTCGCTCTATTACCACACTGGCCCCCTCGGCGCCCTCGCCACGGCATCGCTGGACAATTGGCAGGGCGACGGAATCATCGCCCGCGTGGCAAATCCGGAACTGCATGCCCAAGTGAGAGCCTGCCAAGTGCCAGTGGTGGACGTGCTGGGAAACGTCCCCAACACAGACTACCCTGTCGTCAAATGCGACGAAGCAGCCATCTCATCCCTCGTTGGAAACCATTTCAAGGAGCGCGGCTTCCGCAACGTCGCCTTCTTTGGCCTGAGCGACGAACACTGGTCGTTGGCGCGTCGCCAAGAGCTCGCCTCCTTCTGTCGCGCCACCTTGAATACGGAACTGTCGAGCCTCGAAGTTGCCCACGAGGACCGGGCTTCCAAAGTCTGGGCCAACTACATCGACCGCATCCAAAACTGGATCGCTTCGCTTCCCAAACCGGTCGGTATCATGATCGCGAGCGACCAATTCGGCCCCGACGTGCTGGCAGCCTGCCAGGCTTCCGGTTTCAGCGTTCCCGACCAGGTCAGCCTCGTCGGCGTCGACAACGACCTGCCCTTCTGCGAGATCTGCCAACCTCAGCTGAGCAGCGTGGAACCGAACCACGAGCTCGTCGGCTACGAAGCCGCCCGCACCTTGGATTGCATTCTCCAGGAGGGAGAGGAAGTGCGCCAGAGCACCGAGGTCGCCCCTCACATCTTGCACGTACGGCAATCTAGCGACGCCACGGCCCTAGAGGATCCAGCATTGGTAAAGGCGCTTCGCTTCATACGCAACAATGCCTGCGACCCCATCAGCGTGGACGATATAGCAAGAGCTGCCGGCGTATCACGCAGCGTACTACAACGACGCTTCCGCAGCTCGCTCGACCAAACCGTGCTTGAGTCCATCCTCACCGTGCGGGTCAATCGAGCCAAGGAAATGCTGTCCACGACAAGCCTGCCCTTGCCCGACCTAGCCGAGCGTTGCGGCTTTCGCCATCAGGAATACCTTGGATTTGTATTCAAAAAACGAATCGGCTGCACGCCCGGCCAGTACCGAATCCAGCACACCCAACCGCGATGAATCCATGATTTCCCCTGTTGCGTACTAGCGATCGCCCCCTTTCAAATCCCCACTTTCATGAAGTTTCTCCTCCTCTTACTTCTTGGAAGCCTCAGCATCTCCTCTGGCTTCGCCAACAAAAACTATAAGACGCTCGCGAAAGAGCTCTTCAAACAGCCCGACGTCTCGGACGTTCGCCTCACCCCTGGAAACCGTGGCCTCTCCTATCTCTCGTCGCGTAAGGGAATCAGCAGGCTCGAGCTGCTCGACTTGGAATCTGGCCGGACCTACACCGCGTCCGTAGAGGATACGCCTGACATCTACGACTACTACTGGATCGACCGGGATACCGTACTCTTCTTCGCCCAAAAGCTGGGCACTCCCATCGGGGCCTACACCGCTAGCTACAAGCTCGCTAGCGTAAAGCCAGCCGACTTCTACCGCGTCTACGACACCCTTCCCGATACCGAGAACCTCTACATCGGCAAAGACGACAACTTCGACGAAAAATTCAACGACCTCTACCTTATCAACGCCAAAAACGGATCTAGAAAACGCATCGAGGAAAACGACGGGACAATACTCGCTTGGTTTACCGACAAGGACGGCGTCACCCGTATCCGCTACACTATCGACGAATACGAACGCGACCGCTACGCCTACCGATCCAGCGCGGACGACGATTGGCGAGACATCGATATCAATGGACATCCGGTGGGCGTTCTCTTCCACGGAGGCCCCGACGAGTTTATTGTATTCGTTCGGCATGACGGCGACGCAAGATTCGCTGCCTACACCTTCAACGGCGCCAAAAACGAATACGTCGATACTGTTCTGGAGCACGAAGAGTACGACATCCTCTACAACCTCATCGTGGTCGATCCCGAGACGGAAAAAACCTACGGTTTCCAATACGATCTTCAAAAACCGAAGACATATTGGCTCGATCCAGAAATGGCGGAAATATCCGCTCGCATCGATCGCCAACACCCCGCTACCTTCAATCAAGTACTGGGCTACGACGCTGAGAAGCGTTCCGTCGTCTACCAGCGCTTCAGCGACAAACGCCCCAAGGAGTGGCTACGCTTTAACATCGAGACGGGAGAGGAGGAGCTGCTCCTGCAAGAGCTTCCCGAAATCGATACCGAGCAATCAGCGAAAACGGAATCGATCACCTACCTCGCTCGAGACGGGACGAAGATTCACGGCTACCTCACTCGAGCAACGAGCCACAGTTTTCAAGCCCACAAAGCCCTGCTAATGATTCATGGAGGGCCGCGCGCTCGTGATCGCTGGGGCTGGGATGCCGAAGCTCAATACTTTGCAAAACTGGGATACCATGTATTGAAAATCAACTACCGGGGCTCCGAAGGCTACGGAATCGAATTCAGTCCGTACTCGCACATCGACTCCATCGAAAGCAGCGTCCGGGACACCGTAGACGGAGCTCGCTGGCTGGTGGACCAGGGGCTGGCATCTCCGGGCAAAATCGCCATTTACGGGTCGAGCTTCGGTGGGCACGTCTCGCTCTGCAGCGCAGCAGCCGAACCAGAGATTTTCTTCGCGAGCATGGGTTACGCCGGCGTCTACGACTGGCCTACCCACCTCGACAAGGCATTCGAGGAGCAACCGGTGTACGCACGGCTGAAGACCAACACCTACTACCCAGACTTCGAAAAAAACCGCGCGCACTGGTTCGCGGCATCCGCGCTGCCTCAAGCAAAGAAGATAAGCTGTCCCGTTTTCCTCATCCACGGACGCTCCGATGAAACGGTTTCCGCCACCCAATCGCGCCGCATGCACAAAGCGCTCAAGAAAGCAGGAAAGCAGAGCCAACTGAAGATTCTGAGCTTCAACCGGCACGGATTCACCTTGGAGAAGAACCGCATTTCCTTCTACTCAAGCCTCGCTGAATTCCTGGAAGAGGCATCGCCCTAGCCTACCCCAACTCTTTTGCGCAAGCAGCCATAGGTTTCGGGCGTCAGGACAGCTGTGAGGAACACGCGCACCATAATCCTAACCCTCAGCTTTGCCTGGGCTTCGGTTTCCACAGCGATAGCAGGCTTCAAACTGCAAGCTCCCGCCGGCACGTTTGCCCCTTCGGCTGAGATAACCCTGGCCCGACACGATGTCGACCAGCGTTCAACCGTACGCGTGTCAGCGAACCAATCGAATAGCGACGGATCCCTCGAGCTCGAACTGGGACAGGAACCCGGGATCTACGTGCTGAAAGGAAGCGACGCGGCTGAGATTACGCTGGCGGTCGCGGAAGCGGAAACGATCAAGCTCAACCTGCGGGAGGGGAAACTGGTCGCTCACGGGTCTCCCGGAACCCAAATCCTCGAAAACTACGAATCCTTTCGCAAAGAGTCGCTCGCCCGGCTCGTGTATCCAACTCGCCGAAACATCAAGCAAGCGAAGTCGCGAGGAGCGTCCGACGACGAAATCGTTCGCCTCACCCAAGCTGAAGTCGACGCCTACCAAGAGCATCTACAGGAGCTTAACGATTTCGTGATCGAGCGAGCGAAAGATACCATGGCCTTGTACGGAGCGTCCCTTCGCTTAAGCGGCGACTACCGACTCCAAGAACTCTCTCAACTCGTGGAAGCGTTCGCAGAGAGACACGGACCGATCCAAGCCACCCAAAGCCTGCGGAAGCGAATCGATACCGCTCGCACAGTTGCCATCGGCGGCGTCGCTCCCGAGCTGAAAGGGAAGACTTTGGAGGGAGACGAGGTGTCGCTCAGCCAATACCGAGGGCGTTACGTGCTGGTCGACTTCTGGGCGAGTTGGTGTCCTCCTTGCCGTCTGGAAAACAAGCACTACTCCGAGCTCGTCAAAAAAGTCGCAGACAGGCGGTTCGAGATTTTCGCCGTGAATTTGGACACGACCGAGAAGGCATGGAGCCGAGCCGTTGAGCGAGACCAAGCGACCTGGGTGCACGTTTCCGACCTCCAAGGCTGGAATTCTCCGCTCGCAGCCGGCTACGGCGTAACCGCCCTGCCCGCTAGCTTCCTACTCGATCCGGACGGTCGCATCATCGCCAAAAACCTGAGAGGCGAAGCCCTAGACAATGAGTTGAGGGACCTCGGACTGCTCTGAGTTCGAAAACAGAGAAACGCTCGAAAACGCCCTCTCGCTTCCCCGGGGGGGCCGCCACGTCCCTACCGTCTCGGCTTCCAGCTAGCTATAATTTGCATTGACAGCCTTACTCGCCTCTAGTCCATTTCAGTTGCTTAATTTAAGGTTAAATTAAATCGAGCCACTTACCCGCCTCCCCTTGCCCTGTTCCCAAATTTCCGTTCCCCACCCAAGAAGCTTGAAATTGATTTAACGCTTCATCCTACCCTCGAATTCCTCCCCCCTTTAAATAGGGCAGCCCCAAGTACTCCTCCGAGAAAACTTCACTTCGACATCAAGAACGCAAATTTCCGAATCTATGATTTAACGTTCTATCTTTGAGATTTACAGCATTTATCCCAAGCCAGTTTTCTATCCCAAGCCCTAACAAACTCCATTCGAGAAACTCCATTTCCCCATCCAACAAGCAGCTTGGAAAGTTCGCTACCAATCCGCCTTTCCCTCTCTTGCTGGCTGTCCCCAAAACCACGCAACCCAGTCAAACCTACAATAAATCGCACATGAACAGACCTAGATACGACCAATCGAGAAGGCTCACGGGCCTTTTCCTGCTGACCAGCTCGCTCGCCATGGCGGGCACTGTCGCCAACGCCCAAGACGACGTAGAGGACGAAGAAATCTTCGAACTCTCACCCTTCGAAGTCACCGCCGACGACTCGACAGGCTACCGAGCAACCGCATCCTTGGCGGGCACGCGCATCAAAACGGACCTGAAGGACATCGCCTCCTCCATCAGCGTCGTCACAAAAGACTTTCTGCGCGATACCAACGCCACCGACAACCAGTCGCTCCTGACCTACACCACGAATACCGAAGTCGGCGGCGTGGGAGGCAACTACGCCGGCGTCGGCAACACCTACATCGACGGCGTCAGCGAAGCGGCCAACTTCGCTTCCCCGAACAACAACACCCGCGTGCGCGGACTGGATTCGGCCGACAATACCCGCGACTACTTCCGCTCCGACATCCCTTGGGACTCCTACAACGTCGAACGCGTCGAGCTGCAACGCGGACCGAACTCCATCCTCTTCGGAATCGGCTCCCCCGCTGGTATCATCAACACCGGCATCAACCGGGCAAACTTCTCCAACGACAGCCAAGTTGAAATCGGCTTCGGCAGCTTCGGTTCCATCCGCACCACCTTCGATACCAACAAGACCTTGATCGAAGACGAGCTAGCCGTTCGCGTTTCCGTGCTTAACGAAAACCAGAAATACCGACAACGTCCAGCCCACGAGGACGATCGCCGCCTCTTCGTAGCCCTACGCTACAAGCCGAACTTCATGAATACCGATTCGATTAGCACGCTCGTTCGGGCAAGCTACGAAGACGGCGACATCGAGGCCAATCGCCCCCGCGTCCTCCCGCCGCAGGATCGCATCACGCCTTTCTTCGACGCGAACGCCATCAACCGCCAGACTTGGGACCCCTACTACGCTTGGGAAGCCGGCGTGATCGGTTACCAAGGGTCCACCATCGACGGCGAGACCAAGAACTACTGGACCGTGCAATACCCCGGTCCCAACATCCAAGCCACGTCCAACCCAGTCTTCGTTTTCGACGGTGCTAGCTCTTCCATGCCCGCAAGCTGGATGCAAGCCGGAGCCACCACCAACTGGGGTATCAACTCCGAAGGCAATCGCGACGCAGGTATCGACGGCATCCCTTACGGTTCCAACATCGGCATCGCGTCCTTCAACGAGTTTGCCCAAAACGCCAACTACAACGGCGAGCCCGGATACCCTGCTGCCGAATCTGGCTTCTATAAGACCAAAGCCCTCACCGACGACTCCGTCTTCGACTTCTTCAACGTTCTCATCGACGGACCAAACAAGAAGGAATGGCAGAACTGGGACGCCCACAACCTCGCCTTCGAGCAAACGTTTCTCGATAACAAGCTCGGCTACGAGGTCGTGATCGACCGCCAATCCTACCAAGACGGCCAGACCCGTAACCTCAACGGATCCTACATCTCCGTGGACATTCGCGAAAACCTCATGTACTACCCATGGGCTTACGAGAGCGATGGAGTCGTCGTGAAAAACCCGAACGCAGGGCGCGCTTTCGTCGGCTCCTCCACGCGCGGCACAAATTCCGCCCGCTTTACCGAACGTGAAAACGACCGCCTCACCGCTTTCGCGGATCTCGACTTCCGCGATATGCTGGGCGACAACGCTATCGGCAAGCTCCTCGGACGCCACACCATCAACGGCGTGTATTCGGACACTTCATACGAAACCGAATCACGAGACTGGATCCGCTACGCCGTGGAGCCTTCCTGGTCCGACGCGTACGGAAACGAAAACGGCGGCCTCGTAAACGGGGATGTCGTGCTCGACTGGATGACCTACCTGAGCGGCGACCTCCGAAACACAAGCTCGGCAAGCGGGTTGCAGCTAGCTGGTATCACCGGGATCCAGAACATTTCTGGCAGCTACGACATTCCTTACTTCGATTCCACTTGGAATGCGTCCGTCTCGCCCGGCGCCGCTTGGAACGACCCCACCATCATCAACGGAGAATCCCAAGCGAGCTTCCAGTCCGAGAATCCTCTCAACTACGTTGGTTGGGTCAGTCGTCCTTTCAATATTCTCAACGCGGACGAGGGAGATATCGACCAGCTCTACACCGGCGTATCCAAAAACCTGATCACGACCAAGTCCAAGGGAATCACCTGGCAAGGTCGCTTCTTCGACGGACTCGTCGTTCCGACTTGGGGCTATCGCGAAGACACGCAGTCACTGATCCAAGGCAACTCGACCGCAGCGTTCGAGGACAATGGAGTTGCGAAGGTGAATCCTGACTACACGGGCGACGAATTCTCCATCACCGGTAGCAGCACCAGCTGGGGTGTCGTAGTACACACTCCTCAGTTTATCGCCGAAAAGCTCCCAGCGGGCACGACAGTGTCGCTCAACTACAACAGCGGACGGAACATGCGCGTCGAAAACCGCTTCGGCTTCGGCGGCAACCCTCTGCCCAACGCCGCCGGTTCGACCGAAGACTACGGCTTCGCAATCTCGACCCTGGACGATCGCCTCACCTTCAAGGCCACCTTCTACGAAACGAAGGTAGAAAACGCAAACATCTCCAGCGTATCCAGCGAAACCGCGACCCTCGGAAACAACACTTACTACCTCCGCAACCTCGAGGCTTGGGGAACCGCATCCGCGCTCCTCGACCTGGCTGGCCGCGAAGTATCCGCCGATCCAGATACCTATGCAGACTACACCGGCGTTCTGGGCTGGGGCTGGTACTGGAACTGGGCTCAAGTTGACGGAAACGGCGTCGCAGGAGCCGAAGACTTCCCCGGAGCTTGGGACGCGGCTTACAACGACGTAAGCTCCGACGTGTTCACCGACCACCCATCCACCATCGCCCAAACCGAGGCGGTCAACTCTTGGTTGGCGCAAATGAACGATCAATCCTGGTTCGACGCTTACGGTTTCTCCGTGGACGTGGACAAGGTTAAGGCTGGCGACTGGATCGGCGGCATCGAAGGATGGACTCCCACAGCTGGCGTTGGCGGCGTTCAACCCGCAGGTGGCGGCCGAATCAATGGCGTTTGGCCAACCGGCACCGTTTCGTACGTGTCCAAGGGCGTTGAATACGAACTGCTCGGCAACCTCACGAAGAACTGGTCGGTTGCCATGAACGTCTCGAAGACCGACGCCTACCAAACCGGCTTGGGCGAAGATCTCGTCAACTACATCGAAGCCGCATACGAAAAGTACCAAAGCCCAGCCGGCGATCTCCGACTCTGGTGGGGTGGCGACAACACCGTGCGCGCCTACTTCAACAACAACATTTGGGCAGCCTACCAGTTCCAAGTCCAAACCAACGGCAAGCTCGCCGCCGAGCTCTCACCGTGGTCCGCGAATCTGGTCACCAACTACACAATCGGAGACGGCGCTTTCGCAGGCCTGAACCTCGGTGGCGGATACCGTTGGAAAGACGGCAAGATCCTCGGCTACGGTCTCAACGCCGCCCAAGACAACCTCGATATCAACAAGCCCTACTGGAGCGACAGCGAAGGCCACTTCGACTTCTGGGCTGGCAAGAACATCGACTTGAACGACCGCGTCACCTGGCGCGTCCAGCTCAACCTCCGCAACGTTGGAGAAGACCCGAAGCTAAAGCCACTTTCCGTCCAACCGGACGGAAGCCCGGGCAACTACAGCATCCAGGAGGGCATGACTTGGCAACTCACCAACACCTTCTCGTTCTAGCGGTAGCTTGAACGCCACGATTGGACCCTTCGCAAGGAGGGTCCTTTTTTGGGGCCACTCCAAATGCAGTGGAATCACTCCCGCAACACGGAGGTCGTCCCTCCATTTTCATTCGTTATGGAGGGACCGGTTCCACCCGGTCCGCTATGCAGCAGCCGGTCGCCGCCTCTTCCTTACTCCAAACCAGCCAAAGCCGCTTGAGCCGCAGAGTGATCCGGATCAATCGCCAAGGTTTTCTCAAAGGAGGCCCTCGCGTCCTCCACCTTTCCGTTCGCTTGCTGCAAGGTGCCACGCTTGAAGTAGACCCAGGCCTCATCGGACTTAAGAGCGATCGCTGAATCGTATGCTGCGATCGCATCGTCGAAGCGTTTCTCCTTCTCAGCAATCAATGCCGCTTCGAGGTGACCCATGTACGGATTGATGCGGGCGATCTGCGCCGCATGCTCTTTCGCCTTCTTCATGCTGCCACCGCCGATCGCCGGCGCATTCATGTAGTAGCGCGAAAGCCCGATGTGGGCGCCAAGATGGTCAGGATCCGCTTTCACCGCAGCCTTGTATTGGTCCATGGCCCGCATGTAAACCGGCCCTGCTTGGAACATGTTCATCTCCTGGCCTCGCAGGATCAAGGCGTATCCATAATCTGCAAGATAGTCCGCATTGTCCTTAACCAAACGGTTCGCCTTTTCCAACGCGGCAACTGCAGCCTCGTTTTCCTTCAATCCGATTAGGGCCTTACCGAACAGATAATACGCTTCGCCGCTCCCTCCGTCGGCCCCTGTCAACGCTTCGCCAATAGACTTTGCTTTCGCCCAATCCTCAGTTTCTACAGCATTTCGCAAATCATCTATTTCACCGGCATGCCCAGCTGCGCTAGCAGACACTGAAACCGTCACGAGGACCGCTACACTAATCAATCTTTTCATAATCGTATCCATTTATTGGATTCTCCAATCAGATCGACCGCAGGATCTCCTGCGGATTCGAGCGGGTGATGCGATCCGAGACGAACCAAGTGGTCGCCACGCTGGCCAACGCGATGACGAGGATCAAAAGGAAGCTCGCCCCGAAGAAGAAGGCATCGAGATTTCCTCCAAACTGTTGATAGTAGCGATAGCTCGCAGCGAATAGCCCAACGCCGATCACGCAGCCCGCCGACAGAGGAACGACCAATCGCCGTACCACCAATCCATTGAGCTGACCAATTTTTGCGCCGAGCGCCAATCGGATCCCCCACTCCCGAGAACGTTCCGATACGTTGAACGCCATTTGCGAGCCAATGCCGAAGAGCGACAGCAACAGTGTCGCGCTCCCAAAGCCGACAAATACCAAATACATCAGCGACTGTATGGAAAGCTGCCGTTCAAGCACGGAATCTATCGTTTCCATGGTGATTCCCACTTCCGGATATTGCTGTTTCATAAGCGTCTCAAAACGCTCAATGTTGAACGCATCAGCGTTTCGTACACGCGTGACAAAGGTGCCGAAGATCCATGGTCCCTGCTCGTAAGGAACGTATATCATGGGCTTCGGGTCGTCCGTCACATTCGTTTGGGCATAGTCACCCACCACGCCGACCACCTGGCGAAACTGAGGTACCAGCCATGGCATGATTTGCACCTGCTGACTCATCGGATCTTCGCCCGCAACCAGGAACTTTTCCACAAATGCTTGATTGACCAAAGCGACTTTCTGGGATTCCCGATTATCCCACTCCGAAAAGTTACGTCCAGAAACGAGCGAGATGTCCAACGTATCCAAATAATCTTTACTGATGGTGTTGTAAACTGCCGTGATAGCTTCCTCGCGTTCAGCCGCCAAATCGCGCCCCTGCATCTGAAAACCGAATTCAAGATCGTATCCGGCCAGCGGAGGACTGGAAGACAGCACGCTTTCGACCACTTCCTCCTGAGACTCAAGCCATTGATCCATCTCCGTGTAAAACGCGGCGAGCCCAGGCAAGTCGAACATGCGCGATTCCCCCGGCGAAACCGTGATCATAACCAAGTCGTCCTCCGAAAAGCCAAGCTCAAGGTCTTGCAAGCGACGGTACTCGTGTACAACGAGCAACGCCGCCTGCAAGATTGCTACTGCTACCGCTATCTGGCCCACTAGCAAAGCGGCGCGGCTGCGGCCGCTTTCACGGCTCAAGCCGTGGCGAGACTCGCCGCTTTTGATGATGTCATTGGTATTCGCTCGCACCACCTGCACCGCTGGAAGCAGGCCAAAACTGAGACTGGAAAGAAGAGCGATCAGGCCGATGGTCCACGCCAGATCCGCCGTCATGCCGACTTCGTTGAGGCGCGGCAAAAACATCGCCGGCAGCACGGAATCGATATTTGCGATGAAGAGCGCCGCCAAGCCCCAGCCGACAGCGCAGCCCGCGAAGCAAATCGCGCACGACTCCATAAAAGCCCGGGCCATCGCCTGCTTCGGACTCTCGCCAATCGCCTGCCGCACCCCATTCTCCGAACGACGCTGCAGGCCGCTGATCAACTGGATGTTGGCGAGGTTCAAACAAGTCGCGAACATTACAAGGCTCACTGCCACCAAGATTAAAAGCAGCGGAGTCGAATAGTCGCCGACGATGATCGTCTGCAACGAATCCATCGTCGCACCGCGACGACGATTGGTACCGGGAAACTGCTCCTCTAGATCGTCAGCGATGCGCGCGAGCTCCTGCCTCGCCGCTTCTGGACTCACTCCCGGCTTTAAGCGGCCGACCACGTTCCAATAGCGAGCGTCACGCACGAAGTACTCGCCCGTGACATCGGGAAAAGGAGTCCAGACATTAACGAAGGACGGCTCGTTGAAGGTCTTCGGCATCACGCCCACGACCTGGTATGCCGCCTCGTCCAACCAGATGGACTTCCCGACGATCTCCCGATCTCCACCGAACTCCTTTCGCCAGAGCTCATAGCTGATGACGACCGACCGGGCTGCCTCAGAAGAGAAGTCGTCAGGGCTGAAGAACGTGCCGAGTTCGGTGTGGATCTTTAGCACGTCCGCAAAGTCCCTCGTCACGCGCGCCCCGAAAAGCTGCCGCGTGTTGTCGAACTCGTCCTTGTAGTTCAAATACTGCGAGCGGTACCCAAACAAACCGGTAAAGGACTCCTGCCGCTCGCGGAAGTCGCGAAAATCGGCCAATGCCATGAAGTTCACGACCTCCCCCGTCTTTTCGTCGACCGACTGAATCCCGTAGAGCTCATGGCTTTCCGGAAAGGGCAAAGGCTGACGGACCACCGTGTCGGTGATGGTCCAGAGAATCGCTACGGCAGCCGAACCGAGAGCGAGCAAAGCGACTGAGAGCAGGGCTTGGAAGGGTTTGCGTTTCCAGTAGCGGACGGAATCGCGGACAAGGAGGCGAGGGTAAATCGACATGATCGGAGTATGGCGTAAGGTTCGACTTTTGTGACGTGCCAAAGGTCATGTTCGGGGTAAAAAACCGCCATGCCTTTGGTCATCCCCTTCTACCCTCTACCCCAGGGAGAGAGTCCAGGTTGCAGAAAAGCAGCTCTTGCGAGAGCCAACACTCGCCTCAGATCAAGCCCAAGTCGCGGGCCATCAATGCCGCTTGAGTCCGATCCAAAACCCCCAGCTTGCCGAGCACGTTCGAAACGTGGTTCTTGACGGTGCCTTCCGCCAGCGAGAGGTGCCCTGCGATCTCCTTGTTGCTGCATCCACGCGAAAGCCAAACAAGCACCTCCTCCTCTCTTACCGAAAGCGGTTCCAGCAGCTTGACTGCCTTCTTTTCCGTAGCAGCTGGCGCAGACATGCGGGAAAACTCCGCCAAAACCTTAGAGGCAATCGACGGCTGCAGGAAGGACTCCCCCGCGCTGACCGTTCGAATCGCGTCAACCAGCTGCTTCGACGGCGTATCCTTCAAAAGGTAGCCGGACGCTCCCGCCTTCAAAGCCTCGAAAACCCGCTCGTCGTCGTCAAAGGTAGTGAGCGTCAGGACGTTCACCTCGGGCAGTTCCTGCTTGATCGCCTTCGTCGCTGCTACCCCATCCATAATCGGCATATTCAGGTCCATCAAAACGATCGAAGGTTTGAGCCTTCGACAAGCCTCCAAGGCTTCTTGCCCGTTGGCGCAATCGCCTACGATTTCCAGCGATTCGTCAAGGGACAACAATGTCCTCAAACCTTCGAGAAACAAGGACTGGTCGTCAGCCAATACTATTCTGATGCGATCGCTCATCGTGGTAGGGAAATGCTTAGCCGAAAACCGTTACCGGGCGAAGTATAAAAGGAAACCTCTCCATCCAAAAGTTGGATACGCTCCCGAATTCCCATGATTCCGAAACCGCCAGAGGTTCCCGAGCAGCCTTTTCCGTTGTCACAGACTTCCAGTCTCACCTTTTGCCGCTCCGAAAGGTCCAAGCTTAAGCTCACTTGCGACGCGTCCGCGTGCTTCCTCACGTTGGTCAAAGCCTCCTGAGCGCAGCGATAGAGAGCCGACTCCGATGCGGCTGGCATCGCCTCGTCTCCTTCCACCAGCTCGAAATCAAGCTGAATAGCTGGACCGAACGAACTCTTCAAAAGAGCCTCCAAAGCCCGATGCAACGGCATTCCGTCAAGCGGAGACGCCCTCAAGGAGGCCACCGAGG
This sequence comes from Pelagicoccus enzymogenes, assembly GCF_014803405.1. Taxonomy (NCBI): domain Bacteria; kingdom Pseudomonadati; phylum Verrucomicrobiota; class Opitutia; order Puniceicoccales; family Pelagicoccaceae; genus Pelagicoccus; species Pelagicoccus enzymogenes. The sequence continues at coordinate 222,538 of NZ_JACYFG010000036.1, forward strand.
AACGTACCTCAGCCAGCCCTCGCTTCGTCACTTCCTGGGCTTTGTCCAAAAAAGCAGCCGCCTTCTCTCGATCGCTGCTCAGCAAGGCCTTCGCCGTTTCCAGCTGCATGTTCACCACCGTGAGCGAATGCCCGATAGTATCGTGAATTTCTCGAGCAATCCGGTTCCGCTCTTGGGTGGCGGCCAGCTCTTCGACTTGCCGGCTGAACGCTCGAAGCTTTTCGTTCGCCCTGTCCAACTCGACCGAGAGGGCAAAGGCCCGACTGCGAGAGTTCCGCTCGCGGCGAAAGATGTAGAACATCATCGCCGAGAAAAAATAGCCAGATATCATGGTAACCACATCCGCCAAATTCATCCATCCGCCCCACATCACCCGTCCTACCAAAACCCAAGCGAGGCATTGGTACAACAAGTACGCGGCTGCAAGCCAGAGCGGAAAAATGAGAGTAGCGAAGCCCGCTACCACGAACATCAGAACGTAGTTGAATCCGAAATACGCAGTGTTGAGCTGGGTCACATAAATGTAGGCGAAACAGCTCGGCCCGAAGACCAGCAGGAACAGCAGGATCTCTTGCAAACGCGAAGGAGATTCCGATTTCAGGGCAGCGTCGCCAGCATTAAAACCGATTCCCGCCCTCTCCACCAAGTAGCCCTGTCTCAACCAAGCAGCGCAAAACACCGCCCATAGCAGCACCTGCAAAATCGTCAGGCCAGCGCTCAGCTCCTTCTTCGCATAGGCGAACGGCAAAACGAGCGAGAGCAACATCAGGCAGCCACCAAAAATAGCGAAAATGTAGTTGTTGTTACGCTCCACCCGTTCCGCTTCCGCCCCCGCTCCGGTTTCCTCGCAAACCGGCGCACCTATCTCGCTCTTAACCATAAGGTAAGGAAGCTAGCGCAAAGGCCTCAAAGATGTCATGTGCCAAAAGTCACGCCTCCCCCCGAACGATTCGCCCGGAAAAATCGATCGAATCCGATGAATAAAACCCAATTCCGGTACGTCCCAACCCGCGAACAACGAATTTAACCCGACAACGATCCATGAAAATGAAAGTCATCAGCACCCTAACCCTATTAGCCGTCATTGCCGCCTTCACTTTTCCCAGCTCCGCTCATGCCGGCGACAAAGAAAAAGCCCTCGTGGGCGGACTCATCGGCGGGCTCATCATCGGCGCCGCCATCGCGGACGACGACAACCACACGCACGTCAGCGTAGGCTACCGCACCGGCGGACATCGCGGACACCACCACGACCACGGATACTGGAAGTGGGTTTCGGTCAAGACTTGGGTCCCCGGCTACTACGAGCGCAGCTGCGACCGCCACGGACACGTACGCAAGGTTTGGGTATCCGGGCACTACACCTACCACAAGGAAAAGGTTTGGGTAGAGACCCGTCGCCATGGACACGGCTATCGCGAAAGCCGCCGCTACGACGACCGCCACGACCATCGCTACGGAGATCGCCATAGCAGCAGAAGGGGCCAGGTCGTCAGACGATTCTAGCACACCATACACACAACTGCAGGTGGCCTCGGAAGCGGGGCCACCTTTCAAGCCAGCTCAAAAAATTCGATCCTTCCCTTTTTTAACAAATTCCTGCATAAACAAGCTTCCATCCCATGAAAAACGCACCGGACATCAGCCAAGACCACGCACGGCTCCTCATGAGCCAGTTGCTCGATGGTGAATTGGACGCATCCGATGCCTCTCGCTTGGATAGCTACCTGCAAGCCCACCCAGAGGCCCAAGACTGGATGGAAAACCTCGATCTGGTGCGGGACGCCTCAAACGCGCCAACAGCCTTGCAGGATCATTCCGCATCCATTTCCTCGATACAGGAGTCGATCGCGAAGGAGGGAATGGCGAGTTCCGGAAACAAGCTCATCTCCTTCCCTGCCTTTGTACGCTCCTTAGCGGCTGCAGCAGCCGTGGCCATCGTAGGGACGGTCACTTGGATGGGCCTACATCCGGAAGCGCACGCTCACTACGAACCTAATGTCGTAGAGTTCGTAGCCACCGACCTGCCAGGAGCCAGCACCTATATCTATCCTGACGAAGAAACTGGCTGGACCGTGGTCTGGGTCGACTCAGACCCGCTAGAAGCCAACAAAGGCTAAAGGCGCCTCCGCACACTTGAAGCAATAATGAACGAAGCCCTCATCTGATACATGAGGGCCTTTTCGCGTCTCGACTAGTCGACCTCGATCGCCGCCTGGCTCTTTACCAAGTCGTCGATCTGCTTCATCTGCTCGAGGAAGCCTTCGAGGCGATTCAAAGGCAAAGCGCAAGGACCGTCGCACTTGGCATTGTCCGGGTCCGGGTGAGCCTCCAAGAAAAGCCCTGCGATTCCCACTGACATGCCAGCTTTCGCCAAGTCGAAAACTTGTCGGCGACGCCCGCCCGCTGCCGTCGAAGTCCCCCCGGGAATTTGCAGCGAATGCGTTACGTCGAAGATCACTGGATACCCGAACTCCTTCATGATACCAAAGCCCAACATGTCCACCACCAGGTTGTTGTAGCCAAAGCTGGAACCACGCTCGCAAAGCATCACCCGGTCGTTGCCCGCCTCATTGAGCTTTTTGATGATGTGCCCCATTTCGCGCGGAGCGAGGAACTGCGCCTTCTTCACGTTGATGATCGCGCCCGTTTTGGCCATCGCCACCACTAGGTCCGTTTGGCGGCAGAGAAACGCGGGGAGCTGGATGATGTCGCAAACCTCGGCCACCGGAGCTGCCTGATGCGGTTCGTGCACGTCAGTGATAAGCGGAACGCCAAAGGTTTCCTTGATCTCGGCCAATATCTCCAAGCCCTTTTCCATCCCAGGGCCACGAAAGCTGTTGATGGAGGATCGGTTCGCCTTGTCGAAGGACGCCTTGAAAACGTACGGAATGCCAAGCTTGTCGGTAACCCGCTTGTACTCGCTTGCAATTTCCAGGGCCAGATCGCGCGATTCGAGCACGTTCATGCCTGCGAGGAGCGTAAAAGGCTGCTCGTTGCCACACTTGATGTTTCCGATTTCGATAAGCTTGGACATGGCCTCGTTCTTCCCTGTTTGTTTGACTTCGCCAACCAAAATCAACACCGCTGCCCTTAAAACTTCCCAAAAACTCTCAACGAACAGCCATGTCCAAACGCCGCTACTTCTGGATAGACTTGGAGATGACCGGACTCGACCCGGCCAAAGACCGAATCGTCGAAGCCGCCGTGATCATCACCAACAAACAGCTCGAGCCTGTATTCGAATGGGAAAGCCCCGTACGCCAGCCACCGGAGGTCCTCGACAGCATGAACGACTGGTGCAAGCACCACCATGCCGCCAGCGGGTTGCTCGACCGTATCCAAGACGGAATTACAGAAAAAGAGCTCGACGAAAAGCTGTGCGAAATCGCCCTCAAGTACTTCAAGAAGAAAAATCCCTGCGTCATCGCCGGCAACTCGATCGCTCAAGACCGTAAATTCATCGACGCTTACCTCCCCAACTTCTCCAACCGCCTGCACTACCGCATGCTCGACGTCTCCAGCTTCAAAATCGTATTCCGAGAAATGCTGGGGCGCGAATTCAAGAAGGAGAACACTCACCGCGCCATCGACGACATACGCGAATCCATTGCCGAGCTGCAGCATTACATGAGCGCCATCGACGCCTCGAACTTGCCGCCCATCGACAATACGCCCAAGCCCCAGGAGCCCGCAGCCAGCGAATGAGGCGTATCGCAAGCCAGGCAGCCGTCCTTTTGAGTCTCGCTCTCGCGTGCTTGCCCCTTGTCAGCGCCGCTCCGCAAAGCGAGCTCAGCTTGCGCCAAAAAGAACGCCTGATTGAAGCCATCGGCAAGAGGCTTTCTTCCAGAGCCTACGCCTTCGAAACCGACTTCGGCCAGTGGGAGAGCTTGGCGAAAGATCGTTGGCACGAAATCGAGAAAGCGGAAACCAAGGAAGAGCTCGCAACAGTCCTCGGCGAAGCTCTCGACAGTTTCGACCTATCGCACCTCGGCCTTTTTGCCCCGAGCACCGTAAAAGACAGACGATCCGGCAAGCGTTCGGGCATGGGCATAACGATCCATCCCCTGGAGGACAGGATGGGTGGACTCATCAGCTACGTGCTAGCAGACAGCCCTGCCTCTCGCTGCGGACTGGAAAAAGGCGACATCCTTACCCACATCGACGGAGAGCCCATGCTGGAGATCAAGCAATTGGCCGGCACTTCCGGACAAAAGAGGCAAATCACATGGCTTCGCGGCGGGCAGGAGATGTCCTGCGAAATCGAATACGCGAGCTTTTCGCTGTCCGAACCCAGCTCGCTCACTTGGATCCGCGAGGACGTCGCCTTGATTCGGGTGCAAAGCTTCCTCCCCAAATTCTACAAGGCTGGCCGCATCAACAAATTCTTTCGCCAAGCGAGAAACGCCAAAGGAATCATCATCGACCTGAGAAACAATCGCGGAGGGCTTTCCTTCTACTCAAGACACCTCGCCTCGAAAATCGCGTCGCCCGAAACAACATTTGCCTCACTGGCCGACAACAAAAGCGAGAACCAAGGAAAGAAGCGAAGGACCGTTCGCCCTCTCCCTCTTTCCAAGAACTACGAAGGCGAAGTCGTAGTGCTCGTCGATTCGCTTTCCGCCAGCGCCGCGGATATCGTGCCCGCTTTCGTTTCGGAAAACGAGCTCGGCACCGTCATCGGGCAACGAACGAGCGGAGCCCTGCAGCTCGCTAAAAGCTATCCGCTTCCCTACGGCTTCCGCATCTACTTGCCGATCGCAGAGATGCTCACGCCCAACGGGCTACGACTCGAAGGCGTAGGGCTCGAGCCTGACATAGCGCTAAGCCTAGAGGAGACGATCGACGACAGTAAGATTCTGACAACGGCGCTCCAAACCATCGACCGCACTCAAGAAGGCTCAGAATAGAACCCATCGATCTTCCGGGCTACGTCGCGAAACGAAATGTCGTTGGCGTAGATCAGCTTGTAACGGCGAATCGCTTCTTCCCGCTTGCCCAGCGATTCGCAACATTGAGCTGACGAGTAAAGCACGTCTTTCTTGAAATTGTCCATGCCGTGCGAATCAGCGATCGCCTTGTCGAACTGCTCCAAAGCCAGGTCGTACAATCGCTTCTTGGAAAAGCTTCGTCCCAACATCACGCAGGAGCGCTGCTTCAAGCTCGTTCCCCGCTGGGCAACTTGAAACTCTTTGATCGCCTCGTCCACCTTGCCCGCAGCAAGGAGCAGCTCGCCGAAGTTCAAGCGCTGGGCATAGTCGTTGGGAAACTGCTCCACCATTTTCCGCGACTCTTCCAGCTTCAAAACTTCAAGCTCCGCCTCCAGCTTTTCAATACGCTCGACCGGGGCAGGCCCCGATTCGCTGTGCAACTTGCTCAGCTCCAATTCCGTGGCCTTGATCATGATCTCGCTGCGCAAATGCTTGAGAGCGATATCGGATTCCGACTGCGGAAGCAGGGCCGCCTTGTCGAGCCAAGCCAAGGCCTCCCGATAATCGTCCGCGTACAGGTAGGCTTTGACGATTTGCTTGTAGAGATCGAGATTCTGCGGATCCTCGTGAATTTCGTCGATCAGCTCACGGGCGCGGACCCTGGCGCCTTGGGCATCTTGAATGATGCGATTTTGTTGCTCCAAGGCGTCCGAGAGCTCCTCGTCCTTAAGCTTGGAACGAAAGTCCTGCTCCTCTTCGGCCCATTTCCCCTTGTTGATTGAGTGAGCGACGGAAGCCGACTTCACCAGCTCTTGGATTATGGAGCTGTCCGGCTTCATCCGCTTCAGTTGCTCGGCGATCGCAACCGCTTGATTGGTCTCTCCAACCTTGATCAAGGCTTCGCAATAGCGCTGCATCAGAGCGAGGTCCTTGGTCTCCCTTTCGTAGATCTTCTTCAGGCAAAAGACCGCCGTCTCGTAAAACCCCAATGACTCCGCGCCCGCTGCCACAAGCGACAAAGCGCCCTCGTGCAGCGGATCGCGCGTCAGTGCACGCTCTCCGTAAGCCATCGCCAACGCGGCATCCTTTTTCAGATACGGTTTCCCGTACATGACGACAAGTCCCGCTTCAAGCTTGCAAACGAAACGCTGCAACCACCCACGTCCCCGCTTCGTGAATACACTCTGCTGAGCCTGCCTGAGCAATTCCCGAATCTCCAGGCACCCAGGATTCTCCAGCAAAAGAGACGAGCAAATTTCAACGCAATACTCGAAGTTCCCACGTTCCACCGCAGTTCGGGCATTGCTGAACTGCTTGCGAACTCTCGCGTCTAATTCCTTGAGGGAAACTTCAGGCATCGGAAAGAATCTAGACCAACTCTAGGTCGGCCTCAACCGCAGCGAGCAGTTCGTCGAATGCAGCCTTCACCGCAGCATCGGTTCGGGCCTCCACCAGAAGCCTAATCTTGGGCTCGGTCCCGGAGTAACGAACCAGCAGACGGCCATCTTCTCCGAGCTCGGAATCCAACTTCTCGATACAAGCGGCTATTTTCGGACATTCTGGAAGCGGCGTCTTCTCGACAATTCTAAACGCCTTCGAAATTTGAGGAAACGCAGCGTAAACGCTCGCTAGCGACGAAACACCGGCTCCGGATCGCCCAACGGCGTCCGCCATCGCAACCGCCGCTACCAGACCATCCCCCGTGACCGCAAACTTTCCCACGACAAGATGCCCAGACTCTTCTCCTCCAAGCTGGTAGCCGTCACGCAACATCAAACGAGCGATGTGCTTGTCACCCACGTCCGTGCGTTCAGTCTTGATTCCCCTCCCTTTGAGAGCCGCGTCGAGCCCGAGGTTGCTCTGCACCGTGGTAACAAGCGTATCGCCGGGCAATTCCGAACGATCCTTCGCATCGATTGCCAAGGAAGCTAGCAAGGCTTCGCCTGCGATTTTTTCACCGCGCTCATCGAACATGACGAGACGATCGCCATCTCCATCGAAGGCAAAGCCATAGTCGTAATCGCCAACTGAATACAAAGCGCCAAGCGACTCCGGACATTCGCTGCCTACGCCAGCGTTGATATTGGTACCGTCCGGCTGGTCGGCGACCACAACAAGGTCCGCCCCTAGCTCGCGAAAAACTGCCGGAGCAATCTCTGACATTGCTCCATTCGCGCAATCCATCGCCACTCGCTTTCCAACGAGCAGCTTCGGCGGAAAGGCTGCGATGACAGCTTCTTGGTACCGATGACGCAAGGAGCTCCCATCCTCCAACGATACCTCAGCACCGGCATCGAATCCATTCGCTGAAACGTCGCCCACCGCGTCGTCGAGCGCTTGCTCCAGCGCTTCCGAGGGCTTGACGCCGCTCCCTTCGAAAAACTTGATTCCATTGTCGCAGGCAGGATTGTGCGAGGCGGTGATAGAGCAGGCCAAAACCGCATCGCTGACCCGCGCCGCAAAGGCAACGCAAGGAGTGGGAGCGACACCGAGGTCGAGCACAGTACCGCCCTCCCCGACGACCCCCGCTGCGAACGCTTTTAACAGCGCTACTCCCGACACCCGGGTGTCCCGTCCCACTACAACTAGCGGATCCGAGGCCGACAGCCTTTCCCGAGCCACTCGCACGGCCGCTTTGCCAGCGCGATAGGCTATTTCGTCGTTGAGAACCGCGCTGCCGTATTGGCCGCGAATCCCGTCTGTTCCAAAATGCTTTAAACTCATAGAGAGGCGTAAAAGTCTTTCGTGTCCGCCAGCTTGGATTTGAGGGCGCCCCCCAGGAGCACGTCTCGGGCAATGGCGAGCCCCGCCTCGATCGAGTCACATTTGCCCACGATCAAAAGAGCTGCAGCAATATTGAAGCAGACCGTATCCTCCAAGCCCTTGGGGGCCTTACCCGCGAGCAGCTCGTCGAGGATCCTCAAGTTGTCCTCCAATTCTCCACCTAACAATTCGGCCACGTCCGTCGAAGCCATTCCAAATCGCTCGGCCGTCCAAGTTTCGTCCAAGCTCGATAGGGCTCCAAATCCGCGAACTCGGTTTCGACCCACTACGCTAAGCTCATCCATGCCTCGTCCGTCAGCGAGCTCGGTATGGGCCACGATACCTGACTTCAGCCCCAGGGAACCGAGCGTCCCAGCCAGCATTTCGACTACCGAGGAAGCATAGACCCCAAGCAACTGGTGAGCCGGCCGTGCCGGATTAATGAGTGGTCCCAAAATGTTGAAAACGGTGCGTTGCCCCTTCGATGCAAGCTCTTGGCGAACTGGCATGATCTCCTTGAAGGCAGGATGGAAAGCGGGAGCGAACATGAAGCAAAAGCCCAACTCCTCCATGGACTTGGCCAAAGTAGCGTCGTCCGCCATCAGATTCACGCCAAGGGCCTCCAACAAATTGGCGCTGCCGCACTTGGAAGTGATCGACTTGTTTCCGTGCTTCAGAACCGGCACGCCCGCGGCTGCAAGGCCAAAGACCACCGTGGTACTGATGTTGAAGCTTCCAATCTTGTCTCCTCCCGTGCCGCAGACGTCGACCGCCGCATCCTGCCATTGCTGCAGGCCCGGGTCACGGGCCAGCTCGCGAAAGCGTCTAGCAATACCGGCAACCTCGTCTGCCACCTCGCCTTTCCGGGAGAGCGCAGTGAGAAAGGCCGCCTTTTCGCCGCGATCGACACCGGCCGATGCGAGCGAATCGGCTGAGTCCGCCGCCTGTTCCAGCGAGAGGTTATTTCCCTCTTCCACGAGTGAGGTGAGCTCGTTCAAATCCATAGGAGGGAAGATGTAGGCAGCTCCCTAGTGTAAAACAATGCAAAACACGCTCGCCAAATTCGCGTTTCCTGCCGCAAGTTACCGCCCATTGAACGATCCCTCATGGGCCTCGCGCTAATTTTGAAACAATAACTTGACGGGTGATAGGCCAAGAGTTATCAAGCGCAGCTTTTCTTTTAAGTAGAAGAACAACCGACGAACGAATTTACGTACAATGGCTAATCCAAAACGCAAGCAATCCAAGCGCCGCAGCCGCCTCCGCAGAGGTGCTAACCGTTTCGAGGCTCCCGAGCTCGCGAAGGACCCGATCGATGGTTCCGCATTCCGCCCACACCGCGTAAATCCGAATAACGGAATGTACCGCGGTCGCCAAGTTTTGGACGCTTCCATCTAGGAATCGCCCCCTGGGCAACCCACCCGCCTCAGCTAATCTAGCTTCATATGCTCGAACAGAAGAGCTCTTGCATCGCCATCGACGCAATGGGCTCGGACAAAGGTCCAGCTGAAATGGTCGCCGCCACAAAACTGGCGGTCGAGAAGGTAACTGACCTGAGGCCAATCATACTCGTTGGCGACGAAGCCGTCCTAAAGCCCTTGCTTGAAAAAGAAGGGCTTTCTTCGCATCCGCACGTCTCGATCTTCCACGCGTCCGAGGTCATCACCATGGACGACAAGCCTTTGGTCGCCCTGAAGAAAAAAAAGGACGCCTCCATGCTACGAGCCATCGAGCTCGTGAAGGACGGAAAAGCCAGCTGCGTACTAAGCTGCGGAAACACTGGCAGCCTCATGGCCGCCGGCACCATCAAGCTCCGCACCCTCGACGGAGTCGACCGTCCCGCGCTCGCCACCGTCATGCCGCGCAAACGGGGACACTTCGTCCTGATTGACGCCGGGGCCAACCCGACCGCAAAGGCAGAGCACCTGGTTCACAATGCGGTCCTAGGTAGCGACTACTGCCGTCTCGTGCTCGGAGTGAAGAATCCCAAGGTCGGACTCATGACCATCGGCACCGAGGAAGGCAAAGGCACGGACCTCGTCAACCAAGCCCACACCCTATTGAAGAAAGTCGACGGCCAGCAAATACACTATGCCGGCCTGATCGAAGGATTCCAGACCTTCGAGGAAGGCGTAGACGTGGTCGTCTGCGACGGCTTTACCGGCAATATCCTCCTCAAGGCCTGCGAATCCCTTTTCATGCTGCTCAAAGGCTTCGTAACGGAAGAGATCCAAGCCAATCTGATGCGAAAAATGGGCTATCTCCTGTCTAAAGGAGCCTTCGACGCCATCAAGAGCCAGCTGAACCCGGAACGCTACGGAGGCGCTCCGCTGCTTGGCTTGAAGGGAAACGTCCTCAAGGCCCACGGATCGAGCAACCGGGAGGCTGTCATGAACGCAATCCGCATCGCAAACGAGATCGTCAGCAACGACCTCAATCGCCACATCCTCGAAGACATCGAGAAGGCGAACAACATCATCTACAACGTCGACTGATTCTCCCTGCAATTTGCAGGTTGCATGAACAGTAAGGCTTCCCCATTGAGACAATCGCATGAGTCCTGCGCCTAGATCCGTAAAAATAAAAGGAACCGGTTCCTACACACCGCAAAAAGCGCTTACCAACAACGACCTGTCCAAGATCGTAGACACCTCTGACGAGTGGATCTTTACCCGTACCGGCATCAAGGAACGACGCATCGCCGGCGAAAGCGAAACCTCCTCCAGCATGGGAGCAGAGGCGAGCAAACGGGCACTCGAAGCCTCAGGCCTCTCCCCTGAGGAAATCGACGTAATCGTAGTCGGGACCATGACCCCCGACATGCCCTTTCCTTCGACCGCTTGTCTGGTCCAAGAAAAGCTGGGAATCAAGAATGCCGTCTGCTTCGACGTGGAAGCAGCCTGTTCCGGCTTCCTCTATATCCTTGAAATCGCAACCGGCCTGCTGGCAACCGGACGCTACCGCAACGCTCTGGTGATCGGTTCCGAAAAGCTCTCCAGCATCCTAGACTGGGAAGACCGAACCACCTGCGTTCTCTTCGGAGACGGGGCCGGAGCAGCCGTCATCGGTTTCGCCGAGCAAGGCGACGACTCCAAAATTATCGACTTCCGGCTGGGCGCCGACGGAAGCAAGGCCGACATGCTGCACCAACCTGGCGGAGGCTGCGCCATCCCGCCATCCCCCGCCTCTCTCGACGGCAGGCAACACTTCCTGAAAATGCGAGGAAAAGAGGTTTTCAAGCAAGCAGTCCGCGTCATGGGACAAGCCGCAGTGGAAATCCTTGAACAAAACGGGATAGAATCTGACCAACTCGCATGCGTTATTCCACATCAAGCGAATATGCGCATCATCGAATCGATCTCTTCGCGACTTAACATTCCAATTGAACGCTTTTTCTTAAATCTAGACAAATACGGAAACACCTCCGCCGCCTCCATACCCATCGCCTTGGACGAAGCCGCCCGAGCCGGGAGGATAAAAAACGGCGACACCATATTGCTCATCGCCTTCGGGGCCGGCCTCACATGGGGCTCCGCACTCGTTCGCTGGTGAGCCTCCTCCCTCGAAACACCACACCATCCCACGCAACGACCCTTCCATTGATGAACACCGCACTCCCATGCCGCGCTTCCCATTCCCGAGCCGGCCTCTTCGCCACGATCCTTCTATTCGCACTCACCTTCCTGAACAACACCTGGGCGGAATCGAAGATTTCCTGGTCTCCAGAAACAGGCTACGTGTCGGAAGAAGTGGACCTCTCCGGACTCTTGCCAGAAGAGCAGCAGAAGATCCTCAACTGGATGAACCGAGCCCGCGAAGCAGAGGAAAAGAAAAACTACGGGAAAGCAGTCAGACTCTATAAGCGGGTTTCCAAAAAGTACCCGAAGAACCAATACTCCCCAGAGGCCTACTATCGGACCGCCCTCATCCAGCTCGAACGCAACAAGATAGATAAAGCCTTCGAAGCCTTCAACACCATCGCTTGGGTCTATCCCAACTACGGCAGCTTCAACGAAACCCTCGGGGAGATGTACAAGATCGCCGTTGCTCGCCTGGAAACCTACCGCGACAAGATCTTCTGGGTCATTCCCGGATTCAAGAACACCGACCGCGCGATCCAATACTTCGAACGAATCGTAGCAATCGCCCCGTACAGCGATTATGCGCCCCTTTCGCTAATGAACGTCGCGAAAGCTTGGTCCGACAAGAATAGCGACGCCATGACCATCTTTGCCCTCGATCGACTGGTCACCAACTACCCGAACAGCTTCCTCACCTCCGACGCCTACCTCAAGCTGGCCCAAACCCATTACGGGCTGATAAAAGGACCGGAGTACGACCAACGCGCCACGGAAGACGCCATCACCTTCTTCGAGGACTTCCTGATCCAGTACCCGGAAAACCAGAACGTCGACCAAGCGGAAAAAGGCCTCGCCGGCGCCAAAAACATCCTTTCGCTCTCCAAGCTTAAGATGGGCGACTTCTATTATTTCAAGCGCTCGAAGTACGACGCGGCAAAGATTCTCTACAACGAAGCCATCACCATAGCGCCCCTCTCCCAAACCGCCCAAACCGCCAAGACACGACTCGAAAAGATCGACGCAATCGTAGCCAAGAACGAGGAAACCGTAGAAGAGGCCGCTCCTTCCAACGAGGAAATCCAAGAACAAGCCCGCAAGCGAGCCAAACGCCGCATTCTCGGCATCTTCTAGGGCTCTGAGCCACGAACCGCCGCTTGCCATGCGATCAATAGTACTGATTGGAGCCATCGCTACCCTCTTTCTCGGCGGATGCTCCGCCTATCAGATGGGCACCTCCAACGCGCTTCCCTACAAAAGTATCGTTGTCGCGCCCCCAACCAACCTTTCCACCCTGCCCCAGCTCGAAGGCCCCCTCAATGCCGCCCTTCGCCACGCGGTGCAAAGCAGCGTGGAGCTCTCTCTCGCGACCAGCAGTCCGTCCGACGCCACCTTGGAAGTATCCGTTCTTGAAATACGCCGCGATATCGCCGCAGTAAGCGCCTCAGACGTCGGCCGAGGCCGAAAGTTCGAGCTCACAGCCAACCTGGAGCTCAGCCTTAAAAAAGGCGATGGCTCCAACCAATACTTCTTCCAGGCCCGCCCGCTCACCATAAGGCAAGACATCTACACCGACAGCGGACTAGTGGACGCCGAGTACCAAGCGGTGCCGGAGATCAGCCGCCAGATCGCCGCCCGCGTCGCCGAGTCCCTGGTCGACGTTTGGTGAAACCATCCCAGCTCGCATCCGCGCGCAAATTCCCGCGTCTAGACTTGAGCAAGACGTCACACGAGGACTAAGTTCCTCCCCAATGGGCACACCAATTCTAGCACCCTCTATGCTAGCGGCCGACCACACACGGCTCGCGGAAGACATCAAAGGCGTCGAGCAAGCCGGCTGCAGCTGGCTCCATGTCGACATTATGGATGGACACTTCGTGCCGAACCTAACCTTCGGCCCTCAAACCGTCGCCGACCTGCGACCTAAAACGAAGCTTTTCCTCGATGTTCACCTGATGCTCGACAATCCACAGGATTTCGTCGAGCCCTTCATCAAAGCTGGAGCCGATCAAGTCACGGTACACGTCGAGCCCGATTACGACGTGTCGGCTTGCTTGAGCAAGATCAAGGAGCTCGGAGCCAAGTGCGGCGTGGTGTTCAACCCCGGCACTCCCGTAGACGCTGTAGAACCCTACCTGGATGCCGTGGACATCATCTTGGCCATGACGGTTCAACCCGGCTTTGGAGGCCAATCCTTCCAAGCGAGCGTCCTGAAAAAGACAGCCCAGCTGGCCGCTTGGCGACAGGAAAAAGGCTTGGATTTTCGCATCGAAGTGGACGGTGGCGTTAACGCCGAAAACGCTCCCGACTGTCGTAAGGCTGGCGTGGATACCTTTGTAGCAGGAACCGCATTCTTCAAAGCCGCCGATCGCGACGCATTCCGGCTCAACATCGAAAGCCTCGCCTGATGCGAACCATCCGTCCACGATACAACGAGTCGGACCTCGAAACGGTTCTCCTCACTAGCGAAGACATCCAAAGACGCATCTCAGAGCTTAGCTCCGAACTCTCCGAGCACTACCAAGGAGAAGATGTAACCATTGTTTCAATACTCAGCGGGGCCCTCGTTTTCACCGCTGACCTCATTCGCTCCTGCAATTTCCCAACCCGCTTAGACTGCTTGCGAGCCGAATCTTACGGCAATGCGACAACAGCCCAAACCCCACCTCGCATTACCAATCCCTTGAAAACGGACATCAAGAACCACCATGTCTTGGTGGTTGACGACATCCTCGACTCCGGAAACACACTCAAGGCTATCATCGCTCACCTGGAAAAGCACTCCCCCGCTTCCCTCAAGACCTGCGTGCTGCTGGACAAGCCCGCACGGCACGAAAAATCCTTTTCGGCAGACTTCTGCGGCTTCAGCATCCCCGATCAATTCGTGGTCGGCTACGGACTCGATTTCGCAGAGCGATACCGCAACCTCTCCTGCATCGGCGTCCTGCGCGAAGAACTGCAAAACTCCGACACCCACAGTTGAACCTTTCAGGCGGCTATCCGCAGCGAACCTCGATACGGCTATGATTCTAGCAAACAAATGGGAGGATTACGAAATCCTCGAATGCGGCGACGGCATGAAAAAAGAACGTTGGGGCGACGTAGTCCTCGTGCGCCCCGACCCCCAGGTAATCTGGCCTCGCGCGACTCCCGACTGGGGTAAATACGACGCACTCTACCACCGCAGCGCCAAGGGTGGCGGCAAATGGGACTACCACAAAAGCCTCCCCGAAAGCTGGATCATAAAGTATCGGGATCGCCGCTTCAAAATTCGACCCACGAACTTCAAGCACACCGGCCTTTTTCCAGAGCAAGCCGTAAACTGGGATTGGTTCAGCAAGAAAATCAAGAGCGCCAAAGGCCCCGTAAAGGTGCTCAACCTCTTCGGCTACACCGGAGGAGCAACCGTTGCCGCCGCGGCGGCGGGAGCGGAAGTATGCCACGTGGACGCCGCTAAGGGAATGGTAGCTTGGTGCCGCGAAAACGCAGCATTAAGCAATCTCGGAGAGGCCCCCATTCGTTACATCGTGGACGACTGCGTGAAGTTCGTCGAACGCGAAATTCGACGCGGAACCCAGTACCAAGGCATAATCATGGATCCACCTTCTTACGGACGAGGCAGCAAGGGCGAGGTTTGGCAATTCGAGCGCGACCTCTACGGCCTGCTGCAGAAGTGCACCCAAATCTTCGACTGCAACGGGCTCTTCTTCCTCGTAAACGCCTATACCACCGGCGTATCTCCAACTGTAGTCGGAAACCTGTTACGCGAGTCCATGTCAGCCTTTACAGGACAAGTGAGCTCCGGGGAAGTCGGTCTTCCCATTTCCAACAGCCTCAATACCCTCCCTTGCGGACTCTACGCTCGCTGGGAAGCCTAAACCAATGACACGTTTGTGTTACAAAGCCATAGCTCCCACGCTTCGGGTTTGCATGCAAAGATACCGGAGGCACAGATTCGACGTCCCAACAACGACCTTCGACAATGCCAAAGTACGACTTCGTTAAGAGCAAGTTCTTCAATTTCTACCGGAACATAGACTACCCAACCTACAAGCAGGAAAAGGAAGCGCTGCAAATCGAGCTTCTGAAAATGCAACACTGGGTGGTGGAGAACAAGAAACGAGTCGCCATCGTATTCGAAGGTCGTGACGCAGCAGGCAAAGGCTCCTCCATCAAGCGCTTTATCGAGTACATGATGCCCAAGGACCTCCGCGTCGTCGAACTCGGAATCCCCACCCCAAGCGAATCCAAATACTGGTTCCGCCGCTACGAGAAACACTTTCCCAAGCCCGGCGAAATCGTCTTCTTCGACCGTTCCTGGTACAATCGGGCCATGATCGAGCCCACCATGGGCTACTGCAAAAAGAGCCAGTACAAGTACTTCATGAGCAAAGTGCTCGATTGGGAGGAAAAGCACATCGACGATGGGCTCATCCTCATCAAGCTCTACCTCTCCGTGAGTAAGGAAACCCAGCTCGTACGCTTTCAGGAGCGCATCACCAACCCGCTCAAATACTGGAAGTATTCGAAGAACGACGAAAAGGTTCGCGAGTACTGGGACGTTCTCACCAAATACAAGGAACAGATGTTCGAGCGCACGTCTTCCGTCAAGAGCCCATGGGTAGTAATCGGATCGAACAACAAGCTCGAAGCCCGCCTGAAGGCCATGCTCTACGTCCTCACGACCATACCGCACGACGACTGGAAGAAGTTCCGCCCACTTTCCAAAAAGAAAACAAGAACTCGCTACAGCAAAACGATCGAAGGCGTACAATTTAAGAACTTGAACTACCGGCAGTTCAAACTGCTGGAAACGCTACAAGCCCTCTACGATGCATAAACTTCGCACGGTCGAAGCCGCGGGCGGTCTCACAATCGACAAGCAAGACCGCATCCTCTTCATCTTCAAAGACGGTAAATGGGACCTCCCAAAAGGCCTCATCGACAGAGGCAAGTCCGCATCGAAGACCGCCTTGCAAGAAACCTGCGAGGAGACGGGGCTGGACCCCGAAAAGCTCCGCGTATTGGGCGAATTGATACCGACTGTGCATATTTCCAAGTACGCCAAGGTAAAGTCACTCAAGGAAACGCGCTGGTTCCTGATTCGATACAACGGAGCCGAGCGAACGTTCAAGCCCCAGAGAGACGAAGGAATCGAACACTGCGAATGGATACCTTCATGGGACCTGGATCGCCCTTTGGCGAACTGCCCGGCTCGTATCCACTATCTGGTTAACTTCTGGCTGAAAATCCGCAAGGAGCTAGAGCTTTAAGCCTGAGATAGCCGAAACCAGTATTTGGATACAACAACGGCGACTTTCCTTTCGGAAAGCCGCCGTCTGAAGTGGCACGGAGTAAGGGAGTCGAACCCCTAACCTCCTGATTCGTAGTCAGGTGCTCTATCCAATTGAGCTAACCCCGCTTCAGTGGTTAACCGCCGGTGTGGCGATCAGGGTCAGGAAGAAAGTAGCTTTAGCGTGTCCTGACAAGGACTTTTTTCAAAAAAAATAAACCGCCCGGCTTTCGCCGGGCGGCCTCCTTAAATTCAAGAGTTTGCTAGGGAAGCTTAGACCTTCGGCAGGCTAGCCGGGATGTCCACTTCGTGCGTATCCTTGCGTTTCACGCGTTGGAGACGTGAACGGCGGCGAAGCATTCGGTCGAGCTTGTCGACCAAGAGATCCACTGCCTTGTAGCAATCCGGGTCGGCCACAGAGACGTTCATCGACGGGCCATTGATCTCGATGTGCCCCTTCGCGATGAACTCGTGCTCGCTACCGCCCTTACCGTAGACGCATTCTAGTTCAACCTTGACCCGTATGATGCGCTCTTCATGCCTGAAGAGTCGCTCCACCTTATCCGTTACGCTCTGCTTGATTGACTCAGTCAGATCCATGTGGATACCGGTGATGATTAGGTCGTGGTTGTTCTCAGTGTACATGATACTCCTTTGGTTATTAGTTTTTCGACGGAAAATCCCAGCAATTCAGAGCAATACGTATGGGCTCTAAATACGACCTAGCCATAGTAACTGGAGGTTCTTCTGGGATTGGAAAATCAATCATCGAGGATATTTCGAAGCTAGAACCGGCCGCCTCGCTTTTCAACCTTTCTCGGCGAAAACCGGCATCTTTTTCCAACGACTCAAAACGCGTACACCTTGAGTGCGACTTGTCCGACAAAGGCTCCCGCTCCCGGGTATTAGAAGAACTGGAAAGAAAGATAAGTGCATCTACGCAAACAGGTTCCATCTTGCTCGTGAACAATGCCGGCTTCGGGATCTACGGCGGCGTGGAAAGCAACTCTCCCTGCGATCACCTTGAGCTGCTGGAGGTCAATGTCTGCGCGCTCGTCGAAATCACGACCCGACTGCTGCCCCTAATCAAAGAGCGAGGTGGAGCCATCATGAACATCGCTTCAACCTCCGCCTTTCAACCAACCCCGTACCTCGCGAGCTACGGAGCAAGCAAGGCCTTCGTGCTCAATTGGACCTTGGCCCTCAACGAAGAGCTTAGAGGAACCCGAGCTCGGGCCATCGCCGTCTGTCCCGGCCCCACTAGAACCGAATTCTTCAAAAGGGCTGGCTTCTCTACACGAGTCGTGCCAGCCGGCTATTCCCACCACCCAGAGGAAGTTTCCCGCTTGGCCCTTGCGGCCCTCGAGAACTGCAAAAGCTTCACCGTTACCGGCACGCTCAACAAGCTCGCCTCCATTTTCTCAAGTCTCCTTCCACTCAGCCTACGCACCCGCGTCTCGGGCAAAGTAATTCGGCGCTTCCGCCCCAATCCACACAACCAATAATACACCTATGCCCGCAACTGACTGGGGCTGGCTCGTTACGCCAGAAGAACTCGAGGACTGGATCCTGCAAAACGACGACCACGTCGTCTTGGTCAACAAACCGGCCTTGCTCGTCTGCCACCCTTCGAAGCAAGGGCCTTGGTCCTCGCTGGCGGGAGCCTGCCGCGAGTACCTTCAATCCGATCGCTCTCACCTGGTTTCCCGTCTCGACCGCGAAACCAGCGGCATCGTGCTTTTCGCCAAGCACCGCCTCAAGGCTCGCCACCTTCAAATGGCCCTCGAGCAGCGCAAAGTCGCCAAGACCTACATCGCCATCTTGGAAGGCGAACTCGAGAAGGAAACGTTGGTCGACGCCCCGCTTGGCCCAGACACGCAGAGCATCGTGCGGGCCAAGAATACCGTTCGCCACGACGGCAAGCGGCAAGATGCCCAAACCCTGTACACACCCCTCGTTTCCAACGGACGCTACACGCTCGTCAAAGTCGACCCCATCACAGGCCGCAAGCACCAGATTCGCGCCCATGCCCTGCACATCGGACACCACATCGTCGGCGACAAACTCTACGGTCCGGACGAAGGTCTCTTTCTCGACTTCATCGAGGACGGATGGACCGAAAAGATGGCACAGGTGCTCCCCATCAACCGCCACGCCCTGCACGCCTACCGCATGGTATTCGATATCGAAACCGGTCCCGAGACTTACATCGCTCCTCTCACGCAAGACTTGGCCGCCTTTTGCCGCGAAAACCTCGGCCTTTCCACCGAGGCGCTAGAGGAAATCCTTCAACGAGTCTAAGAGAGCCTCCTCTACTCCATTCCCCGATCTGTAAAGCGATTGTGAATTTACACTTTATTTAACAAGCGAGATCGGCTCTACTGCCAACATGAGATTCAACATGTTCGGCATCATCTCCCTTATGATCTCCGCGATCTTCATCTGGATTTACGTGGTAGACTCACTCTGGACAATTGCCCGCTCGTTGGTCGCATAAGAAAAGCTCAGCTGTCCCAAACCTTGATCTCTAAAAGTCCGCTTCTCAGAAGAGAGCGGTCTTTTTTTGTGCTGCAAACAATCAAGAGCCCTCGCTTCCCGTAGAGCACGCGAACCTCCATCCTCTCTAAGCCCGTGTCCCAGTCCTCCGTACAAGATCCGCTTTCCCTCTCCAACGTAAAGCGATTCATCGCCTTTCGCGTACTCTTCAACGCTCGGTTCTACTACCCGGTATTCACCATTCTCTTCCTCGACTTCGGTCTGACCCTCGAACAGTTCGCGATCCTCAATACCGTTTGGGCCCTTACGATCGTGCTTCTGGAGGTTCCATCCGGCGCCCTGGCCGACACCATCGGACGCCGCAACTTGGTAGTCCTCTCCGCGATTATCATGGTGCTCGAAATGCTACTCATCGCATTCGCGCCTATCGGTAACACGCAGGTCGTCTTCTACCTCTTCCTCGCCAATCGAATTCTCAGCGGGGCCGCCGAGGCCGCCGCCAGCGGAGCGGACGAAGCCCTCGCCTACGATTCACTCACAGAACACGGCCTGGAAAAGCATTGGGGCATGGTACTGGAGAAGCAAATGCGGCTGCAGTCGATTGGCTTCGTGATCGCAATGAGCCTCGGAGCGATCCTCTACGACGTCGAAAAACTGAATGCCGGACTGCAATGGGTCGGGCTGGATTGGCAAATCAGCAAAGAAATCGCCATGCGTCTTCCTATCTTTGGAACCCTCGGCTTGGGAGTACTCGCCCTCTTCACGACCCTCGGCATGAGGGAAACCAGCGGAACCGAACCGCTCGGCAACTCATGGGCAACCGTCAAGCAATCGTTTCTCAGGACAATGGAAGCGGGCGGTTGGATTCTCAAAACGCCGCTGGCCCTGGTCATCATGTGCTCCGGCATGCTTTTCGACCACATCGTTCGCATGGTCCTCACCCTTAACAGCGAATACTACCGGCAAATCGAGCTTCCTGAATTTAGCTTCGGCTTCATCGGAGCCGGCTTGGCCCTCCTGGGCACCGTGATGCCTCGACTGGGTAAGGCCATGGCGGAACACCGCAGCAAGGCCTTCAACTACATTTCCTTGGCGCTCTCCATAGCCATCGGTCTGTGGCTCATGGCTCAATTCATTCCGTTCTGGGGAGCCTTGCCCATGGTGCTCGTTTACGGCGGCATTTTCCTCAACGGCTTTTTCGTAAGCCACTACCTCAATCAAATCACCGATTCCAAACACCGAGCCACCGTGCTCAGCTTCAAGGGGCTCTCCTTCAACCTCGCCTATGGCGCCATCGGCTACCTCTACGCCGCCTCCATCGCCAAGCTCCGAGACAGCGAGCCTATCGCAGCCTTGCCGGAGGAGAAAGTGAGCGGCGCCCTATTCCAAACCGCCTTTACTTGGGGTCCTGGCTACTTCGTATCACTCGCCATCGGCGTATTCGTCTTTGCTGCCGTCTACCTGAAAGCGCGAGGTCCCGCACGAGACCGCTAGGCGACCTCGCTGCGCGGGCTGAGGTCGAGTTCCTGGAACCACTCCGGAATACACGCCAAAATCCGCAAGACCGTGCCGATATGGATCACCTGGCTTAAAGCTAAACTGTTTTCGCTCACCTGCTGGGTGTTCTCGGTAATCGCGTCCGACAGGCGAGCGACTACCTCCAAGCGCACTCGGAGCTGCTTGAACCTCTTGTAATAATCCGTATCCATAATCTGGACACTTCTAGACTTCCGCGGACGCATCTCTGCTTGCAGCTTCACGACCTGCTCGTTAATCCAAACCTTGCACTCGTCCTGGTAGCTCACGCGAAATCCGTTCACCGCTTTGAGCAATTGTTCCTGCAACGTCCTAACCTTGTCCTTTGGAACCACTCGCATAAGAGCTACCAACTCTTGCGACCTCAATACTTCGGGCGAAAGATCGACGGATTCGCTGTTGGCGTGCTTCTGCCCCACCAGCATGCGATGATTGGTCAGGATGTGCCTCAAATGCTCCTGGATATCCATGTAGGAGACGTATCCGATGTCGCTCCGCAAGGCGCCCCACTGGCGCTCGCAAACCGATAAGAACTTTTTGCAACGGATCGCATGCCCCTCCCCTTCATGACCAAAGGAGTTGGAGGCATACGCGTCGGCAACCTGGTTGAAAGTATCGTCGGCAACCTGGGAAAACTCCTCCAGCCGATCCCGAGCCCCTTCCACCACTTCGATGATAAACTTTTCGCAGTGCTTTTCCAGCTCCTCACGCTCGTTTACTTCCTTCTTTGGAGCCTCCTGTTTTTTCGACTTCTCCTCATTCGCGTAGTAGTCGTTGAGGGAAGACGAAGCAGGCACACTCTTCGTCGAACTGTCCTTGAGCACCTGCATGGCGATGTAGCAAGCGATACCGAAAAACGCGCAAACGGCGGCAATGCCCAACACATCTGTGATGGCATCACTCGGGTGCCCCCCGGAAATACTGGCTAACTCCAAAAAGGTCATGGACGGCTCGAAAACGAAGGTATGATTACTCCCCTACTTACTCGGCAAAATACGGTTCGAGTTAACCAAAGCGCTCTAAACGCCCCGCAGGGAATATTCCCTAGACCGACATTAGCAGCGATTTAACAAGTCGCCGAGGAGCAAGTTCGCTCAGCTGCGAGTGTCCAAGACCGTTCCCAACATCTCATGATGGGCTTGGATCACGCGAGCGTTCGCGCCGTACATCGCTTCCGCCTTGGCCATTTCAAGGATCGGATTCGGTCCGAAATCGCCGCTCGCGACTTTGGCAGCCGCTTTGTTCAGCTTGCGTTCACCCTTGCCCATACCTTCGCGAGCTTTGTCGAAGATCGTAGATGCACTGGTGGTGACGGGACGGATTGCCATGCTTCATTCTAGCAAAGCGCAGCAAGAAAAACCATCGAGCAATCTGCTCAAAATGCCATGGTCTCCTTCCCCTATCGACTAGCGCCACTCGTGCTTAGGGTACCGTCCCTTCAGCTCTTTCTTTATCCCCTCGTAGGATCCTGTCCAAAAGGCAGCCAAGTCGTTAGTCATCTGAATCGGACGCATATTCGGAGCCAGCAGTTCAATTCTCGGAACCGCTCGCCCTTGGCAAAACTTCGGCGTATCCGGAATATCATACAGGCACTGAATCTTCGCAGACAATGTTAACTGTCCATCAGGATCGACCCGCAAGCGAGCCGGCTTACCGTTTGATAGCTTAATCTTTTCCTGCAGCTCTCGATCCACCATGGCTAGGGTTTCCCGTCCAACCCATTCATGCAAGACGGGCATGACCTCCTTGCGTTTGAGGTCTTTGACGCTTTTCACGCCTTGGCAACACTGTTCTAGAATTAAATCCATCGCATCTTCATCGATCGGATCGAATCCGTATTCAGAAAATGTAGACGCGACAAAATTCACTTTTCGAATAAAGTGCTCAACCTCATCGTCCCACTTCGCCAGCTTAGCCTTCCCATCTCGAATCAATTGGGCAAAAGCTTCGGCTGCCTTAGCAGGATCTGGCTCCAGACTTTCCTTGGAGGCGATCTCCAAATCCTGAAACCTGACGACCCGGCGTTCAAGCACGCGCTTCTGCCTTTCATCAAATACGGTCTCGACCACATCGGAGAACAATTCGGGAAACAAATCCTCTAGCCAAGCGAGATCAATCGCCGAACACAGGTTGAAGACCGTGTTCACTTGTCCACCTTGCCGCCCGATCTCGCTGACTTCGCAGGCGACAAAGAGCTCCGCGTCTCCCGCTCGACTTTCCCGAGCGAGATCGCCACGCCGCTTGCCTACCATTTCACAACGAAGCGTGCCTCGATCCAAGCGGCGGCAAACACGATCAGGAAATCCAAACAACAAACACTTTCGAATTGCGACTTCCTTGGAGCTCGGAGAGTCCTCAACTCCTTTTAGCTCCATCAAACCGCTCGCTTCCGCGTATTGAGAAAGCTGATTCGCCACCTTCAAAACCTGTCGAGAGCTCTGGGCATGCACGCCAATCTCTTGGCAAAACCGCATGTCAAATCGCTCTTTCAAAGCAGCTTCCCACGCTACCATCTGGGCAATAATATCGCTGCCACCCGCATCGCCCCAAAGCGCCTCACGACGCTTTTCGACCAACTTGTCGACCTTCCGCAACAAAATGCTACGCGACTGAGCGAGAGCAGATGCCAACGCGATTTCGTCCACGCAACCGAAATCCTGGGCCGCCAGCAGCATGGACGCGTATCGCGGATGCAGCGGAAAAGCGCTCATCTTTCTCCCCCGCGCAGTCAGGCGACCATCCTTGTCAATGGCCTCCAATCCTCTCAACAGCTGGACTGCATCCTGCAGACGTTCTTCGTTCGGACGTTCGAACCATTCGAACGCATCCACAGAATCGATACCGGTCGCCAAGAGCGAGAGCAGCATTTCCGACAAATCGACGCGCCTAACCTCTGGTTCCTCAAACGGGGCCCTTGCGGCTTGCTCCCTCTCGCTCCACAGACGAATTGCCCTCCCCGAGGCCGTACGTCCCGCTCTTCCCGCGCGCTGCTTTGCCGATGCATCGCTCACCTTTTCGATCCACAGCGTGTTGATGCCCCGAACAGGATCGTAGCGAGCAACTCGAGCCTGACCACTATCAACCACCAGTCGAACGTTGTCGATGGTCAAAGAAGTCTCTGCCACGTTCGTGGCCACGATCACTTTGCGGCGATCGCCCCCCTCCACCGCCTTGTCCTGATCCTGAGCGCTCAGCTCGCTGTGCAACGGGAGCAGTTCGAATTCGCGAGCCGACAATCGACTCCCCAGCGCCGCGATGGTTTTGCCAATCTCGAAAGCGCCGGGCATGAAAATAAGGGCATGCCCTTCCGTTTGCTGGGCCAACGCTTCAACTGTCGCCTTAGCTGCCACCTCCCAAACCGGAGCATCACTACTGGCGAGCCGATTATCGATGTAAGCAATTTCCACCGGATACGTCCGCCCCTCGCTTTTCAGTATCCGACAGGGCTTCAAATATCCTTCCAGCTCACTCGCATCCAAGGTAGCCGACATGATTATCAGCTTCAGGTCCGGACGCTTGCTTCGCTGCAACATGAGCGCTCGAGCAAGCGTCAGGTCTGCGTGCAGGCTGCGTTCGTGGAATTCGTCGAATACGATGCAGGAAACGCCCTTCAACTCCGGATCCGCTATCATACGACGGAGCAATATTCCCTCCGTCACGAAGTGGACCTTGGTGTCCCGGGAGGCTACGCGATCGTGCCGCACCTGATACCCTATCGTTTGCCCCAACGACTCCCCCATTTCCCAAGCCACCCGCTTGGCGAGCATACGAGCGGCGATGCGGCGCGGCTGTAGCACAACCGCCTCGCCATGCTGCAAAAATCCGCCTCGCAACAAAAATTGCGGAGTCTGCGTAGATTTGCCCGATCCCGTCGGAGCTTCTAGCACCAATCGATTCGTATCCGCAAGTAACTTACAAAACTCGGACTCGATCTCCAGAATCGGCAAATCCATAAATACGGCCTAAACCCGCGAGAGGTGCGAATTACAAAACGGCGACTTCATTCGCCCAAATCTGCTCGAGTGGCTGACGCTCGCGAATCACCGCCACTCGGCCTCCCTCGCGCACTAGCACTTCTGCCGATTCCGGAAAACTGTTGTAATTCTTGGAAGACATCGACGAGCAATATGCTCCGGCTCCGCCTATCACGAAGTAGTCACCCAGCCTGGCTTCCGTCAAACGTCGCGGACTGAGAGCTTCCGGATCGCCAGGGGCCGGAGTGAGAATATCGCCAGACTCGCAGCAATGCCCTACCACGATGTAGTCCTCTTCTCCGCGCTTGGAATCGTCTGCTGGCAGTACCCACATGGGATGCTGGGCACCATACATCGACGGACGCGTATTGTCCGTCATGCCGGTGTCGAGCTTGAGAAACTTGTATCCAGATTCGCCAGTCGCGGTCTCGTCCTGCACTCGCGACAGAATAGAGGTACAGTTCGCGACCAAGTAAGTGCCAGGTTCCACTTCAAGATGTATCTTGCGTCCAGTTCGATTCGCGAACTCCTCGAATTCGACCTTCATCTTCTTTCCAATGACCTGCAAATCAGTCGTCTTCTCACCTTCCACGCGACCCACCTTGTAGCCACCACCCAAATTCAAATGGGTCACGGACGGGAAAGCGTCAACCAAGTCCAGATTCATGCTGACAACGCGAATCCAGACCTCGGGATCGCTGCCGCTTCCGATGTGAGAGTGAATTCTGAATACATCGAGGTCATACTTTTCAACGAGCTGCTTCACTTCGTCCAGCTGCTCGTGCCAAATGCCAAAAGAGGAAGCTGGGCCGCCGACATTGGTTCTCTGAGTGCCGCCAGACCCGAGGCCCGGGTTAAAACGCAGCCCGACCTTGCCGCCAGGCAAAGCCGCTCCGTAGCGCTTCAACTGGCTGATCGAGCAGATATTCACCGAGATGCCAGACTCCACCAAGCTGTCGAAGTCTTCAGGTAATTCCTGGGTACTCAGAGAGATGCGCTGCGGCTCGATACCTGCGGCGATCGCCCGTCTAACCTCGTAGCCAGAGCTAGCGTCGAAGTGCAGCCCCATAGATGCGAACAAGCGCAAAATATTGGAGTTCGGACTCGCCTTCATGGCATAACGGGCCGTCAATCCGTAAGCATTGGGAAAGGCCAGAACCTTGGCCGCGCTCTCGCGCAAGGCAGCTTCGCTGTAAACGTAGCAGGGCGTTCCAACCTTGCTCTGGATTTGTTCCGCGAGTTCGCGGTCGATGAAATTCTTTGCACTCATTGTATCAAAATTCTGGTGGCGCGGCTTCTCAGAAGAACGCTGTAACGCTTGTCGATCCTTACGGCATCCAAGGATACTTCGAGAAGTCCGGCTTGCGCTTCTCTAGGAAGGATCGTTTCCCTTCGGTGCCCTCTTCGGTCATGTAGTAGAGGTAGGTCGCATTACCCGCCAACTCTTGAATGCCTGCCTGGCCGTCCAAATCCGCATTGAAGGCCGACTTCAAGCAACGGATAGCTGTGGGACTGTGCTGCAGCACCTCGCGAGCCCACTTTACCCCTTCCGCCTCAAGTTGCTCCACGGGAACGACAGCGTTGACCAATCCCATGTCCAAAGCCTCCTGAGCATTGTACTGGCGGCAGGTGTACCAAATTTCACGAGCCTTCTTTTGACCCACCATGCGAGCAAGGAAGCTGGCGCCAAAGCCTCCATCGAAGCTGCCGACGCGCGGACCTGTCTGCCCGAAAATCGCGTTATCCGCAGCGATCGTCATATCGCAAATCACGTGCAAGACGTGCCCTCCGCCGATGGCATAGCCGGCCACCAAGGAGATCACGACCTTAGGGATCGAGCGAATCATCTTCTGCAGGTCCAGAACGTTGAGACGCGGAACCCCATCGTCCCCCACATAGCCAGCATGCCCACGCACGCTCTGGTCTCCACCGGAACAGAAGGCGTATTTGCCATCCGTGTGCGGGCCAGCTCCGGTGAGCAGAATGACGCCGATTGACTGGTCCTCACGAGCATCGCAGAAGGCGTGAAACATTTCGTTCACAGTTTGCGGACGAAACGCGTTTCGCTTTTCCGGCCGGTTGATAGTGATCTTCGCGATACCGTTCCACTTGTGGTAGAGGATATCGTGGTACTCATTGACGGCTTGCCATTCTGCTTGAGACATAGGGGCCGGATTCTGGGATCAGAAGGCCTTGCTGCAAGCACGAAGCGTCACCGCGGCTCCCTAGAGAAATGCTTGAAAGTCGGCCGGCGGCTTGGCCTCGAGCTCGAGTTCCTTCTCGGTCAGTGGGTGGACAAACTTCAAATAACAGCTGTGCAACATCACGCGCTCCGGCTGCTTGGCCAGCTTGGGCAGGGGCTTGTAGCCGTAAACCGTGTCCCCAAGAATGATGTGTCGGATGCTCTTCAGGTGGACGCGTATTTGATGAGTACGCCCCGTGTGAATACGACAACGGAGCAGGCAATATCCCTTGTCCGCGAAGGCTTTCACGAGGGTCCAATCCGTCTTCGCCTCCCGAGCCCGACCTCTGCCCTCGAAACCGACTCGCATCTTGTGCCGCTGGTTCGGGTTGCGTTCGATCGGCCTGTCCACCGTTCCGCTCATCAATTCAGGTACCCCGCACCCTAGCGCGAGATATTCTTTGACCAAGGAACGCGACTGAAACAATTCGCTCAAAGCGCGATGGGCCACATCCGTTTTCGCCGCCATAATCAGTCCCGAGGTCTCGCGATCAAGCCGATGCACGATACCCGGTCGCTCAATGCCCCCAATGCCACTCAGCTGTCCCGCGCAATGGTGCAGCAAACCATGCGCAAGCGTTGGTTCAGCTGGGCCCGCACCCGGGTGAACGACGAGACCGGCAGGCTTGTTTACAACAACCATGTGCTCGTCTTCATGAATCACCTCTAGATTCATGTCTATCGGCGACATATCGAGCTTCTCCACACGCGGCATGGCGAACTCGACCACGTCTCCTTCCGACAATTTGGTCTTCTTTTCGATAGCCTTTCCGTCGACCTTTACCAAGCCAGCTTCGAATGCCCGTTGAAAATCCGAACGGCTGTGGTCCGGAAATGCATCGGATAGCATCTTGTCAATTCGAGCCTTGTAGACTCCTTCGGGAACTTCCCAGCTTATGGTTTCGCTCATGATACGATTGCCGCGTCGATTTGGGCTATGTATTCGCGTTTCAACGACGAATCGAGCTGAGAGTGCTCAAACCCGTTCTTGGCGAATTGGCCGAGCTCCTTGCGAGAAAAGCCTAGCCCATTTGCCAAAGCCCGGTACTCGTCAAGAATGTCGTTCGCGAAACAAAGAGGATCGTCCGTACTGATGGTGCAAACCACGCCCGCATTGACCAATTCACGCAAGGAGTGATCTTCCAAGGCTGGAAACACACCCAATTTCACATTGCTCAACGGACAAACATCCAAGATCACTCCTTCGTCAGCCAAACGCTTTACCAAGACCTTGTCCTCCACTGCCCGCACTCCATGCTGAATGCGGCGAGAACCAAGCGTGTCCAGAGCTTCGTAGATCTTGTCCGGCCCGCCGAATTCCCCCGCGTGGCACTTGATGATTTTTCCCGCGTCGCGACAACGTTTCCAAAGTGGCGGCGTCCAGTCTTCCAACGCATGCCACTCTTGCCCATGCAGGTCTATGCCGTCGAGCTCATCCCACTCGTGCAGCTTCTCGAAAACCGGACGCATCACTTCCGTGCAACCATTTCGTACCATGCCGCCAATTACCTTCACCTCCAGGCCTTCCGGAGCTGCGGACTTGATCGCTGAGATAATCTCCGGCCCATCCACGCCGATAAACTCGATCATGTGAAGATGGAAGCTGGTCTCGACGTATTTGATATTCAACGACACCATCTTCTCGAACATGCGCTTGCAGGCGAGATGGTAACGTTCTGCAGAATTAAACCACACGATCGCGTGATCGATCAGCAAATTCTCGAATTCGACGAATCCTGGATAGCGGTAGCCGGGCGTTCGAAACTCTGGAGTAGCAGGAAAACGCTCTCCGTCCAGCTCGTTGAGAAGCTCATAAGGCAGAGCTCCTTCAACGTGCAAGTGCGTCTCCGTTTTTGGGATACGCCGTATAAAGTCTTCTAGTTCAGACTGAGCTTCGCTCATGCTACTTTGCTACCAAGTTATTGGGGTTGAGCGACAACAGCTCGTCTGTTACGAACAAGCCGTCCTTGCGAATCAAAACGTCGTCAAACCAAATTTCACCACCGCCGTATTCGGGACGCTGGATGCAAACCATATCCCAATGCACCTGCGACT
This sequence comes from Pelagicoccus enzymogenes, assembly GCF_014803405.1. Lineage (NCBI taxonomy): Bacteria > Pseudomonadati > Verrucomicrobiota > Opitutia > Puniceicoccales > Pelagicoccaceae > Pelagicoccus > Pelagicoccus enzymogenes. The sequence goes on from NZ_JACYFG010000036.1 coordinate 251,406, forward strand.
TGTTGCCATTGTCCGCATCTTCATAGGCCTGCCCTGGAGTAAAATGGAAGGATCCCGATATCTTTTCGTCGAACAGGATATCCCGCATCGGCTCCTTGATGTACGGGTTGAAACCGATCGCAAACTCACCGATATAACGGGCGCCCTTGTCCGAATCTAGGATTTCGTTGAGACGCTTCGTATTGTTCGAGGTGGCTTCTACGATACGTCCTTTCTTGAACTCAAGTCGTATGTCGTCGAACGATACCCCTTGGTAAACGGAAGGAGCGTTGTACTGCAAAACACCTTCCACGCTGTCGATGACTGGACAGGAGAACACCTCTCCATCCGGAATGTTGTGGGTGCCCACGCAGGCTACCCCACCTATTCCCTTGATTGAGAACTTCAAGTCAGTGCCCGGTCCTTTCAAATGGACGCGATCCGTTGCCTTCATCAAGGCGGCGAGAGCATCGCTGCCCTTCTTCATGCGGGAATAGTCGAGATTGCAGACCTTGAAGAAAAAATCTTCGAAGGCTTCCGAACTCATCATGGCTTGCTGCGCCATGGCGGAGGTCGGCCAACGCAGGACGCACCACTTGGTCTTGTTTACCCTCCAGTCGAGAACCGGCTTCATGACTTGGGACACGAGCTGGGCCTGCTCGCTAGGAACGTCTGAAGCTTCGAAAATATTGTTGGACCCACGCAGAGCGATGTAGGCATCCATGTTCTTCATACGCTGCAGCTCTATGGCGCTTTGGATACGCAACGACTCCTCCGTGGTCTCCAGAGAGAGCTCCCGATTGACGCGGGCGTGGTTGAGATTCACATACGGAATAGCTCCAATTTCACGAGCTGAGCGAATGAGTTCGACGATGATTTCATCAGGCACGTCAAACGCGTCGATGAGGACCCGCTCTCCTTCCTTCAAATTTGTGGAATAGCGCGTCAGGTTTTTGGCCAATTGCGAAAGGCGTGGATCGATCATGCCTACTCTACGAATGTATTTCCCTCCACGTTGCAACGCTTTAGGTGAAGGAGTTGGAAGCTAGACAGTTAGTTTACGCTCTACCTTTTCCGTAAAGCAAACGCGAGACACCGCCTCCTCGAAGTCGTCCGCCCCTCGCATGATGTCAATCTCGAGCCTTAGATAGTAGAGCGGAATGGAAAAGGAAATCGTGTCCGGAATACGCACTGCGTCCTTCTCCGTGGTAACGATAAACTCCAAGCCAGCAGCCTTCGCTTCGTCCACGATCTCCAGCAACTCGTTAGCGTCGAAGCGGTGATGATCCGTGAAGCGTCGCGTGTAGAGGAGATTGGCCCCAAGGTTTCTCAAAAATCCCTCGAAGCTCTGCGGCACTGCAATTCCGCTGAAGGCTCCGATGCGACGGTTCTTCAATTCCGTCAACTCGCGCCGTTGCGAGCCGTTCACCTCCTGCAGGTACTGCGGCCGGTGGGCGCACTCGATGACGTCAACCCCAGGATTGTGCTTCTGGATCAAGGCTTCGAGCTCTGGGTCCGGACGTCCATCTGACTTGGTCAAGAAGACATAGGATGCCCGCTTCAAGTGACGCACCGGCTCGCGAAGAATGCCGCGCGGCAGCAGCTTCCGGTTACCAAAGGGATTGCTTTTGTCGACCAAGAGGAGATTCAAGCGGCCTTTAAGAGGCAAGTACTGCATTCCATCGTCCAATATCAAGGTGTCGCAGCCGAACTTCTTGATCGCGTAGGAACCACTCTTGACGCGATCCTTGTCGACGAGAACAACCACTCCAGGCAAGTTCTTGGCGAGCATGAAAGGCTCGTCGCCAGCCAACTCAGAATCGAGCAAGACCTTCTTGCCATCGCTGACGATCTTGGGTGGCGGCGCAGCGGCGCCTGTCACGTAGGTTCTCCAAAGTCTGGCCTTCAAAGTCTCCTTCTTGACCGTCTTGCTCTTGTAGCCACGGCTAAGAATAGCCACTTTCCGTCCCCGTTTGTGCAAGGAGCGAGCGAACTTTTCTACCACCGGCGTCTTGCCCGTTCCGCCAACCGTCAAGTTTCCCACAACCACCACTAGACAACCGAGGGGTTGATCCTTGAGGATACGGTTGCGGTAAAGGAAAAACCGCAAATGTACCAAGGCCCCGAATACAAACGACAGGGTTCGCAGCAGGATCTTGAAGGCGACCGCGCGCTTGCCTCGCCGACGGTCGTTGACCACTTCCACCGCGAACTCCTCGAGCTGATTGAGCATGCGCTTCCTGTTGCTGCTACTCATTCGCTCGTATCAAAAACGGTTAAATCGGCTGTGCCACATTGTCATAAAACGCCCATGCTTAGACACCCCGTCCCAGCTCGCCAAGACCAATCGCCCGCGTCCGCGAATTGAACCCTTAGCTGCCGCCCGCTTCCAAAATTGTACTTGCAAGCCTCCGATTTTGTCCTCATCGACCGAAAAATAGCGACCTTTGCCACCCTCCAACCGCTCAAACGGAGCGAAAGGGAGCAAAAATCGCAAGCGTCGCACCTCTCGACCTCGAAAATCCAACCAACGTCTTACCAAGTACACTATATATAATGAAGTCTCTCGTCATCGCGGAAAAACCGAGCGTCGCTCGCGACCTTTGCAAAGCAGTCGGCGGAAAATTCGCCAAGCACGACGAGTACTTCGAGAGCGACGAATACGTTATCACCTCCGCAGTGGGCCACATCGTCGAGCTCTGCATGCCGGAAGACTACGACAAGCGCGACGCCTTCTGGAGACTGGCGAACCTCCCCATCATTCCCGAGCAGTTCAAGCTCAAGCCGATCGAAAAGACCGAGTCCAAGTTCAAGTCCATCAAGAAGCTGATGAAACGGAAGGACATCGGAACCGTGATCAACGCCTGTGACGCGGGTCGCGAAGGTGAGCTGATTTTCTCTTACGTCTACAAGCTGACCAAGTCGAAGCTCCCAGTAAAGCGACTCTGGATGCTGTCCATGACGCCAGCCGCGATTCGCCAGGCGTTCAAGGACCTGCGGGACGGCGAGGAGATGCAAAACTTGGCCGACGCCGCGCAATCCCGCTCCGAAGCGGATTGGCTGATCGGCATCAATTGCACGCGTGGCGTCACCAAGCGCCTCTACGGCTCACGGGCAGGGAACGTCGCCGGCGTCGGCCGCGTACAAACTCCGACCCTCGCAATCGTCGTCGAGCGCGAACGCCTCATCGAGTCATTCGAGCCCCGCGACTACTGGCGCATCGTCACCGACTTCGGCATCACCAACGGGAGCTACCAAGGCGTTTACCAAAAGCCCGACTTCAAGAAAGGCGACGACGAGCACAACCGCATCGACCGCATCTGGGACGAGGAGGAGGCCAACAAAATCGCTGCGGCTCTCGAAGGGAACCCTGGCGCTCTCGTAAGCGAGGAAAAGAAAAAGTCCCGCCAGGCCGCACAACGTCTCTACGATCTGACCACCCTGCAGCGCGAGGCCAACAACCGCTTCGGATTCTCGGCGCGACGCACCTTGCAGCTCGCCCAGTCGCTGTACGAAAAGCACAAGATGATCACCTATCCGCGTACCGACTCACGAGCGCTGCCGGAAGACTATCCCGATACGGTTCGCAGCACGCTCAAGAACCTGGAGTCCTCGCTCGGTGAAATCGCGACCCGCCCTGTATCCAACAATTGGATAAACCCCAAAGACAAGAGAGTCTTCAACAACAAGCAAGTTTCCGATCACTTTGCGATCATCCCAACGCCTGATTCCCAGAAAAAGCTCAACGACGACGAAGCGAAGATCTACGACATGATCAGCCGCCGCTTCGTGTCTATCTTCTACCCCAGCGCCGAGTTCAACGTGACCACTCGTATCAGCGAGGTCCAAGGGCACAACTTCAAGACCGAGGGCAAGGTCCTCGTCTCGCCCGGTTGGCTAGAAGTCTATGGCAAAAGCGTAACCGTAGCAGGAGTGGACGACACTCTCCCCGCCCTTTCGGAACAGGACGGAGAGCCAGCCAAGGCTCAAGTCGAAGGCTACGAAAAGATTGCCGAGCAAACCAAGCCGCCTCCCCGCTACACGGAAGCTACCCTTCTCTCAGCCATGGAAGGAGCCGGCAAGCTCGTCGAGGACGACGAACTCGCGGATGCCATGAAGGAAGGTGGCCTCGGCACGCCAGCCACGCGAGCCCAGATCATCGAACGACTGATCGCCGAACGCTACATAGAGCGCGACCACCGGGCCCTTTGCCCAACCCCTAAGGCCGAGACGCTACTCGACTTCCTTACCTGCATCAACGCAGAGGTCCTTACCAAACCGGAGCTTACCGGAGAGTGGGAATACAAGCTACACAAGATCGAAGACGGCGAATTGGACCGGGAGGTTTTCGTAAAGGAAATCATCGGCATGACCGAAAAGATCGTAGATAGCATCAAGAACTTCCAGGAGAACGACGACGACCTGCTACCCAGCGAGCTCAAGTCTCCCATCGACGGTCAGCCGCTCTTCGAATCCATGCGAGCCTTCAAGACCAAGGGCGACAAGAAGCCCGAGGAGGGCGAAAAGGACACTCGCTTCGCGATCTACAAGATCATCGGCAACCGCAAGATGGAAGTCGAAGAACTTAAGGAATTGCTGGAAAAAGGAAAAGTCGGCCCCATCGACAACTTCCGCTCCAAGTCCGGCAAGCCCTACAGCGCCAACCTCTATCTCGATCCAGAGACCCACCGCGTCAAATTCGACTTCGGAAACGGCGACGGCGACAGCGGAACAGTGGACTTCTCCACAATGACCCCCGTGGCAAAATGCCCGCGCACTGGAGGCGACGTTTTCGAAACCCCTGCCGCCTATGTGGTACGCGTGATGGAAGGCGACAAGGAAACGACCCCGATCCGCGTGAGCCGCAAGATCCTCGACCGCGAAATCCCGCTCGAACAAATGATGAAGCTGCTGACCGACGGGAAGACCGACCTGCTCGACAAGTTCTGGTCCAAACGCACCAAGCGCCCCTTCGACGCCTACTTGACCCTGCAAAAGAGCGGACAGACCAAATTCGAATTTCCTCCGCGGGCGGCAAAGAAAGCCACCAAAAAGGCGGCCAAGAAAGCAGCCAAAAAGGTCGCCGAAACCGACTGATCCATTCTCAAAAGGCCGTCCTCTCCCAAGGGCGGCCTTATTCGCTTAGGATACGATCATCGGATCGATCGCGCTGGTCATGAACGTAAAAATCGAGAGCAGCGTTGTCGCCATGGAGTACTTCCAATCGTCTGAACGCTTCACCACGAGGTAAGCGATTCCGGCGCCGAGCAACCCATTGGCCAAGAGTTGCGAGCCCGCCAGCAGGGCGATGGTGTCATAGCCAAGCGAGTTCGACTCAGCCAGAACGTAGAAACAGGAGGAAATCGCCTTCAAAATTCCGAACACGACCGCTGGTAAAACGATCTTTTTGCTCTGATACGCGATGACGGCGAGAATGATGAGAAACAATAGGCTGAGCAGCATAATGAATGGAGTTAGAGGAATAGAATGGAAGCTCAGCCTTGCTCATCGGAACCCTGACCCAAAACCTGAGTTTTCGAAATGAGATCACCCTTGTTTTTACATTTCCACGGAGGATCGCCCCTAGAATTTCGCTAAGTAGCTCTCCCTCAAAGCGAAAAGAAAACGCGGACTGCCCAAGGACAGTCCGCGCCTGAAATAGAACCGGTCGATGAAAAGACAGGACCTAGCGGCCGATGGCAAAAACCTCGAACCCGATCTTGCGGAGCTTCTCGTGGTCCAGAATGTTTCGCCCGTCGAAAACGAAGGCGGGCTTGTACATCCCGTCGTAGATCTTCTGGAAATCGAGGTCCTTGAAGGAATCCCACTCCGTCATGATGGCCAGGCCGTGGGCGCCCTTGGCCGCCGCATACGGGTCCTCGCAGACGTCGATCTGCTTGTTCGGGTTACCGTCGGCGTCCGTTCTGGATTCCTTCAGGTCCTTGAACATCTGCTCGGGAGACACCTTGGGATCGTGGATGGCCAAAACCGCCTGCTCGTCGAGCAAGTCGCGCCCCACGTACATGGCTGCCGTTTCGCGAGTGTCGTTGGTGTCCTTCTTGAAGGCGAAGCCAAGCATCGCGATACGCTTGCCGTTGACCGTGTTGAAGAGGGTGGAAACGATTTTCTGCGAGAACCGGCTCTTCTGCCAGTCGTTCATGACGATCACCTGCTCCCAGTAGGCGGCGACGTCCGGGAGGCCGAAGTACTCGCAAAGGTAAACCAGGTTCAAGATATCCTTCTGGAAGCACGACCCGCCGAAGCCGACGGACGCCTTGAGGAACTTGGGGCCGATGCGGGAATCGGTACCGATCGCGTAGGCGACCTGGTCCACGTTCGCCCCCGTGCGCTCGCAGAGAGCCGAGATCGAGTTGATGCTGGAGATGCGCTGGGCGAGAAAGGCGTTGGCGACCAGCTTCGAAAGCTCGGAGGACCAGAGGTTGGTCGTGATGATGCGGTCGCGATCCACCCAATTCGCGTAGACGTCGACCAGCGTCTGGATAGCCTTGCGTCCTGCTTCGCTGTCCTCGTCGCCACCGATCAGCACACGGTCAGGCTTGCTCAAATCCTCGATGGCGGTTCCCTCGGCCAAGAATTCCGGATTGGAAAGGACTTGGAAGTCGAGCCCCGGCGTAGAGTTCGCCTCGAGAACCGTCTTGAGCCCCTGGGCGGTACGAACCGGAAGGGTCGACTTCTCGACCACGATCTTGGAGCGATCCGAGTATTGGGCGATGTCCCGGGCGCAGAGCTCGATATACTTCAGGTCAGCCGCCTTGCCCGCACCCGCTCCGTAGGTCTTGGTCGGAGTGCCAACGCTCACGAAAATGATGTCCGCTTCCTTGATCGCGGTGACCTTGTCCGTAGTGAAAAAGAGGTTACGGCCGCGAGCCGCATGAACGACCTCGTCAAGTCCGGGCTCGAAAACGGGCAGTTCGTCCGAATTCCAAGCGTTGATCCTTGCCTCGTTGATGTCCGCTACGGTGACCGTGATGTCCGGGCACTTGTAGGCGATCATGGCCATCGTTGGGCCACCTACGTAGCCAGCTCCTAAGCAACAAATTTTCATGGTGTGATAGAGTTGAGAATTCGCTAGCCACCGCGAGCGAGGCGAACGAGGGTGAGTCTAAGAGAAAAGTTAAAACCCAGCTAAAACGCCGGACAAACCAAGCCTAATTCGTCAGCACTTCAACAAAACTTTAACAATCTCTGCGACAAGCTGCATCCATGTTACATCCCAGGCGCTTTTCCGAATCGATTTCTAAGCACTCGCTGCGCAACGGCTATTCCCAACAAACCCTGTGCGAGGTTTCCGGATACCCGATCTTCTCCCTCCACCGCCTCGGCAAAGGCGCTGCACGTCCCCCACTCCGAGTCTACGTGTCAGCCGGCGTCCACGGAGACGAGCCAGCAGGCCCTCTCGCCATTTTGAAACTCATAGAGGAGGACCTCCTCCCCCACCACCTTGAGCTTGTCGTCGTCCCGCTCGTCAATCCGACCGGATTTGCCAGTGGAACCCGGGAAAACCAAGCTGGGCACGACCTCAATCGCGATTTCCGCACCCCGCAGAACGCCGAGAGCTCAGCCGTCAAAGCTCTCATAGAGTCCGAAGCCCCCTTTGACCTCAGCCTCTCCTTGCACGAGGATTGGGAAAGTACAGGCTTCTACATGTATTCGATTTCTCCAGACTCCAACGACCGCTCCGCACGCGAGATCTTGAGCGCCGTGGAACGCCAAGGTCCCTTGGATCACTCCCCGGAAATCGACGGTAGCCCAGCAAGCGGAGCTCTGATCGACCGCCCAGCAGACTTCGATATCGATGGACGCCAAGATTGGCCGGAAGCGTTTCTCCTGTATTCAAAGTCTAGACACGCGCACTACACGCTCGAAACCCCAAGTTCCGCACCTATCGAACAACGTGTCGCCCAGCATGTCGCTGCCGTCCTTCGAGCCATCGAGATTCATTGTCCCTGAATAATTCCTACCGTTTCGCGTCTAAACTCGCAAATGCCGCAAACACACTAAGACTCGCCCGCATCAATCGCACAGGTGGCTTCCGATGAAACAACAGACGCGCTCGTATCCCTAGCGCTCGAGGGCGACAAAAAAGCCTTCAATCAGCTCGTCACCCTCCACTACGACAAGGTCTACGGCCAAGCCCTCCGCATGACCAAGTCCGAGGAGGACGCCAAAGACGTTGCCCAACTCACGTGGGTGAAGGTCTGGAGAAAGCTATCCACCTTCAAGGGCGAGTCCGCCTTCACCTCCTGGGTCTATCGCATAACCACCTTCACAGCCCTCGACCTGATCCGAAAACGCAATAACAGCCGCGAAACGTCCACCGAGCCCGACTTTCTTGAAATCGCCGCCAACTCCGACGCATCTCCCATTGCCTCGCCCGAACAAGTGCGTAAGCTAGAAGGAAAAGAACTCAAAGCGCGCATCGACGACGCCCTTTCAAAACTCCCCGAAAAGCTGAGAACCGTCCTTCAACTTCGAGAGATCGAAGGCCTCACCTACGAGGAGATGGCCCAGAAGCTCCAATGCAAAACCGGCACCGTCATGTCTCGACTTTTCAACGCGAGAAAAACGATCCAAAAACACCTAGCAGATTTAATCTCATGAAAAAATTTCGCGCCCCCCAATATGCGTCCTTCGCCCTAGTCGCTATTCTCGCGACCTTCCTCACTAGCCTCGCTCAAGCGGCCGATAGCATCAACATTCGCGCTACTCTTATCCTCGGCTCCAACGACGGCGGCGGCGTCGACGCATCCCTGCACCAGTACGAGCGAAACCTCAAAAAGGTCCTCCCCTTCGACACATTCCGAAACCAAGGCTCCAGCCGCGCCAGAGTCGCCGTTCCCGGCTCCAACATAATCGGCCTGAGCGGCGAACATGACGTCAGCGTAAAAGTAGATCCCGCCGGCGACGGGAAATACCGTATCTCAGCCCAATGGAAACGCAGCGGCCACACCCTCGTAAACACGACCGTAGTCGCCTCCAAAGATCGCCCCACCGTGCTGGTCGGGCCTTCCTCCGGCAATGGACGTATCATCCTGCTGCTCATCGCCCATTGAGCGGCCTACCCGCTTTTTGACTCAGTAGCTCTCCCGCTCGTGCTGTAAGTTGTCCGGCGAACCTCGCAAGAGCTTCGAAAACGAACGAGCCAGACCTCGGCCAGCCTAGCCCATTCGGGTCACTTCTTCGCCTTCCGACCGTGGTCAGCCCGAATGAAGAGCCAGGCTCCGAGCCCTTGGTAAGCGAGGTTGGGTATCCAAAAAAGCAGCTCCGGCCGCAACTCTGGCTTTCCGTCGAGCCAGCCGATGGAAATCATCGCCAAGTAGTAGAGCAACCCCATGCCAACCCCGAGGCCCAGATTCGCCGACGTCTCCTTTCGCGACGTCTTCAGACCAAGAGGAACTGCGATACAGGCGAAGGACAGCACGGCGAAGCCCATGGCAAAGTTCTTGTGGAACACCATCTTCGCCTTCAGCAAATTCTCCAGCGCCTCTTCCCGAACCTCGCCCGATGAGGTATCCGCGATCCCTTCGTAGCGCGTCACTTCCGCTTGCAGCTCGTCGAAAGTCATCCAAGTCAGCTTACGAGCCAAGGTCTCCTCGCCGATGATTTCCGACATGGGAAACATGAAGGGAACGCGCTCCATCGACAGCGGGTAAAACTTCTTAGTCCTAAAGCTCTCCGGATCTTCCTTGTCGCGGTACTCGACGATCGTTTGCTCCGTATCGAGCTGCAATTCCGAGCTGCCTTCCAAGAATGCGAACCGCCCCTTCTCCGCACGGGCGAAAAGCGTGACCTGACTCGCTTCGTTCAGCTTCCAAATCCAAACGTCGTAGAGCATCTCGCCATCCTTCTTGCCCACGTAGATCACCGTATCCGTGAAGTCGCGCACGAAGGTTTTCTCCACGATAAAGCCCAAAGGGTTGGTTTGGATAACGTCTTTCAACTCCTGCCGGTACTGGGTTTTAGCCAGAGGACCGTAGTAGAAGTTCACCACCAAGGAAGCCGTGGTTCCCAATATAGCCAGCAAGAAAACCGAACTGGAAAGACGGATCACGCTCACCCCTGCCGCACGCAGGGAGGTGATTTCATTCTCCGCCGACAAGCGACCCATCGTCAGCAAGGCGCCCGTGATGAATCCCATCGGCAAGGCGTAAACGAACACGAAAGGAAGCAGCTGCCAGGTCAGGCGGAAGAAAGCGCGCAGGGTCAACTGCCCTTCCGCCAGCAAGTTGAGCATGTCCTTTACCATGCTCATGGTCAGAATCAGAAAGGCGAACATCGCCACCGACGCGAGGCAGGAGGCAAAGACGTTCTTAAAGATGTAGCGATGGATCAAGCTCACCGCCGCCTACACTTATTCACCGCCCCCCATCCGCAAGCCGAAACAACCGCACGAGAAAACTCGCAACCAAGACTTCCCCTTTTTGATATCACCATCCACTCTTCGTCCCTCTCGAAATGAAGTACGTTCCAGAAAAGCCACCCATCTACGGCGAATCTCTCGACAGCCTGCAAGTCCGACTGCAAGAGCTGGGCGAACCCAAGTTCCGCGCCAAGCAAATCCTCGAATGGCTCTACAAGAAGCGGGCCAAGACTTGGGAGGCCATGACCAACCTGCCCAAGCCGCTGAGAGAAAAGCTGGCCAACACCTTCGAAATCGCTCCCTCAAAACGCGTGCTCGCCAAGGAATCCGCCGACGAAACCGAGAAGCTGCTCCTGCAGATGGGCGACAACTCCATGGTCGAAACCGTGGTCATCCGCGCCCCTCAGATCGGCGTCGGCCAAGAAAACTCCCGCAAGACCATCTGCATCTCCACCCAAGTCGGCTGCGCCTACGGCTGCAAATTCTGCGCCTCCGGCCTAGCCGGCTGGAAACGCGACCTCTCGGTCGGCGAAATCGTTTCCCAGCTCATCCACGTCTGCCACATGGAAGACGCCACCACCGAGCGGGCCTCCGAAGAGATCGCGTCCTTCGACAACATCGTCGTCATGGGCATGGGAGAACCCATGGCCAACTACAAGAACCTGCTCCCCGCCCTGCGCATCCTCAACGCCGAGTGGGGACTCAACTTCGGCGCCCGCCGCATCACCATTTCCACCTCCGGCGTCGTCCCTCGAATCCTCGAGCTGGCCGACGAACGCGAACAGTTCCGCCTCGCCATATCCCTGCACGGAGCCACCAACGAAGTGCGAGACCAGATCATGCCGGTCAATCGCAAGTACCCCCTCGAGCAGCTCCTTCCCGCCATCCAAAAGTACGCCCAGACCAAGGGGAGAATGATCACCCTCGAGTTCATCCTTATCGAGGAGATCAACGACACCCTCGAACAAGCCGACGCCCTCACCAAAATCGCCCTCGACCTCAAGGCTCACGTCAACCTCATCCCCTACAACACCGTCGACGGCCTCGAGTGGAAGCGCCCCTCCATCGCCCGCCAAGACGTCTTCTACAACCGCTTGAGAAACCGCGGCGTCTCCGTGACCATCCGACGCGAGAAAGGGCACGACATCGCCGCCGCCTGCGGTCAGCTAAAACTCAAGAACGAGCAAGATATCGCAGTCTAGCCCCTTGAACAGTTTCAGCTTGATTCCCCGCAGAAAAACACACATATCAACAAATCTAGATACGTTGATATATAAATTTACGCATTTTACTTTTGCATGAGCCAAACACCCATCAGCCAACTTTTTTCCGCCGACAAGCCCCTACTCTCAGTCGAGTTTTTTCCGCCTAAGACGGACGAAGCCCTCGAGGCGCTCATGGACTCCGTCGACGACCTAGCGATTTACCAACCCGACTTCGTCTCCGTCACCTACGGAGCAGGCGGCAGCACCCGCGACCGCTCCGCCCAGGCCTGCAATCTCCTTCGCGAGGACCACGAGTACAACATCATGCCCCACCTCACTTGCGTGGGCGCCAGCCGAGACGAGCTCGCTCAGACGATCAACGGACTCTATGAAACCGGCTACCGCAACATCATGGCCCTGCGCGGCGATGCTCCCAAGGACGCAGATTCGTTCGTTGTCGCCAAAGACGGCTTTGCCCATGCGTCCGATCTCGTCGCCTTCATCAAGGAGCTCCATCCCGACATTGCCATCGGAGTGGCCGGTTACCCCGAGAAGCATCCAGAAGCTCCAGATCTAGCAACCGACCTTCGCCACCTGAAAACCAAGGTAGACGCGGGAGCGTCCTTCATCACCACCCAGCTATTCTTCGACAACGGCGATCTCTATCGCTTTCTCGACGAAGCCGACAAGCTAGACATCTCGGTACCGGTTATCCCCGGCATCATGCCCGTCATGTCGCTCAAGCAAATCAAGCGCATCACCAGCATGTGCGGAGCGAGCCTGCCGGCGGAGCTGGAAAAGCACCTCAACACAGCGGGCGACGACTCCGAACGGGTCAGGCAAATAGGCATACGCTGGGCCACGGAGCAAATCCAAGACCTCATCGAAGCGGGCCTGCCTGGCGTGCATCTCTACGCCCTCAACCGATCGGATGTGGCTACCGAACTCATGTCCGCCTTCCGCGCGACCGCTGAGCAACCGTAAGGGCCGCGTCCGCTGACTCAGCGGGAATGCCCTATTCAGCCTCCCGCAAAAACCACCCGAAACCCGGCATCTTCCAAGATGGCCCGGGTTTCTTCGCGTTTGTCGCCCTGGATTTCGATATTGCCGTTCTTCACGGCGCCACCGACACCACAACGCTTCTGTATCGACTTGGCCAATACAGCCTTCTCCTCCGCCGCAATTCCCTTCCACCCCGAAACGACTGTCACCGTCTTGCCGCCACGACCCGACTTCTCTCGCTTCACGTCCAAACGGCCGCGGTTCTTCTTCTCAGAAGCCGACGGCTTGGCCGCAGGTTGCGGCGCAGAGGGTCTAGGTCCGCTCGGCAAATTGCCCAAATCCAGCGCGCCGAACGGGGTTGCTCCCAGCTCGCTGCCGCCATCAGTGGATACGCGTTTCTTACCTTTGCCCATCCTAAGAAAAGTCCTTCCTGCCGGCGCAACGTCCTTTGGGGATGTCCGCTTCGCCCTCTAGGAAAGCCAGAGCCTTCATGTAGCTGCGATTCTTGAGAAAATGCTTCAGTTGCGGATGAATCTCACGGCGATGCTCGATGAGGGCTCCGTCAATCTCCCCCATGCTCTGCTTGATTCCAGCCGCATCGGCGGAGTCGATCGCCTCCTTGAGCTTCTGCAAAGATTCCTTGATTTGCGTTTCAATCATCTCGAAGCACCAATCAATCGAGCAGGCGAACGGCCGCAAGTCAGATATGCGAACACTTTTCCAACAACAGGGTCCGACCACCGGGCTCGCATTCATCGATTTACTCCAAAAACCAGAAATCGCTCATGGGAAAAGCCATTGTTAACTAATAGCTCCTATTATTTAACCCGTTTTGCTTTACTCGCCTCTCCTGCAGGCTTAACGGTGGTGCTTTCTTTTTAACAATCTCCCAACACCATCACACCACAGGGACATACAGGAATGGTCACATTCGCAACGCGTTCTAACGCTGACTTGATCGATCTCAACTACGAGAAGTGGAAAGCGGACCCCGCTTCAGTAGACGAGAAATGGCAGGCCTTCTTCGAAGGTTTCGAGCTCGCCCTCACGACGGCTCCCGCCCCCAAAGCTCCGAAAGGAGCGGCAGCCCAGATAACGAGCAGCGCCGCGAAGCAAATGAACGTTTCGAGCCTGATCTACGCCTACCGTAGCCTCGGGCACACCCAAGCGAAGATCAATCCGCTCGACGAGGTCACTCCGCAAAACCCAAACCTTTCGCTGGAAGAATTTGGGCTGAGCGAATCCGACCTCGACGCCGCTTTCAATTCGGGACACTTCCTCGACGGGCAGCCCATGAAGCTGCGCGACTTGATCGAGAGCCTAAAGAAGACCTACTGCTCCAGCATTGGATACGAATACATCCACATGCAGAACACGGAGGCACGCCGTTGGATCCAATCCAAGATCGAGCCCGCCCAAGGCAGCATCGAATTTTCCGACGCCATCAAGACCCGCATCCTGCGCAAGGTATTCGCCGCAGAAGCCTTCGAAAGCTTCCTCCACACCCGCTACACCGGACAGAAGCGTTTCTCGCTCGAAGGCGGAGAAACCTTGATCCCCTGCTTGGACAACGTGCTTGAGCACTGCGGACGGCTCGGCATCAAGGAAGTCGTCATGGGCATGGCCCACCGCGGCCGCCTCAACGTGCTCGCCAATACCCTCAAGAAATCCTACGAGTTCGTGTTCGAAGAATTCGGCGAGGAGTACATCCCCGACACCGTCGGTGGCGACGGCGACGTCAAATACCACCTCGGCTACGAGAAGGTCATCGAGACCAAGGAGGGGCATTACGTCGAAATTCGCCTCGCATCCAATCCCTCCCACCTCGAGGCCGTCAACCCCGTCGTGGAAGGCAAAGCCCGCGCTCGCCAACGCATCCTCAACGACACCAAGCGCGATAAAGTTCTGCCCGTTCTCATCCACGGCGACGCCGCCTTCGCCGGCCAAGGTCTCGTAACTGAGGTCCTCAATTCCTCGCAGCTCCCCGGCTACCGCACTGGCGGTACCCTGCACATCATCGTCAACAACCAAATCGGTTTCACCACCACGCCGAAGGAAGCCCGTTCCACCCGCTACTGCACGGACGTGGCTAAGATGATAGAGGCACCCATTTTCCACGTGAACGGCGACGACCCGCTTGCCGTCGTTTACGTAACCCTCCTCGCCATCGAATACCGTCAAAAGTTTGGAGCAGACGTCGTCATCGACATGTATTGCTACCGCAAGCACGGACACAACGAGGCGGACGAGCCGATGTTCACCAACCCCGATCTCTACGACAAGATTTCCAAGCACCCACCGGTCAGCGAAATCCTGACGAAGCGACTCATAGACGAAGGCACCCTGTCGAAAGAGGAAGTCGCCAAGATCCAAAAGGAATACGAGACTTCGCTCGCCAATTCCCTCGACCGCGTCAAGAAGGCGGCCGAAGCGAAGATCGAGGTGAAAAAGGCGCTCGCTGGCTCCAACGCGATCTTCCAGCCGAAGTTCAACTTCGATCCAGTCGAAACCGGAGTCGGTAGGGATATTTTGGGCACAGTGGTGCAAGGCCTCACTCGCTTGCCCAGCCACATCAAGCCGAACCGCAAGATCAAGCGCTTCCTCGACACACGGAAAACCGCCTTCGAGAACAACGAGCCCATCGATTGGGCCTTCGGCGAAGCTCTCGCCTTCGGCACCCTGCTCAACCAAGGCACTCCCGTCCGCCTATCCGGACAAGACTCCGAGCGCGGAACCTTCAGCCATCGCCACGCCGTTATCCACGACGTCAAGAGCGACGAGCGCTACATCCCCTTGCTCAATATCGACAAGGATCAAGCCCGCTTCTGCGTCTACAATTCCCTGCTCTCCGAGGCTGCGGTTCTAGGCTTCGACTTCGGCTACTCGCTCGACTACCCACGTATGCTCTGCATTTGGGAAGCTCAATTCGGAGACTTCGCCAACGGTGCCCAAGTCATCATCGACCAGTTCATAACCTCGTCCGAGTCTAAATGGGGTCGCGTATCAGGCCTCGTTATGCTCCTCCCGCACGGCTACGAAGGACAAGGCCCCGAACACTCTTCCGCCCGCCTCGAACGCTTCCTGCAATCCTGCGCCGAAGAGAATATTCAGGTCTGCAACATGACCAATTCCGCCCAGTACTTCCACGTGCTTCGTCGCCAGATGATGCGGGAGTTCCGCAAGCCGCTCGTCATCATGTCCCCGAAATCGATGCTCCGCCTGAAGGACGCGGCATCCCCTTGGGAAGATATCGAGTCTGGTTCGTTCCAAGAGATTCTCGACGACGACAAAGCCACCGCATCAAAGACCAAGCGACTCATCCTCTGCTCCGGAAAAGTCTACTACGACATCCGCAAGAAACAGGAAGAGCTAAAGGATAAGACCACCGCGGTGATACGTATCGAGCAGCTTTATCCACTACACACTGCCAAGCTCGAGGAAATCGCAAAGAAATACAGCAAGGCGACGAACTTGGTCTGGTGCCAAGAGGAATCCCAAAACATGGGAGCCTACACCTTCATCGCGCCCAAACTGGAAGAAATCTTCAAGAAGAAGCCTGCCTACGCTGGACGCGGGGAATCCGCCAGTCCTGCTGTTGGAGTCATGGCCCTTCACAAGAAAGAGCTCGCTCAACTTCTTGAGGACGCCTTCACCCTCTAGCCAAAAGTCAAACTTGGGACGGCAGCAAAGCCGCCGTCTCACGCATCCATTTTTCTAATACAGCCGCTCAACCTTCCGAAATGGCCACAGAAGTAAAAGTACCCGCCCTCGGCGAATCAATCACGTCCGGCATCATCGCCGCGTGGAACGTAAAAGACGGTGACTACGTCGAAAAGGACCAAGTCCTTTACGAACTGGAAACCGACAAGATCACCTCCGAGGGTCTCGCTGAAGTCGCTGGAGTCATTAGCCTCTCCGCAGCCGAAGGCGACGAAGTGGAAATCGGAGCAGTCATAGCTTCCATCGACGAATCCGCCGATGCTCCGCAAAAGTCAGAAAATTCCGATACGAAAGAAGACGCCAAGGCAGAACCTAGCGAAGAAAAAACGGAGTCCGCCTCAGAGAAGAAGTCCGACGCCGTTTCTCCCGCCGTTCGTCGCATCGCCGAAGAGGAAAAGATCGATCCCGCAAAAGTCGAAGGCACCGGCAAAGATGGCCGCGTGACCAAGGGCGACATGTTAAAGGCAGGCTCTTCTCGCATGCCAGCCGAGGAGGAAAAGAAGCCAGCCGCTTCCGCACCAGCCCCAGCAAAGCCAGCCTCCTCTGGAGAACGGACCACTCGCAAGCGCATGACTCCCCTGCGCGCCAAGATTGCCGAACGCCTCGTTGCCGCTCAGCAAGAAGCCGCCATGCTCACCACCTTCAACGAAGTGGACATGAGCGCCGTCATGGGACTTCGAAAGAAATATCAGGACGCCTTCGTGAAGAAAAACGGAGTCAAGCTGGGCTTCATGTCCCTCTTCGTTAAGGCCGTTGTCAACGCCCTCAAAGAAGTTCCGGGCCTCAATGCCCAAATCGACGGCAACGAAATCGTTCAAAACCACTTCTACGATATCGGCATCGCGGTATCCACTCCGAAGGGCTTGATGGTGCCTGTCGTCCGTGATTGCGATCAGCTCGGTCTCGCCGGAATCGAAAAGTCCATCATCGAATACGCCAACAAAGCTCGCGAGGGAAAGATCGGCATCGACGACCTGTCGGGTGGCGTATTCACCATTACAAACGGTGGAATCTTTGGGTCAATGCTATCGACCCCAATCCTCAACGCGCCGCAAAGCGGTATTCTTGGAATGCATACGATCCAAGAGCGTCCGGTCGCCATCGACGGCAAGGTCGAGATTCGCCCAATGATGTACCTAGCGGTCTCCTACGACCACCGTATCGTCGACGGCAAGGAGGCCGTAACCTTCCTCGTCAAGGTCAAGCAAGCCCTCGAAGATCCAGCGCGTCTCCTGCTCGAAGTATAACCCTTTGCGAACCACGGAGAGCACAGAGCTATGGAGAAAAGAAATCCCCTCCGTAATTCCGTATTCTCCGTGGTTAATTTTTAAATACAGACTTTCTTCATAAAATGTCAGATTCCCCTTCATTCGATGTAGCTGTAATCGGCGGTGGCCCTGGAGGTTACGTTGCCGCTATCCGTTGCGCACAGCTCGGACTCAAAACAGCCCTAGTAGAAAAGCGCAAAGCGCTCGGCGGCACCTGCCTGAACGTCGGCTGCATTCCCTCCAAAGCCCTGCTCCACACGAGCGAGCAATTCGAGTTCGCCGCCCACAACGCCAAAGCATCCGGCATCGAAATCGACGGCAAGGTCTCCTTGAACCTGAAAACCGTCATGGAGAAAAAGGATAAAGTCGTGAAGCAACTCACTGGCGGCGTCGACATGCTCGTCAAGAAGCGCGGCATCGAGCGATTCGAGGGACACGGCAAACTGCTCGGCGACGGAAAGATCGCCGTCGACGACAAGGAAGCCCTATCCGCTAAGCACATCATCCTCGCGACAGGCTCCACCGTCGTGGACCTGCCCTTCCTCAAGCAAGACGGAGAAACCGTCGTATCCAGCGACCAAGCAATCGCCTTCGACTCCGTTCCAGAAAACCTAGTGGTCATCGGAGCTGGAGCCATCGGACTCGAGCTCGGCTCCGTCTGGGCTCGCTACGGCAGCAAGGTCACCGTGTTGGAATTTCTGCCAAACGTAGCCGCAGGCTACGATCCCGACGTATCCAAACTTCTAGAACGCAGCTTCAAGAAACAGGGACTCACCATTCACACCGACACAAAGGTAACCGGCACCACGGATATCGATGGAAAGCTCAACGTCGTTGCCGAAAAGAAGGGCAAGGAAATCGCCGTTCCCGCCGACAAGGTGCTCGTGGCAGTGGGACGCAAGCCATTCACCGAGGGACTCGGCCTCGACACTGTTGGCATCGATCCCGACAAACGCGGATTCATCGAGATCGACGACCATTTCAAAACCAAGGCAGAGGGAATCTACGCCATCGGCGACATCGTTCGCGGCCCGATGCTCGCCCACAAGGCCGAGGAGGAAGGCGTAGCCATCGCTGAGCTCATAGCTGGAAAGTCAGGACACGTTAACTACGATGTCATTCCAAACGTGATCTACACCGAGCCTGAAGTAGCCGGCGTAGGAATCACCGAGACACAGGCCAAGGAAAAGGGCATCGAAGTAAAAGTAGGGAAATTCCCACTACAGGCCAACGGTCGCGCCATTGCTTCCGATGCCACAGACGGCATGGTTAAGATTATCGCTTGCGCGAAAACCGACAAGATCCTAGGAGGTCAAATCGTCGCCAAGGGAGCCAGCGAAATGATCTCCGAAATCGTCACGCACATGGAATACGGCGGCAGCGCCGAGGATCTCGGCCGCACCGTACACGCCCACCCGACCATCTCTGAGGCGATTAAGGAAGCCGGGCTCGCCGTAGACGGGGCCGCTATCCACAGCCTCTAAGTGCGACAGAATTACAAATGAACTCAAACGCTGCTCCGAAGGGCAGCGTTTTTTCGTTCCTCCTTCCGCTACCGAAATGTCGTTGCAGCCCCTTCCGCTCTAGACAAAATACCTAGCCGATTCGAAATTCAAGCACCCCTGCCAATCGATGTATCCAAAAATATCCGAAAGCCGAATCCAAGCCGCGATCGACGATGCCCAAAGCGCCGCTTCCTACGCCTACCCTTGGGATTCCTTGGAATTGGCGCTCAAGAATAAGGGCCAGGATTCGTTCTGGCTCGTCGGATACGGCAGCCTGCTTTCACTCGGATCCGCCGCTCGCACCATCGACACCTCCGACCGAGCAGCCCGCGAGCCAGCGATCGTCTACGGAGCAAGACGCCAATACTCCTACCGCTTTCCAGCGGCCTTCCTCAAGAAGCGCTACAACAAAACCGGCAACTTCGCAGCCCTCGACAGCAAAGCCACCTACAAGAGGGAAGATCGCTTCAATGGTATCCTCACCCGCATTTTCCTGGAGGACATTCCCGCTTTTCGCGAACGGGAGTTCGCCTACGATCTAAAGCCGGTTCCAGCCTTTCGCTGGAACGCGCCGCAAGAGCCCTACCGCATCGCCTACACTCTCGACTGCCCAGCAAGCGGACCATCTGAACACCACCCTTTCACCGCCGATAGCCCTCCGCTACCGGAATACCACAAAACCTGCCGTGACGGAGCGGAGAACGTATCCATAGACTTCTTACAGTATTTCCTCGATTCGACCTATCTTGGCGACGGGCGCACCAGCATCCAGCGCTGGGAAAGGGAGTCAGGTTTCCTCCAAGCTAACTTCAAGCAGCCATGAGCTCCCAACAGCGCCCCGCGTCCCCCAAATCCTTCTGGAAGGGCAAGGCCCTGCCAACGCTGCGCAACGTCCTCATCGTGACGCTCGTGCTCGGCCTCTTGGCAGTCGAATTCGGCCCCCAGTCCGCTTACGTCAAATATACCTTCTACGGACTCATCGCCCTCTACCTTGGCTCCATCGGCCTCCGCGCTTTCCGCTACCGCAAACACATCCTCTACTTCTTCGCCCCCGGCACCAAAGAAGCGCTCGGCGGCGACTTCAAGAGAGCTAACCAAATCCTAAAAGACGAACTCAACCGACTCTCGGAGGGCTACGAAATCGGTTTCGTGAAGGCATTCGCCAGCGAATTTCGGCAGATCGACAAGTCAGCCCGCAACGAACCCACTGCCATCGACAAGGTCCTCGATTTCGTGGAGTACGCCTTTCCGCTGCAAAGCAATCTCATTTCAGTGCTCTCCAAACCATTGAAAGGAGCAGTCAGCAAGCGCTCCTTCCGCGTCTCCATCGCCGTTCATCCTGACGGAAACGTAAGCCTTCATACCTTTTCCCAGAACGACCTCACGCACGACATCCAAGTAGACGATCCCGAGCTGGAAAGCTGCCTACGCGAAGCGGCCTGCCGGATGTACCACGAGATGAATGCCACGGAGCTCACCTCCAATTACGCCGCATTTCGACACTACGACCAAGCCTTCCGCATTTGGGAAAAGATCTACAAAACAGGCGAGACAGACAGCGAGGAATTCGAGGAGGCAGCCCAGCAGTTTCGTCTAGCCCTACAAGAAGATCCGGACTTCATACTGGCGGAACTCTACCTCGCTGCGATGAACGCCTACCGGAGAACGAACACCGCCTACCTAGAACGCTCGAAACTGCGTCTCACCCACGTCCTGCAACTCTGCGAGGAAAGGGAGCTCCTTCCCTCCAAGTCCCAACGAGCCAAATACAAAGGCCTCGCCACTGCCCTCCTCTGCTTCATCACCAACCAATGGCTCCATCGCATCGGCAAGTACGACAACGAGGAACAAGCCATCCTCATCGCTCGCGACAACCAGCTAAAAGCGAAGCAAGCCGTAAAGCTCCTCAAGGACTCCCCCATCGCCATTCACCAATTCGCTTTCTCGCTGCACAGCCTCGAGCAGATAGGCCTGCAAAATCCCCAGTCTCCGAGGGAGATTGCAAGCTCCTACGCAGACGCCTACGATCAATACACCCTGGCTATCCAAGTCGCTAAAGAGAAGCGGATGCCTAGGATCGTGGAGCTTAGCTCAGGCAATCGAGCCTATGTGTCGATGTGGTTGGGAGCCCTGCTAAGTAGAGATCCCGACGCAGAGATTCGCTTGAAGGCTTTCAGTGGGGATCGACTGCTCCACTCAGAAGCTGCCTCCAAGCTTTGGATACAAGCGGAATCGGAAATGAAGGAGGTTTTCGCGAGCGCAACCGGATCAGCTGGCCACTACTCCATCGCCAATCTCATTCTCCTCTACGCCTTGATGGGGCGATTCAAAGAGATCCCTGCATGCGGCCACTTACTCCTATTCGGCAAAACAGCAGCCGAAAGGCCCAACGCCACTGACGATTTAACCGAGCAAGTCGCTCAACTGCACCCCTCCCAGACTGACTACCCGGAGGGTGCGAACGACCTCGCCAGCGCCTTGCTCACCGCTTGCGCGAGCGGTACCCTAAAAAAGGAAGACTATCTGGAATGGCTTGCCCAAGGACTTGCTTTCCACGCTCGAAGCATTCGCCTGATCCAAGAGAAAGAGGTGCAAAACGTAGAAGCTCAACGGATACGGATCATCAAACAAATCACAAACCTACTCAAAGTGATCCACTACACCAAGCCTCACCCCAGCAGCAATGCAGGGTCCATTTTCCAAACGCTCAACCAATGTCTGAACAAACTTCGCAGCGAGCAGGAGTCCATGGATACTTTTATTTCCACCTGGCTCACCGCGCTGGAGAGCGCCCTTCGCTCACAGATAGAAAGCACCTCCCTTAAAGGCTAATCGGCTCGCCCGCGAGAAAGGATCCAAATGTCACAACACGCAACGCTCGAATTCCTCAACGCACGCCGCGATTGGGTGCTTGCTGCCCCCAAGGACAACGCTCCAATCCTCACCCTATGCCTTCGTCCCGAACTCGGCGAGCGAAGCTTCGTCTCTTCTCTGCAGCTAGACCCCAAGCAAGGGGTCGTAGGCGATCGATGGATACGCAAAACCTGGATGTACACGATCGATGGAAAACCTGACCCAAGGATCCAAGTTTGCTTGCTCGGGTCCCGCGTTCTCCAGCTCATCCGAAGAGATCCAGACGGCATGACCTACCCCGGCGACAATATCATCGCCGACATGGATTTCTCCGAATCCAACCTCCCGGTCGGACAGCGCCTGCAAATCGGCAGCGCCATCATCGAGGTGAGCGACGTGTTCAACACCGCTTGCTCGAAATGGAACGAACGTCACGGAAGCGACTCCATAAAGTGGATCAATCTCCCGGAAAACAAAGAGCACCGCTTTCGCGGAATCCTCTGTCGTGTTGTCCAGGCCGGAGAGGTCACCCTTACCGATAAAATCCAAAAAGCCTAAGCGGCTCCGACCGGAGCCCAAGGGTCGAATTCCGGCTCCTCCGGGTCCGGGTCTACGGCTCTGCGATCCTGCTCCTTGTAGCGAACCCCATACTTGCGCAACAACAAGCGAGCCTCGCCGGAACCATCGTCCACCAATCGCTTCAGCCATTCGACAATCACATCCTTCTCAATCGCCGCAATCGGACTATCCAAATTGAGACGAGCGATCGTCAGCCGCGAAAAGGTGTCGCCCGCACGGGCTGCTTTGAGAAACCAAGCGATACCTGCCCCCCTAGCGCTTCCCTTCTCGCTCAACAGCTTGCCAAGCTCTCGCTGGGAATCCAAGTCGCCTAGAAGCGCTGAATTCTCCAGCCACTTCTCGCTCTGGCTTTCGCTAACAGACAATCCGTACCCTTTCCCGTAATACTGGCTCAACAAACGAGCTGACTGGGCGGCATAGGTCCTGAGTCCTTCGTAGGCGCTGTCCCGGTTCTGTTCATAAATTTTCCTGAGATAGGAAAGCGCCTTCTTCGCATCACGTCCCTTTGACTCTTCTTCTAGGCAAAGGCGGCAAAAACGCAGTTTGGCTGCCATCGAATCCTTTGCAATAAGTCGCTCCAGAATACGACGCGCTTCCTTTCTATCCGTTCCCGTCCAATTCAATTCGGAATACAAATCCGCTTGCAGCAACATCGCCGCATAGTCCCCAGGATCAAAGGACTCTACCACCTCAATCGGTTCGTATTCGCCAGGATAATACAGCGATCCCCCAGCGACTGGAGCAGGATGGCTCATGTAGAGATCAAGCCAATGGGCAGCTTTACCTTTGTTTTTAGGATGGCCGCGCCCGAGATAGTAATTGAATGCGGTTTCCCTCATCGCTGTTTTGTCTCCCAGCTCGGCCGCTTTCTCCATCCAAAAGGCCACCTCGACTTCATCGCTGTCGACAAGGAGGTTTGCCCGGTAGATGTCAGCAAGCTGGTAACATGCCGCCAAGTTTCCCAATTCTGCCGCCTTCGCGATCCAACGAATCCCTTCCTTCGTGCTCATGCTCACCCCTACTCCCTGCAGGTAGCAATTTCCAAGATTTTGGGCTGCTTCAGGATCGTCCGCTCCAGCCGCCTTGAGGTAAAGCTCAGCTGCCTTGTATTCGTTTTTTGGAACCAGAATCCCGGTGAAGTGAAACGCCGCGAGTCGATTGTAAGCGTTTTGGTATCCCAAGGCAGCGGCACGCTCGAAATGTTCGTAAGCCTTGTGGACGTTTGCCTCTACGCCCATCCCACTTAAGTAACACTGTCCCAAGGTAAACACGGCTTCCGGCAAACCCTGGTAGGCAGCGTTTCGCACGAGCTCGAAACCGCCGACGGGATCGAAGGGCACCCCTTCGCCGCTCATGCGCATGATGCCCACCAAATGCTGGGCCCGCTTAAATCCTTGGTTCGACGATTTCACGTAAAGCTCAAGCACCTTCGATAAGTCGGTTTCGACTTCTACCAACCATCCCACGCTTTTCCTTAGCCCCAGACTGTAGAGGGCCCTACCATCGCTTCTCTCAGCCGCCTCAAGGCAAAGGTCCCTAGCTTCCTCCGGACTCAAAGGGGCGAGCTTCGGCGATTCGTCCAAGGCGAGTTCTGCGACGTACAGCCCTTGATCCGCAGCCCGCTGCAAAAGGGTGGATACGGAGGCCCCCTCCGGAGCTTTCGCCTCTCCGGCGCCGATCATCGCCGCGAGGTTGTAGAGCGACAGGACCCAGTCCTCTTCGGCTCCGCGCTCAAAATGCGAGGCGGCGATCCCCAGATCCCTTTCAACCCCTATGCCCCGATGGTATAGCACTCCGAGCCTCAGCCTCGCCTCTTCGTTCCCGTTTTCCGCCGCCATCGACAGGAGCGTCGCTGCAAACTCCGGATCGTAGTCTTCGCTCTGCTCGTCCAACACCTCTAGGGCAAAAGCCAGCTGGGTCGCCGTCACCATCTCGGAGACGACATCGCTGAATTGCCGGCTCGTTTCCAACAAGTTTTGCCGGTCCCCCGCGTCTTCCGAACCGGCGAAATAGGACTCCATCGATCGATTTACCTCGTCGATGGACTGCAGATCGTAGAGCTCGAAAAACTCCTTGGAGCGGGTCACGTCCTTTTCGACGTCTTCCCCCTTCGCGTAAGCGATCGCCAGCGTCATGGTGGCGTCCTTGTCCCCCGTCCGCGAGGCATCCAACATAAGTTCCAAAGAGCGATTCTTGTCCTCCGCAACTCCCCATCCGTTCAAGTAAAGAACTCCCAGCAGATAGCTGGCTCGCGACTTGCTCCGACGAAAGAGTCCAAAGTCTTCCGGCGAAACTTGCGATTGGGCCTCGGGCGAAACCACAGATTGCAGCAAATCCACGATTTGTCCGTAGGAGGCCCCCTCCTCCTCGTCTATTTCTCCGAAAAGAAACTCTGCCCATTGCAAGGCCGCGATCGGGTTCCCCCCTTCCGCAGCTCGCTGAAGCCATCTTTTGCCTTGTTCCAAATTTTGGGCGAGTCCGTAGCCTTCCAGATAGAGCTGGGCCAAAAAGTATTGGGAACGAGCGTGTCCCTCGACCGCGAGTCGCTTCAGCTGCTTCACTGCAGCATCTAGGTCC
Organism: Pelagicoccus enzymogenes; assembly: GCF_014803405.1. Classification (NCBI taxonomy): domain Bacteria; kingdom Pseudomonadati; phylum Verrucomicrobiota; class Opitutia; order Puniceicoccales; family Pelagicoccaceae; genus Pelagicoccus; species Pelagicoccus enzymogenes. Next base: position 276,475 of record NZ_JACYFG010000036.1, read on the forward strand.
TCCGCTTCTCCCGTGGACAAGAGCTCCAAGGCCTCTCGGTGGCGAAACTCGAAATCCGCAATGTCGACTTCCGTTTCGACCTGTCCAGTGGCGAACGACACCAGCGAACCAAGAAAGGCTAATTTGCAAAAAAAGACGCGGACAGAATTCAGCATACGAAGAGGAGGCTCAGCTAGAATCTAGCCAGCCGCACCTCGGAATCCCAGCGAAATCATCCCTTCGCCACCATCTAAACCACCTGCAGCCAACGCGAACGATCACAAGGTCCCCCGCCCTCTTCCGTAGCCTCTCCTGAAGGGGCACGTGACAACAGTTCCCCTATTGGGCGCCTCCCAAAAACTTACCTCAAAGGACCTCCCAGCCGTCCGCACGAAGGAGTGCAAAATAAACACCCTTCTCTCCTTTAATTGGAACGATTCCAAATTTCACTTGATATTTAGAATTATTCCATTTCGATACTGCGACTTAGAGTTATTCTAAATAAGCAACGCCGCCGAAATCCAAAATGAACAACGAAGTCAGATCAGAGATCCTGCACCAGAAGCTGGCCGCTTCCGGTCTTCGTTCGACTCGCCAACGCGAGATCGTCTACGATGCGATCCTGTCCAAGCGCGACCACCCCACTGCCGACGAAATTTTCGCCCGGGCCAAGCAAGAGATGCCAACCATCTCGCTCGCAACCGTTTACAACTGCCTCGACACCCTCGTGCAGTGCGACCTCGTCAAGCAGGTCCACCTCGAGCGCGAGTCGACCCGCTACTGCCCCAACCTCACCGAGCACGCCCACTTCCACGACAACGAGTCCGGCACCATCTACGACGTGCAACTCGACCCGGCCACCATTTCCCAGCTCACCCACCTCCTGCCCGAAGGCTTCGACGTGAGCTCCATCGACATCACCTTCCGCGGAAAAGCCGCCAGATAAAGACACCCGCAACCAGCAATCGAATAACAGTTTCAAAACCATGAGCAATACACTCGAAATCAAGAACCTCAACGTAAGCATCGGCGACAAGCAGATCCTAAAAGACTTCAGCCTCACCGTTCCCAAAGGCGAAGTGCATGCCATCATGGGTCCAAACGGCACCGGCAAGAGCACGCTGGCCAAGGCCATCGCCGGGCATCCCGACTACGAAATCACCAGCGGCGAGGTCTACATCGACGGTGAAAACATCCTCGAGCTCGAAGCGGACGAACGTTCCCGCGCCGGCCTCTTCCTCGCCTTCCAGTACCCGATGGAAATCCCAGGCGTCACCATTGCCAACTTCATCCGCGCCGCCCTCAACGCTCGTCTCCCCGACGACGAGGAACTCAACGCTCCCGAGTACTACAAGGAACTCTACGCCAAGATGGACATGCTCAAAATCGACCGCAAGTTCACCGCCCGTTCCGTGAACGACGGATTCTCCGGCGGCGAAAAGAAGCGCTGCGAAATTCTCCAAATGGCGATGCTCAACCCGAAATACGCCGTCCTCGACGAAACCGACTCCGGTCTAGACATCGACGCCCTCAAGATCGTTTCCGAAGGCGTCAACGCCATGCGCGGCCCTGAGCTCGGCGCCCTCGTCATCACTCACTACCAACGCCTCCTCGACTACATCGTACCCGACGTCGTTCACGTCATGTACGACGGCCGCATCGTCAAGAGCGGCCCCAAGGAACTTGCCCTCGAGCTCGAAAGCAAAGGCTACGAGTGGGTCAAGGAACTCGCCGGCGAAGCCGCCGCATCGTAAAAATTCAACCGTACCAAGATTATGGTTACACCAAATTCAGAGATCGAAGTCGATCGCGAGAAAGGAAATTTCCGCTTCGCCGAAAGTCACAAGTATGACGCCGGTATCGGCCTTTCCGAAAAAGTTATCGACTACATTTGCGACGTCAAAGAGGAGGACCAATGGATCCGCGACTTCCGCAAGCGCGCCCTCAAGGTCTTCGAGTCCAAGCCCATGCCCACCAACTGGGCAACCAAGGACCTCGAGAACATCGACTTTGACAAGATCCGCTACTACCTAGCTGGAGCCAACAGAGCCTCACGCTCTTGGGATGACGTTCCCGACGACGTAAAGCAAACCTTCGAACGCCTCGGCATTCCGGAAAACGAACGCAAGTTCCTCGCCGGCGTGGAAGCCCAGTTCGACTCGGAAGCCGCGTATTCAAATATCAAGGAGAGCGTCGGCAAGCAGGGCGTCATCTTCATGGGATCCACCGAAGGCCTCATGAAGCACCCTGAAATCTTCAAGAAGTGGTTCGGCAAGGTCATCCCGACCGGCGACAACAAGTTCTCCGCCCTCAACAGCGCCGTCTTCTCCGGCGGTTCCTTCATCTACGTTCCGCCAGGCGTAAAGGTCAGCCATCCGCTACAAGCCTACTTCCGCATCAACGCGGAAAACTTCGGCCAGTTCGAGCGCACGCTCATCATCGCCGACGAAGGCTCCGAAGTCACCTACATGGAAGGCTGTACCGCGCCTAAGTTTGACACCGCGACCCTGCACTCCGCAGTCGTAGAGCTCGTTGCCATGCCGGGCGCCAAGATCGAGTACGTAACCGTACAGAACTGGTCCTCCAACGTCTTCAACCTCGTGACCAAGCGCGCCATCGCCCACGAGGGCGCTACCGTCAAGTGGATCGACTGCAACATCGGCAGCCGCCTCACTATGAAGTACCCAGGCGTCGTCCTGAAGGGCAAGAAGGCTCGCGGGGAAGTACTCTCCATCGCCCTCGCCAACGACGGACAGCATCAGGATACCGGAGCCAAGATGATCCACGCGGCGGACGAAACCACCAGCAACATCATCTCCAAGTCCATCAGCGTCGGCCAAGGTCGCTCAACCTACCGTGGCCAAGTTCACATGCCCAAGAACCTCAAGGGCTGCAAGAACAACACCGAGTGCGACGCCCTGCTCATCAACGACAACTCCCGCACCGACACCTACCCGGCCATCACCGTGCGCGGCAACAAAAACGCCGTACAGCACGAAGCCTCCGTTTCGAAGGTTTCCGCTGAGCAGATTTTCTACATGCAGCAGCGCGGCCTCAGCGAAGGCGAAGCCATGAGCCTGAGCGTCAACGGATTCGTCAATGACCTGACGCGCCAATTCCCCATGGAATACAGCGTCGAGCTCAAGCGCCTCATCGAACTGGAAATGGAAGGCTCCGTCGGATAGTCCGCATCTTCAATTTTTGAATCTCCAATTTTCAAATACCTAGTGAGTTCACTTACAACAGACACACCCATGAGCGAAAGCAGCGACGCGATCAATCCGATCAAAGAGGCATTCAATCGCCATATCGAAGATCTGGATACAGCTCCCGCATGGTGGAAAAGCAGCAAGACCGAAGCCTTCGAAACCTTCGAAAGCATCGCCCTTCCCACGCGCCGCGACGAGCCTTGGCGCTTCGCCACCGTGAAAGGACTGGAGCTGCAGGACGTCAAGTTCGCCGCCTTGCCCAGCATCAGCGACGCCGCTGGTTTGGTGGCCCACTCTAACTTCATCGAAAACTTCTCCGGACGCTTCGTCTTCGGCGACGACCAAACGCTGCAGGCCGACCGCATCTCGCCCGAGCTCGCAGAAAAGGGCGTCATCTGGGCCCCCTTCCGCGAGGCGGTCGCTAAGCACGCCGACATCGTGAAGGACTACTTCATGAAGCAGGAGGCCGATCTTGGATCCGAGAAGTTCGCCGCGCTGCATCAGGCCTTCATGGAAAACGGTGCCCTGCTCTACGTGCCCAAGGGCGTCGAAATCGAGGATGCCTTCGTCGTCTACAACTGGAGCATCAACGCCGGTTCCGCTATCTTCCCGCACACCCTCGTCATCACCGAGGATTTCGCGAAGGTGAAGTTGGTCGAAGCCAACCTTTCCGCCACCGAGGACGCAGCCGCCTTCTCTTGCGGAGTGAACCATATCTTCGCTGGCGTGGGCTCCACCGTCGACTACACGCTGCTACAAAACTTCAACGAGCAGACACTCGGCTTCCAGCTCAACTCCAACGTCGCCGGCAAGGACTCCAACGTTAAGACGATCAGCGTCAACGTCGGCTGCAAGCGCTACCGCTCCGAAACCCACGGCCAGATCAAAGGCCCGGGTTCCAAAGTGGAAATGCTCTCCCTCGCCGTCGCCGACAACGAGCAGGAAATCGACCAGCGCACCTTGCAGACCCACTCCGCCCCGCACGCGGTTTCGGACCTGCTTTTCAAGAATGCCCTCATCGACGACGCTCGCACCATATTCTCCGGATTGATCAAGGTCGATCCCGGCGCCCAGCAAACCGACGCTTACCAAACCAACCGCAACCTGCTGCTCAGCGGCACCGCGGAAGCGAACTCCCTGCCTGGCCTGGAAATCGACGCCAACGACGTGAAGTGTAGCCACGGAGCAACTACGTCCCAAATCGAAGACGAGGAAATCTTCTACATGCTCGCTCGCGGCATCCCGCGCGAGAAAGCTCAGGAGTTAATCGTTTACGGTTTCTTCGAGGAGATCCTCGAGCGCATTTCCTGCGACACTGTCGCGGAAAACGCCCGCCAGATCATCCAAAACAAGTTCAAGCGCCGGTCCAAGTAGATGCGTGCTTGTCACGCAGACACAGATCAACGATAGCTAATAGCAAATCATGCACACAGAAGAGCAGCAGCAACGCAGCCTCACTCGCGAGGTTGAAGCGGTACAAATTCCAAGCGGCGAGCCTATCCAGCTCCCCGCTCTCTCGAAGGTACACATCACCCAGCAGCTAGGCGGCAGCTACACCGTCATGACCGACTACGGGCTCGCCCGCATCGACGGTCGCGACGCTGACGCTCTCGGATCCGACATCGCTGCAGAACAGGCCGCCGCTCAGGAAGCTGCCGCCCAAAAGAAGGCGGAACCCTCCGGCGAAACGCCAGACGAGGAAGCCATATGGCAGCAGCTCCGCAATGTCTACGATCCGGAAATTCCGGTAAACATCGTAGATCTCGGCCTCGTCTACTCCATGGTCGTCGAGGAAACCGAAAACAGCGCCAACAAGGTCGTCGTGCAGATGACCCTTACGGCGCCCGGTTGCGGTATGGGTCCAGCTATCGCCGAGGACGCCAAGAGCAAGATCCTGCTCGTTCCCGGAGCCGACGAAGCCGAGGTCAACCTCGTCTGGGAACCGGCTTGGGACCAAAGCATGATCAGCGAAGAAGGCCGCATGATCCTCGGCCTCGTCTAGGCCAAAGCGGGAGCGCGCTCCTGACGGGCGTAGCTTGCTCGTCGAGCGAAGACTGTTGTCACGCGATTTCTAGCCTAAGGCGGGAACTTCAGTTCTCGCCTTTTTCGCCGAATTCCTTGCCAATCGCAGCTTGTTGGCTACCAACACCTAAAACCAATTTTCATAAGATGCCCAAAAAAGAAGAAAAATCATCAGAATCTCCAGTCGGCTCGCAAATCCAGAAGAAGTTCCTGGAAGAGCGTAAGATCTTCCTCTGGGGACAGGTGTCCGATGAGTCCGCCAAGGACGTCACCGAAAAACTCCTTTACCTCGAGGCCGACGCTCCTGGCAAGGACATCACCTTCTACATCAACACACCCGGCGGTTCCGTAACTGCAGGTCTCGCCATCTACGACACCATCAAGCTCATTTCCTCGGAAGTGACCGTCGTCGTGACCGGCCTCGCCGCATCCATGGGCTCCATCCTCCTTTCCGCTCCCAAGAAGGGCAATCGCCTCCTCTACCCGCACGCCAAGGTTCTCATCCACCAGCCGCTCATCGGCGGACAGTTCCAAGGCCCAGCGGTCGACATCCACATCTTCGCCCAAGACATGGAAAAGACCCGCGAAGAGCTCAACCGCATCCTCTCCGAGGCATCCGGCCAACCGCTTGACAAGATCCAGACCGATACCGATCGCGACTTCTACATGAGCGCTCAGGAGGCCATCGACTACGGCCTCGCCGACAAGATCATCGACAAGATCTAGCCTACGGAAAAAGCTTCAACTTTCCCAAGCCGCGTATCCATACAATGGAGCGCGGCTTTTTTTTGTCCCGTAGCGCTGAGCTTCAGCCAGCGTCCATTCAACCGGAACAAAGGCTACCCTAGCCCCAAAAAAGCTGTCCCAGTTTCCAGCCGCAAAACACTGCCAGCAAGCAGGCGAAAAAACTTCCAGCCGCGTTCAATCCCGCAAGTCCATAGTAGCCGCCTTGCAAGAGCTTCAACGTCTGCAACGAAAACGTGGAGAACGTCGTATAGCCTCCCAGCAAACCAAAGGACAAGAAGAGCGGAACCGCCTCGTCCTTGCCCCATCCAAACTTTGAATACAAAGGGAGCAACAGTCCGATCAAAAAAGATCCGACCACATTGGCCACCAAAACGCTGAAGGGAAAATCACCCGTTGCCTTCCGATCCACCCAAATCACCGTCAGGTAACGAAAGCTTCCCCCCAAGGCGCTGCCGAGACCGACAAAAAGGATAGCTTTCAAGTCCATTCCAGAAGCCTTCCCGCCTAGCTGTCCGACTCCACGCCCGCGTAGCTTAGAATCGCCTCAAAAAGAGACTGAGCAACACGCTCGCGGTAGCCCGCCGTACTGATCAGAAGGGCCTCGTCGTCGTTCGATACAAATCCGCACTCCACGAGAGAGCCTGGGCAATTCAAAGTTTTGAGCACTGCCCAACGCCCTTTCTTAACGCCACGGTCCTCGCGTCCCAGCCGTGCCAGCATCGACTTTTGAATGGCGTAAGCCAACTCGAAGTTTTGCTGGTCTCTCTGGTTCGCCGGATGAGGAACCGCGTCGTCACCCACCTCTGTCGCCGAACTGCTGGGATACCCGGCCGGCGTAAAAAGATAGGTCTCCAATCCATGCGGATCGGGCCTGCCCGCTGCATTGAAGTGCACGCTCAAGAAAAGATCTGCCTTCAAACCGTTCGCAATCTCGGGGCGATCCTTCAACTCAACGTGACGATCGTCATAGCGAGTCAATACGACCTTGAAACCACGCGACTCCAAGTGCCCTTTCAGCCGAAGCGAAACATCGAGAGCCAGCTCCTTTTCCAGGATCCCGATTCTCTCGTTCTTTGCTCCATCATGCACGCCGCCGTGACCCGGATCTAGGACGATCGTTCCGATGCCAATACCGCCAGCTTCGGAGGAGCCAAACGCGGAATTGAGAATGATCCGACGGTCGCTGTCGCCGAGCAGCCAACTGCCCCGCACTCGCTTGAGAGGGGCGTCCAAAATAACCTTCACGCCGTCGAGCTCAGCGAATCGACTGTCCTCCTTGAGCAACAATACACGATCCCCCTTGCTCAGCCGCCACTGTTTCGTTTCCGCGAGCCGGGTCGCTTTGGCGCCGTAAAACTTGGCCTGTTCAGCCAAGGTACGCGGTTCCCGGGACTTAGGTTGGGTCTCCGCTGCCAATGCCTCCTCGAGCTCTCGAAGCTCCGCCTCACGAGACTTGGTAATGTCTTCCTCCTGCGGGATTTCTCCTAGCAGGTCCGACGGCGCCTCCTCCATCGCAGACACCTCCGGCTCTACCGCTTTGCCAGATTCGGTACTCTGGCAGCCGCCTAACAAAAAAGAAGCGGCAACGCCGAATGATAGGAGCGTGCCGCTTCGTTTGGAAAGATGCATCCGTGTGGAACCTCAGCGATCTGGACTGGACCCGCTACTCCTTGGAAGCGTCGTCCGCCACATCGTCAACGTCATCGTCGCTGTGATCCTCGTCGTGATGCTCGGATGCTTCGATTTCGTCGTGGTCGTCGTCCTCGCGGAGGAACTTGGGCTTACGCTTGTTCGCAGGTAGTGGCGAAACCATTACGTTTATGTTTCTGCCAGTCAGTCGCGGCTGGTTGTCCGCATGCCCCATGGTTTCCAGGTCAGCGATGGCGCGGCGAATGGTTTCGAAACCAATTTCCGTGTGCGACATCTCGCGGCCGCGGAAGGAAAGCGTAAGCTTCAACTTGTTGCCCTTCGACAGGAAAAGCTCGGCGCGGCGCAGCTTGGTCTCGTAGTCGTGCTGCTCCACCCGTGGGCGGAACTTCACTTCCTTGACCTTGCTCGAAGTCGACTTGTTGTCCTTGGACTTCTTCTGCTGCTCGTAAACATACTTGCCGAAGTCCATGATACGGCAGACGGGGGGACGGGCTTGGGCTGCAACCTCGACCAAATCGAGTCCCGCTCCTTGAGCGACCTCCAAAGCCTCTTTCGTGTCCATGACACCGTACTGCTTTCCGTCCGGTCCTACGACTCGGATTTTCGGAACCCGAATTCGGTGATTTCGCCTGATTTGGGCGAATGGGTCTAATTTACGTGGGGGTCTACGCTTACCTCGTGGCTTTGGCATTCAATAATTGTACTTCGATTAAATCAAATGAAGGCAGCATCTAATCGCGGCTTTCCCCTGATGATCAACACTAATTACGCCTAAACACTTGAAATCCAAGTGACAAAGCTCTCTGAAACGCTCCCGATACACGATTTCCCTTAAACGCTGAAGCTCTCGCCGCAAGAGCAGCTGGAGGTCGCGTTCGGATTGCTGAACTTGAATCCTCCGGAAATCAGGGCATTGGAATAGTCGAGATGCGTCCCCTTCAAGTACAAGGCGCTCTTGCTATCCACGATGACTTGAGCCTGGCCGAAATCGACGAGGATATCGCCTTTCTTGGCGTTTTCCACAAATCGCATCTTGTAGGACAGCCCATTGCAGCCGCCTCCTGAAATTCCCACTCGCAGAAAAGGCTTATCAGGCTCTTTCTCCGCAAGCTTGGCGACTTTCGCGACGGCGGCGTCAGTGAGCTTGATCAGGCGATCATCCCCTTGGCGAACCCCCTCGGGCAACTGAATTGCGTGTTGTTCTGGCACAGCGGAAATATCGATGCGTCTCCGAGCAAAATCAAGTCCAGCCTCAATCTCGGCCGACCAGCTCCCTATTTCATGCGACAAGCCAGCTGGATCGCATGATGGGCGCTGCCCTTGCTGGCGATCCCCTTTCCCGCGATTTCGAAGCCCGTCCCATGGTCCGGACTCACCCGCAAGTGCTTGAGGCCAAGCGTCACGTTAACGCCACTGTCGAAGTCCACCGCCTTAAATGGGGCCAAGCCCTGATCGTGGTACAAGGCCACAACGACGTCCGCCTGTCCCTTCATCGCGCGCCCAAATGCCGTATCGCCCGGCACGCAGTCCTCGATCGTCGCCTCCAATTCGCCGCGGAGCTCCCGCAGCCAAGGGTTCAGACGGTCGATTTCCTCGGTGCCCAACAAGCCCCCCTCGCCCGCATGCGGATTGAGTCCGCAAACCAGAATTCGGGGACGTCCGTAGCCCAGACGCTGCCCGAGATGAGCCGCCGACCGAACGCTGTGCTTAAATGTACGCTCGTCCAAGGCCGCAGGCACTGCCCCCAGCGGAATGTGCCAGGTCGCCAAGCAGAGCTTCAAGTGTTCGCCCACGAAGGCCATGGTCGGCTCTCCACCCCAACGGTCCGCAAAAAACTCAGTTTGCCCCGGAAACGGATAGCCCACCTCCACGCACAAGGCCTTGGAGATCGGGCCCGTTACCACCGCATCGCATTCTCCATCCAAGCAGCTCTTGGCAGCTGCCTCCATCGCAGCGATCGCGAGTCGAGCCCCATCGGGCGTTGGCTTGCCAGGAGCGAAGTCGATATCGCTCAAGGCTACGCCACGGACGCGCCCCTCTCCCTTCGACTCCAATTTCTCGCACCAAGAGCGACTTCCAAAAACCACGAACTCCGCCTCCCCATAGCTCTCTTCCAGCAAACACGCTTCGATCAGTTCAGGCCCCAGTCCAGATGGGTCTCCGCAGGTGATGGCTATTCGTCTCATAGGCCCCTACTTGACAGAGCGGTTTGGCGTGGCGAAACCGCGCTTCCCACCTGCGAAAAACTCAAGGAAGCGAATCGACTCCGAGGAGAGAGCTTCGCTCCGTTCCAAGAGCTCAGACGCCAAAATTCGCATATTCCCTGTACCCATAAAAACCTTACGGTAGCAGCGCTGCAGTTCAGCGATCGCGTCCTTGGAAAAGCCGCGGCGCCGCAGCCCCACCAGATTCAAGCCGAACAGGGCATTGCGTTCCGCAAATATAGTGAACGGCGCCACATCCATCGTCGCTGTAGACTGCCCGCCAAACATCACGCTCTCGCCGATGCGGCAAAACTGATGGATCCCCGAGCAGCCGCCTAGAAAGGCTCGGTCGCCTACGCTCACGTGACCGCCAAGCAAACTCGCGTTGCCGATAACAACGTTGTTTCCGACCACCGAATCGTGGCCTACGTGGGCTGCCGCCATCACAAAGCAACTCTCCCCTACCAGCGTAAAGCCGCCCTCCTTGGTCGCGCGGTTGATCGTAACGCCTTCCCGCAAGGTGGTACCGTCCCCCACCTTAGCGAAGGTTCGCGTTGAAGAATCGAAGCTGAGGTCCTGAGGCAGCCCTGCAACCACCGCAAAGTTTCCAACCGTAACCGATTTTCCGATACGGGCTCCGTCCTTGAGAACAGCATGAGCCTCCAGCTTGGAACCGGCGCCAATCTCTACGTCTCCCTCGACGATCGCGTAGGGCCCAATCTCAACGGCCTCGCCGATCTTGGCGTCGGAGGATACAATCGCGCTTGAATGAATCTTCGCCATAAAGAAGAGCTCACACCGGCAGCAGCTGCAACGCTTGCAGGCGCACCAAGATCAATCGCAAAGCGCTCGAGTAGCGATCGGGCGTAAAGCCAACCCCCTCCAGCAATTTCGAGATCGGCTTCCACTCGCCGATTTCGATCTCGTCGTGATTCAGTCGAAAGGGTCCATTCCCGGTCACGCGATAGACGTGGACAAACTCTTCTCCAGTGTCCTCGCAAGGAAGCAGCTTGAATAGCATCTCCAACTCGCGCTCCGGCTTGTATCCGAGCTCCTCCTCCAACTCGCGATACGCCGCCGTCAGGTAATCTTCACCGCTGTCCACATGTCCGGAACAGGAGGAATCCCAAGCGCCCGGCCAAGTGTCCTTGGTCATTGAACGCTTTTGCAGGAAGACCTCTCCCTCGTTGTTAAAAATAAGCACGTGCACCGCGCGATGCCGCAGTTTCTTGGCATGCGCCTCTGAGCGGGTAGCTTGGCCGACGACCCGATCGTTTTCGTCGACGATGTCGAAAATATCTTCTTGCATGGAGTGGGAGGAGCGGAAATCTGAGAAGGCTGTTAGAGACAAACGCCAGCAGAGCGCGTACCACGACACGAGTAAAAAATCTCCGAAATAACACCATGCCAAAAGTTTCCGTAGAACTGATCCACGAAGTCCTCACCAACAACCAACTCGAGCCGGACATGATCCAGCAAGTGCTCAAACAAATCGAGGAACAAGCAGCAGCAGAAGCAGAGGCGGAAAAGGCGAACAAGGAGCCGCCCGTCAAAAAGCAGTTCGTGCTCATCGTCTCCGACCCCAACGGCACCATTCCCGATCAAGACTACGTCGGCTGGGTCGCCCAGATCCCAGAAGACGATCCCGTAAGCGACACCATGGACCGGCTCATCCGCGCCACCTACGAATACAATATCTCCAAAAAGGGACGCAAGTACCCCTGCAAAACCGTAGGCGAAGCCTGCGAAGCAGTCGGAGCCCGCTTCCTCAAGGAACAGAGCATCGCCATCAAAAACAAGGTGCCTGTGGTCGTGGTCAAGACTGACAACAAGATCCCCGAAATCGAGAGCGACTTCTAGTCGACGCGAGAGCGACCTTGGTCGCGAATATCCCTGCCAAGATCTTGCGGAAGGCCCCCTGGCCGCGATCGGCAAAAAAACAGGAAGCCGCCTTGTGTCATGATAGTTGCGGTTTAGGCTGTTGCTCGTTCCTGCAACAAACAGGTGTCGCGCAGATTCCCCTGCAGCCACTCTCTTGCCCTGTTCGTACACAAGGGCAACTCCAACCGACTATCTATATGATTACAAATTCGGCCCCATCCGCGATCAAAACGCCCTACACCGTTAACCTCGCTCAAGGCGATCCGGAAGAAAAACGCGAAGAGATCCGTCGCTACTTCCACGAAACTTACGACGCCTACGAAGCGCTCTTCGAGCCACTACTGGAGAAAGTCGCTTACCGCACTCGAGCCGACGCCCTCCGCCACCCGCTCATCTTCTATTACGGCCATACCGCGACGTTCTTCATGAACAAGCTAGTGCTGGCCAAACTAGTCGATCGAATCAATCCAAGCTTCGAATCAATCTTCGCCATCGGCGTCGACGAAATGTCTTGGGACGATCTCAACGAATCCCACTACGAGTGGCCCGACCCAGACGACGTTCGCGAGTACCGCAACAAGGTGCGCGACTGTATCGACAATCTCATCACGACGCTCCCCATTACTCTACCCATCGGCTGGGAGAGTCCTTTCTGGCCAATCATGATGGGGATAGAACACGAGCGTATCCACTTGGAAACCAGCTCCGTGCTGATCCGGCAGCTACCGCTCAAACTGCTCGACGCAAACCATCCGACCTGGCAGGTTTGCGACCGCGACAACCCAACCGTCTCCAACGAGCTCATCGAGGTTCCGGGAGCAACGGTCAAACTCGGAAAATCGCGGGACGATGCCTACTATGGCTGGGACAACGAATACGGCAGCTACTCCAAGGACATCGAGACCTTTTCTGCGAGCAAGTACCTTGTATCCAATAAGGAATACTTGGAGTTCATCGAGGACGACGGCTATACCACCCGCGACTACTGGACCGACGAAGGCTGGAACTGGGTAACCTACGAGAAAGCTAGCTGTCCACGCTTTTGGCTTCCCCAAGAGGACGGCAGCTACAAGTTCCGTACCATGCTCAAGGAAATCGACATGCCCTGGTCTTGGCCTGCCGAAACGAACTACCTTGAAGCCAAAGCGTTCTGCAACTGGAAGGCCGCCAAAACGAGACAACCCGTTCGCCTTCCAACCGAAGAAGAGTGGTATCGACTTCTTGACTACAGCGAGCTGCCCGACGCCCCAGAATGGGGAAAGGCCCCTGGAAATATCAACCTTGAAGGTCCCGCTTCATCCGTGCCCGTCGACACCCACGAATTCGAGCACGGCTTCCACGATATCGTAGGAAACGTTTGGCAACACACCGAAACCCCCATTCGCGGCTACGCCGGCTTCGAAATCCACCCACTCTACGACGACTTTTCCACGCCTACCTTCGATACGAAACACAATATCATCAAAGGCGGCTCGTGGATATCCACAGGCAACGAGCTCATGCGCGACTCGCGCTACGCCTTTCGCCGCCACTTCTACCAGCATGCCGGCTTCCGCTACATCGTAAGCGACGCACCTGTGGAAATCCCTGACGACTCCTGGGAAACAGATCCAGAGGTCGTACCGTACTGTGAATTCAACTACGGCAAAGAATACTTCGGCGTCTCGAACTACCCGGAGAGGATTGCCCAAATCTGCCTCGACCTCGCCACTAAGCGCACTCGCGGAACAGCCCTTGCCCTCGGATGCAAGACGGGGCGGTCCGCCTTCGAACTGGCAGCCGGCTACGAGCAGGTCACTGGAATCGACTTCAGCGCCCGCATGATACGCATCGGCGTGCAAATGAAGGATAAAGGCTATACGCAGTACACCTTGCCCGAAGAGGGCGAGATCGTTTCCTTCCACCAAGCGAACCTTCAAGAGCTCGGACTCGACGGAGCTCGCGGAAAGGTCGACTTCATGCAGGGCGACCTTGCGAATTTGAAGTCGATCTACTCTGGATACGACCTGATCCTGCTAGATACCTTGCTGGAACGCTCCTACAATCCAGAGAAATTCCTCGAATCCGTGCATGAACGACTCAACAAGGGTGGCCTGCTGGTCATAGCATCTACCTACGACTGGCAAAAGAGCGTAACCGAACAGGAAAACTGGCTCGGCGGCTTCAAAGTCGACGGCGAGAACGTCACCACCCGCGACACGATCGAAAAGCTGTTGTCCGCGAACTTCGAGCAGCTGGGCGAAGGCAAGGATGTCGAGTACGTTCTCCGCAAAACCGCCCGCACCTTCGACCACAACGTGGTTGAAGTAACTGCTTGGGAGAAAAAGTAGGCGAATTCACGCAAGGAGAGCTTTCCCGTAGCGCGGAGCTTCAGCCCTCGACCGCATTGCAGGATCGAAAGCCTGCGGTCGCCGGCTAAAGCTCGGCGCTACGAAATCCACCCTATTCTCAAGAACAAAAAAAAGACGTACCCCATGGGTACGTCTTCTAGAAATTCAGTATACGTTGCCGACGACTAGTTGTCGTACTTGCAGCGAATCATGTTGTTGAAGGCAGCAACCTTCTTCTGACGGCGCTTCGTTTGCGAAGGCTTTTCGAAGTAGCGGTTAGCGCGTACGTCCTTGATGACGCCTTCGCGGTCGAGCTTCTTCTTCAGACGGCGGAGCGCACGTTCTACAGGTTCGTTTTTGCGGATTTTTACTTCGATTGCCATGGTGGAAAAATTGAAAGACGCCCAAGAAGGCCCTTTTCTTACGCTTCGTCAACCCTTTTTCTGGCCCAGTCGCCCGACCTCGCAAGATCCCGTTGAAAGCGCCTTGCCGAACATCACTCGACTCAGGGCCATGTCAATGGTCGCGCTCAAAGAGGCCTTCTTGAGCGGCTTGGTCAAATACGCGTCCATCCCAGCCGCAAAGCAGAGTTCACGATCTCCCTGCATGGCATTGGCGGTCAAAGCGACTATCGGGGTCCTAGGCGCCTCCCCGCCGGACTTAGCCTCCCGTTCCCTGAACCTTCGAGCAAACTCGTAACCGTCCATACGCGGCATTTGGCAATCGAGCAGGATCAGGTCGAAGGCCTGTCTTTCGCAAATCTCCATCGCCTCCACCCCATCGATCGCCAGCTGGCAATCATGCCCAAATCTCTTGACTAAATGCTGGGCAAGCCGGCGATTGACCGGATTGTCTTCCACCACCAACACCTGAGCTCGAGGCCTCCCCGCGCCATCTCCAGCTTCCGACACCTGAGGTTCTCCGGAGCAGGCTGGCGAGGTTTCACTTCTCCACAAGGCCCTCTCCACGCTCCGACCAAACTGGCTCGGGCGAATAGGCAGGTAAACATGGTGGTGTCGCTCAAGGTCGGACTTCGTCAACTTTACTCCGTGACTCGGATAGACGGAAATCCAGGCTTGGGTGGGCAGCTTGCGTCCTCTCAAATCCGTAGCAAAACCAGCTTCGCAAACCACCAGATCCACTCCGGTCGAACAATTCCTCAAAAGCGCTTCGAAGAGCTCCTCGCTTGGAGGAGACAAACTTACGATATTGCGACAGGCTAATTCCCGCTCCACTTGGCGCGCAGCAGTCTTGTTTTTCAAATAGACCAATGCCACCTGCTCTCGCGGCGCTTTCAGGGGAGGATATAAGTCTTTGGAGCAATCAGAGCGATTCGCCTTGATGGTAAACCAAAAAGTCGAACCTCGTCCCACTTCGCTTTCCACCCCAATTTCGCCTCCCAATGCCGTCGCCAACTGAGAGCAAATAGCCAAGCCCAGCCCCGTACCGCCAAAGCGTCGCGTCGTAGACGAGTCGGCCTGCATGAACGGCTGAAACAGCCTCGCTCGAGCGTCTTCGGGAATGCCAATCCCCGTGTCCTCTATCTCAAAGCGAAGCCGATCTCCATCGCTTGCCCGATCCCAGCTCACCCTCACGCGCACGCTTCCCTTCTCCGTGAACTTGACCGCGTTGCCTAAAAGGTTGGCCAATACCTGACGAAGACGACCGCTATCCGATTCGATCGCTAGCGGGACCGCCGGATCGATGTCGCAAACCACCTCCAGACCCGACTCATGGGCCGTTTCCAGCATCAGCGTCAAAACCGATTCCACCAATTCGCGAATTTCGAAGCGGGACTTCTCAAGTTCGAACTTGCCCGCTTCCAATCTCGAGAAGTCCAAAATGTCGTTGAGGATCAACAGCAAGGCCTCTGCGCTTTGGTTTGCTGTGCTCAACAATTCCGTCTGTTCCGCGTCTAGCGTAGAGTCCCCCAAAAGCGTCATCATACCGATCACCCCGTTGAGCGGTGTCCTGATTTCGTGGCTCATCACCGCCAGGAACTCCGACTTCGCTCGAGCCGCCTGCAAGCCCGCATCCCTCGCTTTCTCTAAATTCTGGTTGGAGAGCTTCAAAGCCGCGGTCGTCTCCTCCAGCGCTCGTTTCTGAGCCTCCAAGTGCTCGACTTTCTCCCCAAGCAACTCGCTCTGCAAGCGCACCAAAGTGTTGGCCCGCAGCAATCCGACATAGCGACCATCCTGATCCGTCACCACAACATCTTGCCAGTACATGCGCTCTTCCCGAGCAAAGGCTCTCAGCAAAATGGCTTCCAAGCGCTCCCCCATCACTACCGTCAGGCTTCCCTCCTCCAAAAAGTCCCTGACTCGCGAACGGGTGTGCAGCGCGAAACCGAACTGCGAACCTAGCAACGCTCCAATGCGCGAACGGCTGCAAACGCCCAGCACCTCGCCCTCGCTCACTACCGCCGCATAGCGACAGTCCAGCTTCTGAAAAAACTCAGATGCCTCCGACAAAAGCGTGTCCCCATCGAGAAACGCTTGCTCTACCATCAACTTGTAGAGCTCGAACTCCCGGCTAGCGGGCGACAACATTGGATCGAAATTCATCGCTTACAAAATCGACGTTTTTACAAACAAAGCCAACCTAACTGCGTTACAGTAAAGCCACAATCACGCGCCGAAAGAGTCCCGACTTCGACCTGACACTGTGAATAACTCCTAAAACCTTTCCCTTTCCACGCTCCGATTTTCACGCTTCACTCCGTCGCATGTCCAATCCCGCCGAAGGCCCCTTCGTCCATCTACACAACCACACCCACTACTCTCTCCTAGACGGTTGCGCCAAGCCGATGCGCGCCGCCCAACGTTGCTTGGAGCTCGGCATGCCGGCCCTCGCCATGACGGACCACGGTAATCTCTTCGGGGCCATCGACTTCTACCGCTCCTGCAAAAAGGTCGGCATCAAGCCGCTCATCGGCTGCGAGCTCTACTACGTCAACGACCACAAGCAGTCCGAGCGCCCCAAACGCGAACGCAAGCGCACCGACGACATCGGCGACATCCCCGAAGACTACATCCCGCCCAAGGAGGATTTCCCGAAATACCAAATCCACCACAAGGGCGTCATCGCAAAGGACTTCGAAGGCTACCAAAACCTTTGCAAGCTCGTCTCCGACGCCCACGTCAACGGCGTCTACTACAAGCCGCGAGCCGACATCGACACCCTCGCCAAATACTCCAAGGGCCTCATCGGCCTCTCCGGCTGCATCAACGGCGTGGCTGCTCAGTATTTGATTTACGGGGACGAGGAAAACGCCCGTAAGGCCACCGCTACCTTCGTCGACATCTTCGGCAAGGAAAACTACTTCATCGAGATCCAGGACCACGGCATGCCGGTCCAGCGCCGCATCATCCCCGGCCTGCTCAAGCTCGCCAAGGAGTTCGACCTGAAGGTCATCTGCGCCAACGACTCCCACTACGTCTACAAGGAGGACGCCCTGCCGCACGACGCCCTTCTCTGTATCCAGACAGGCAAGATCATCTCCGACGAAAACCGCATGAAGTATCCCTCCCAGGAGTTCTACCTCAAGAGCCGCCAGGAGATGTACGAGATTTTCAAGGAAGTCCCCGAGTCGCTCGACAACACCGTGCACGTCGCCGAGATGGTCGACCTCGAGATCAAGTTCGGCGAGGACCACTACCCGATTTTTGAATGTCCTCCAGAACTTGGATACAAGGACGACCACGCCGCCTTCGACCGAATCCTCGACATCTACGAGTTCGAAAAAACCAAGGTCAACAAGCAGAACGGCGACGACACCGTCTGCAAGCTCACCGTAGAGGAGCGGACCAAGCATAAGAAAAACGGCTTCGTCCTGCTCGACCTCTGCAAGAAGGGCCTCAAGGAACGCTACGGAGTCGACTACGACAATCGCTCCGCCTACGTGCCCAAGGAAGGCCAACGCGAAGACTTCGCCGAATTCGTCTGCGGCCAAATGGACTTCCAGCTGGCCATCATCACCGGCACCGGCTTCGTCGACTACTTCCTCATCGTATGGGACTTCATCAACTACGCCCGCAGCCAAGGCATCCCCGTCGGCCCGGGCCGTGGATCGGGCGCGGGCTGTATCATCGCCTATGTATTGAAAATCACTGACATCGATCCGCTGCGCTTCGGTTTGCTCTTCGAGCGAATGCTCAACCTTGAGCGCGTTTCCCCGCCGGACTTCGATATCGACTTCTGCATGCGCCGCCGCGACGTAGTGGTAAATTACGTACGCGAAAAATACGGTCATGACTCCGTGGCCAACATCATCACCTTCGGTACCTTCGGAGCCAAGATGATCGTGCGCGACCTCGCTCGCGTAAACAACCTGCAGTTCGCCGAGGCCGACAAGATCGCCAAGATGATCCCGGACGAGCTTAACATCTCGCTCGACGACTCCGTCGAAAAGTCCTCCGACCTGCGCAACGAAATCGCCGTCAACCCAGTCGCCAAGAAGATCGTCGAGCACGGAAAGGTCATCGAAGGCATGGTGCGCAACACCGGCAAGCACGCTTGCGGCATCATCATCGGCGACCAACCGATCTCCAATCTCGTCCCCGTCACCCTGCAGGAAGGCGACCTCACCACCCAGTACCCGAAGGGCCCGTCCGAAGACCTCGGCTTGCTCAAGATGGACTTCTTGGGCCTCAAGACGCTTACCGTCATTTCCGACGCCCAAGACAACATCCAGCGCACCCGTAACCTGCCGGACTTCGACATCGAAAAGGTTTCCCTGGAAGACCCCAAAACCTACGACCTACTCAACGCCGGCAACACCGTCGGCGTCTTCCAGCTCGAGTCGGGCGGCATGCAAAACCTCTGCAAGCAGATCGGCCTCTCCGTCTTCGAGGAAATTATCGCGTTGATCGCCCTGTACCGACCAGGGCCGATGCAGTTCATTCCGCAGTTCATCGAAGGCAAGCGCGACCCCAAGAAGATCCAAATCCCCCACCCCCTTCTCGAGGAACTCGTATCCGAAACCTACGGCGTCCTCGTCTACCAGGAGCAGGTAATGGAATCCGCCCGTATCATCGCCGGCTACACGCTGGGCGGAGCGGACATGCTTCGCCGCGCCATGGGCAAGAAGATCGCTTCCGTCATGGAGGCCCAAAAGCAGATCTTCGTCGACGGCGCCGCCGCCACCCACGGCATCAAGGAAAAGGAAGCCCTCAACATCTTCGCCATCCTGGAGAAGTTCGCCCAGTACGGCTTCAACAAGTCGCACTCCGCCGCCTACGCGATGCTCTCCTACCGCACCGCGTTCCTCAAGGCCAACTACCCGGTCGAGTTCATGGCCGCCCTGCTCTCGGCCGAATTGGGCAACGCCGACAAGGTTTCCCACTTCATCGACGAGGCCAACAGCATGGGCATCCGCGTCCTCTCGCCGGATATCAACAAGTCCAACGAAATGTTCACTCCGGTGGTCGACAGCGAAGAGGACAAAGCCGAAGGCAAGCTCGGCTCCATCCTCTTCGGAATGGGCGCCGTCAAAGGCGTGGGCGACTCCGCAGCCAAAACCATCATCGCCGAGCGCGACGCCAATGGCCCCTACGAAGGTCTAGACGACTTGCTCGAACGCGTAGATACCAAAGCCGTTAACAAGCGCGTCCTAGAAAACTTGATCAAGACCGGCGCCTTCGACTTCACCGGAGAACCCCGCGGCTCCCTCTTCCACAGACTGGAGGGAGCCATGAACCAAGCGGCAGAGGCCCAACGCGACAAGGAACGCGGCCAGGAATCCTTCTTCGACATGATCGTGGAAGAGCCCAAGGAGAAGGACGCTCCCCCGCAGTGGGACCTCAGCAAGCAATTCTCGAAAAGCGAAATGCTTCGCTACGAGAAGGAACTGCTTGGCTTCTACGTTTCCGGGCATCCACTCGATGAATACAAAGGCCTCGCCGAAGCCCTCACCAATTTCGACCTGGAGAAGGTCGACAACCTCGGCGACAAGGTCGAGTTCCAAGCCTGCGGCGTCGCTGGCGGCGTGGTCAAAAAACTATCCCGCAAGGACAACCGTCCGTGGGCCTTCTTCAACCTCGGTACTCGCAAGACCTCTCTCACCGTCAATTGCTACGCCGACGCCTTCGAGGAATACGGACACAACCTCGAGAACGACAAGCTGGTCGTCATCAAGGGTACCGTCATCCGCCGCGATGGCGAAGTCCGCCTCAACGTACTCGAAGTCCATCCGCTCGACGCCTTTATGCCTGGCCAGATCAAGCACATCACCTGGGTCCTCGATCCCGACAAGGACACCGACAGTTTCCTCTACAAGCTACGCGAAGTGCTCGACCGCACCCGCGGCTCCACCCCCAGCGATATCGCCTTCCGTATCTCCGAGAGTTGCATCACATCCGCAGCGACCGCCAGTTCTCTCGGCTGGCGGGTGAACACCAAGGAATGGACCGAACTCCGAAAGCACAAAGCCGTCGTCGGCTGCATCGTGGAAACCGAGCCGGTCAAAGTGAAGCAACGCGAACGCCGCTGGGCGCCCAAAGCGAGCTAAATGTAGGAGCGACCTTGGTCGCGACCCCCTACCGCTGCTCCAATTAAAGCGCCGCTCTCCGTGGCGCGAAACCCGCTTACGGTAGGCCAAAAGATGTCTACCTTATGAACCGACGCGACTGGATCAAATCCGCTTCGATCGCCGTGGGGGCTGCCTGCGTTTCCCAGAAAGCCTTCGCCCAAGATCGGACCTTTACCCCTATTGCAAGCTCACACGGCTTCACCAACCTCTCTATCAACGAGAACCAGTTCGGTCCGTCCATCAAGGCGATATCCGCCATCCGTTCCTCGCTCGTCTACGCCAACGAGTACCCCTTGGAAGCTCAAGAAAAGCTCAAGAAGCTTATCGCCCAACGCGAAGACGTCGCCCCCTCCCAAGTCATTCTCGGCGCCGGTTCGTCCGACATCACCATGGGCGCCGCCGGAGCCTTCAGCTCTCCGGGGCAAAACATGGTCAGCTCGGATCCCTCGTTCCACCCGCTCATGTTGTGGGCCGAAAAGTTTGGCGTCGAACACGTCAAGGTCCCCTGGACCTCCGACTACCAAGTCGACCTCACGCGTATCGAAGAATCAATTACGGAAAAAACGAGCCTTGCTTACGTATGCAATCCGGAAAACCCGGTAGGTACGCTAGCCCAGTCCGGCGAGCTCTACGCCTTCTGCAAAAGCGTATCCGAAAAGTGCCCAGTGCTCGTCGACGAGGCCTATATCGACTACGCTGGCGATGTCGACAAGCTCTCCATGATGCGTTGCGTGCGGGAGGGCCTGCCCGTCATCGTCTTGCGCACCTTCTCCAAGGCTTACGGCCTCGGCGGAATGCGTGTCGGCTACGCCGTCACCTCTCCGGAGCTCGCCGCTAAGATCTCACGCTACTACGTCACTGGCATCGGCTGCGGCTGCAGCCACACCTCTCTGGAAGCCGCTATCGCCGCCTACCAAGACCAAGAATGGCTCGCAGCCGTAAGACGCCGAACTGCGGAATCTCGCGACTACCTTTGCAAGTACTACGACTCCATCGGCCAATTCTACATCCCCTCCGTAACAACCTTCGTGCTAGCTCCCACCAAGCGAAACTCCCAGATGGTGGCGGACGCAATTTTCGGCGCCTACAACTTAAAGATCAGTCCTCGCAAGTACTTCGGGCAAGACTACCTGCGAATCAGCATGGGCACGATGGAACAGATGAACAAATTAACCGATGCGCTTTCCTTCGTACTCTAAGACATTCACACAAGCGCTATACGTATCTATTTTTTCGATACTGACAGCCACCCTTCTCCACTCGCAGAGTTCGCCCGGAGAACGACTGAAAGCGCTCGGAATTGAACTCCCTCCCGCCTCCAAGTCAGTCGCCAACTACCAGCCCGCGGTCCGATCCGGCAATCTCGTGTTTCTTGCAGGAGCCATCGCAAAAGGTCCTGACAATCAGTTCATCAAAGGCAAACTAGGCTACGACTTCTCGGTGGAAGACGGTTATCAGACCTCTCGCTTGGTGAGCATTGCCCTGCTCGCCGCCTTGAAAGCGGAAATCGGTGATCTCGACAAGGTGGAGCGAATCGTGCGGGTTGAAGGTTTCGTCAACTCTACCCCCGATTTCGAGCAGCAATCGTTAGTCATCAACGGCTGCTCGGACCTCCTCGTAGAAGTTTTCGGCGAAAAAGGCCGCCACTCGCGCATCGCCATCGGTGCCCAATCCCTCCCCTTCGGGGCCCCAGTGGAAATCTCCGCTATCATCCAAGTCAGAGACTGAAGCGACTCAAAGGCCGGCTTCTTGACACTATTTTCATTGAAATCACCGGTAATTAGCGATGTCCGTTCAAGAACTTCTACGGATAGACGATTCGTGAGTTGTCCCACCAACGGCTCTAAATGCAAAAAATCCGGCCCAAATCCAAGCACCGCGTCGTCGTCGTCGAAGATGATCGCACCTCCCGCAAGCTTATCACCCGCATCCTGGAACAAGCTGGCTACGACGTACTCGAATGCGGAGAAGGAAAAGACGCTCTGCACATCGCCGAAATGAATCCGCCGCGGGCCATGATAGTGGATGTCATGCTTCCTGATATGAAGGGGACCAAGATCGTCGAGGAGCTCACCTACAACAACGACTGTCGCTTCACGAAATACTTGTTCCTTACCGGAATCCTCGCCAACCGCGCCGCAAAACCAAACTACTTTTTCCAAATCGACGGGGCCCGCTACCGCGCCCTTTCCAAGCCCATTCGCAAAGGCCAGCTGCTACGTCATCTCGCTGATGCCGTGACCCATTCCATGGAGATGGAAGAGGCGGAGAGGCTGGAAAAGCAGAAGAAAGAATCGGCCATGCCTCGATCATCCAGCAACGCGGTTCGCAACGAAGACGATCTCATTGCCGACGATCAAGTCATCCTTTCAGACGGCCTCAACTAGGCCTCCCCAAAAAGAGTTACTCTTTTTCCTAGGCGAAACCGCATCTTTGCGCTAACCCTCCGCACCTCAAACGCGTCTGCCTTCTGATCGGCCGACGCATCGCTCCGGTAGAAACCAACTTTTGTCGCGGCGAAGCTTAACTCCGCCTAACAGGCCAAACGGAAGTCGCCAGATCGGAGCCAAGGTCATCGAACCTCTGGCCGCGACCGCCACTACCGAACACTATATGCCATTCGCAAAACTCGGACTCCGTCCGGAAATCGCCGCTGCTGTCGCCGCCAAAGGCTACACCGAGCCCTCCCCCATCCAGGCCAAAGCCATCCCTGCCATCCTCGAAGGACGCGACGTCCTCGGCGGAGCTCAAACCGGCACCGGAAAAACAGCCGCCTTCAGCTTGCCGCTCCTGCAGCGCCTCTCTGAGTCGAACTTCAAAAACAAGCGCCCGCGGGCCCTCATCCTCGCCCCCACCCGCGAGCTCGCAGCCCAAGTCCACCAAAGCATCCTCGACTACGGCCACGGCTTGAACCTGCACTCCGCCTGCTTCTTCGGCGGCGTAAACATCAACCCCCAGATTTCAAAGCTCCGCCGCGGGCTCGACATCATCGTCGCCACTCCCGGACGCTTGCTCGACCTCTGCCAGCGCGGCGAGGCCCAGCTCGGAGCCATCGAAACCCTCGTGCTCGACGAAGCCGACCGCATGCTCGACATGGGCTTCATCCATGACATCAAGAAGCTCCTCAAGCTGCTCCCCACA